>CAZLMZ010000146.1:0-2018 GCA_964560475.1 uncultured Anaerolineae bacterium
CGTATCCTGCCCTGATCCAACTGGACGGCGACAAGGAGGTATTTTGCCAGACCGCGATGACGGCCTGGTACCTGGCACATATGGCGGAGCGGATCCCGGAAGCCATTGTCGTAGCGATAGAGAATACGGATCGCGCTCGAGATATGGCGCTAGGTGCAGGCGCTGAGAGGTTCCTGCAGTTCATCGCGGACGAGTTCTTGCCATTCATAGCAGCCAACTATCGGACGAACGGCTTTCGTGTTCTTTACGGCCAATCCGCGAGCTCTGTGTTCGCCTGCTACGCTTTTCTGAAGCGGCCCCAGTTGTTCGATGCCTGCGTGTTGAGCAGCTTTGGGCTTTCAGAGCAGGGCTGTGCGTTCTTGACGAGGGACGTGCTGCCCGCGCTTGGCCCGGGCGGCCTGCGAGAGAGGGCCCTGTTCGCCGCAGATGGGCGGGTCGACCCATACGATCCTGCTGGCACGAGGGCGAGCAATGGCTCGCGCTTTCTGGATGCCTTGGCACAATCGCCTGAAAGCCGCATCGTCCTGAAGCACGAAACCTATGGTGACGAAGGCCACGTTCCCTATCCAGGCCTGTACGATGGCCTCAAGTGGATCTATGGCCTGTCCCGAACCATCTCCACGGAAGGAGCACGATGAACCAGCAGACCAGCAACCCTACCACCCGATCTGCCGCGCTGCTCGTCGCGGCGCTGAGTTCGTTCCTCACTCCCTTTATGGCCTCAGCGATGAACGTGGCGCTGCGTGCGATCGGAAGCGAGTTCGCGATGAGCGCCGTGCTGCAGGCCTGGGTCGGCACGTCCTACCTGCTGGCGGCGGCGGTCTTTCTCGTGCCCATGGGCAAGGTCGCGGATATCGTCGGTCGCAAGAAGGTCTTTATGTGGGGCATCCTGATCTATACGCTGGCCTCGCTCTTGTGCACCGTAGCCCCGACGGGGCTGGTGTTTGTGGGCTTTCGCGTCTTGCAGGGGATCGGGAGCGCCTTTATCTTTGGCACCAGCGTGGCGATCCTGACCTCGGTCTACCCGGCAGGGGAGCGAGGGCGGGTGCTGGGGATTTCCACGGCGGCGACCTATTCAGGGCTGTCGCTGGGGCCTGTGCTGGGCGGGGTCTTGACCGGATTCGCCGGCTGGCGCAGCATCTTTTGGCTGAACGTAGGGCTGGGGGTCATCATCCTTCCGCTGGCCTACTTTCGGCTCAAGGGCGAATGGGCCGAAGCAGCCGGCGAGCGCTTTGACTGGATCGGCGCCCTGATCTATGGCGTCTCGCTCGCCGCAGCTATCCTGGGCTTCTCGCGGCTGCCCTCGCCCCTGGGGATCGGGCTGCTCGTGGCGGGGATCGTGGGATTGTCGGCCTTTGTGGCGTGGGAGATGCGCACGACCAGCCCGATCCTGAACATGGGCCTTTTTCGGGGCAACGCGGCCTTTACTTTTTCCAACCTGGCGGCCCTGGTCAACTATAGCGCGACCTCGGCCGTCGGCCTGTTGTTGAGCCTGTACCTGCAGTATATCAGGGGCCTGTCGCCCCAGACCGCCGGCTTGATCCTGGTGGCGCAGCCGGTGATCATGGCCGCGCTGTCGCCGCTGGCAGGCCGGCTGTCGGACCGTGTCGAGTCGCGCACGCTGGCGTCCGTGGGGATGGGACTGACCACCGTGGCGCTGGTGCCGTTCATCTTTTTGGGCACGCGAACCCCCACCTGGGCGATCGTCCTCGATCTGGCCGTCCTGGGCCTCGGGTTTGGGCTCTTTTCGTCGCCCAACGTCAACGCGATCATGAGCGCGGTCGAGCGGCGGTTCTACGGGGTGGCTTCGGCTACGCTGGGGACGATGCGCCTGATCGGGCAGACGCTCAGCCTGAGCATCGCGACGCTGATCTTTGCACTCTACCTGGGGCAGGCCAAGATCACGCCGGACGTCTATCCGCAGTTCCTGTCCAGCCTCAGGCCGGCATTCGCCATCTCTGCCGCGCTCTGTTTCCTCGGGATCTTTGCCTCGCTGGCACGGGGGAACACGCAGCACG
>CAZLMZ010000146.1:2118-8124 GCA_964560475.1 uncultured Anaerolineae bacterium
AGCAGGTAATTGTGAGTGCTGTAGCTAAAGCCGCCGGCGGCGCCCTGCTCGACAAAGAAGCTTCCATCCCAGCCGGCGCCTTCCAGGCGATAGAGCGCCACCGGTGGCTGGGGGCCGTAGACGAAACCGCCCGTCGTCTCGTCGGCATAGGCTGAGCTGCGGATCAGTGCGCCGCTCTGAGCCACGCCGTTGGCGATCCAGATCTGGTAGCGTCCATTCTGCACAGCCCAGCCGTCGGCCATGCCCCACCACGGCTCGGGCAGGGGGCCAAGGTCGGCGTTCGTGCCCCGAAAGGTGTCGCTCTCGAGGTCGTAGCATTGGGTGGCTGCCGCGACGTCGCTCTTGGCATTGTGATCGATGCCGCCTCCGACGCAGATCGCGCCCTCGTTGCCGACCCAGGGCACGAACCACGAGGCGTGAAAGCCGAACCAGATGTCGGCGGGGAACGCGCCCAGATAGACCGTCTCGTTCGTCTCAGGGTCGTAGCGCCACAGATCCCGCACCCTGCCGCCGCCCGTTTGCGTCGAGCCCCCGGTCATGTAGCATACGTTCTGGTTGACGCCGGGGGTGTTGAGCAGCGAGACGACGTCGTGTCCCCAGCGACCTTCAGCGGGATAGCCGGTGGGGATGGGGCGCTGCGACCACGTGTCGACGGTGATGTCATAGACGTGCAGCGTGCCGGTGACCACGGTGTCGGGAAAGAGGACGACGATCTCGTGGCCCTGGCTGTCCAGGCCGTAGCAGCCGTCCATGGGATACTCGATGGTCGGGGTGATCACCGTCTCTGGGGTGTGCACCGTCCACTGATCGGTGGCCGGGTCGTAGCGCTGGGTCGCGCCGTTCGCGCCATAGCCGCCGATGCTCCACAGGCCGCCGTCGGCGTGTGCGGCCCAGATGACGACGTTGTCCATGGCCGGCACCGGGCTGGACGCCTTGCTCTCCCAACCGGCGTTGGCACTCACCGTCTGTACCAGGATCGAACTATCCTGGTGGCCGTTGCCCGAGGCCGACAGCGTGGCCGTGACCACCTCGCCGGTCGAGAGGCACAGGTCGGGTTCCAGGGACGCCGTCCAGGTGACCACCTCGCCGGCGCCGAGGGCCAACTGATCGGGACCGGCGAACGCGCCGTTGCCTGAGGGCACGTCGTAGGCCAGGGCAAAGGTGCCGCCGCTGCCGGTGTTGTTCCACAGCTCGAACTCGACCGCCTGGGGCAGGCCGTTGCAGCCTTGGATCTGCACCGTGGCGGGCTTGAGCATCAGGGGCATGCACTGCTCGACGGTCATGGTGCCCGTCTCTTCGTGCGGCGCGGCGCCGTCCTCGTCGCCCGAGAGGCCCCAGGGGATGAGACGCGGGCCATTGTACGTGCCGGGCACGGTCACGCTGGCGCAAAAGCCCCAACTGCTGCCGGTGGTGATCTCGCCCACCGAGTCAGCGTCGTTATCGGCAAAGACGATCTCGTTGCCTGCCGCACTGCAAGCCATGTGAACGGCGGCGCCGCTAGAGTCGGTGGCGTCCTGCGACTGGCAGGCCACTCCCCATGGGCCATCCTGGGTGGGAAAGGTCAGCTGCACGCGGTCCAGCCATTCGGCATCGGGCGAGCTATTGTGGACGGTGAAGCACATCGTGCGCGTCTCGCCAGCGCTGTAACAGTCCTGGGTGTGGACCGAGGAGCCGGAGATGCTGGCCGGGCCGATGTCCGAGATCCCCAGGGCCGGCAGTGAGGACGTCGTCGTCCAGGCCGAGTCTGGTGGCTGCGCTGGTGGCTCCACCTGGGGTGTGGATCCCGTTTGTGGCAGCACGAGCTCCTCGCGCGGTGCGGTCTCGATGCGTGCTGCAGCCCGGTTCGCACTCTGGCTGGCGATGACCACCAGGGCGGCCACGGCCAGGTAGCGCCACAGGCGTGAGTGGATCATGAGGGGCCCTCCTTGATCGCTGGAATACATCGACTGTACAGCGCTCCGCGGCGTGGAGATCCATACATCCGAAGCGCTGCCTCAACTGGATGAGAGATGACGATCCTTACGAGCCCAGGTAGGCCAATGCGGCGCGGAGGCGGTCCTCTACCTGGTCGACGTCGACGGGAACGTGCTGCAGCGCGCTCTGGGCCTCGATCACGCTGTAGCCGAGGCCGGTCAGCGCGGCAATGACCTCGCTGTCGACGTCGCTGATCTGCATGACCGGGACGGGCTCGACAGCAGGGGCGCGGACCTTGTCCTTGAGGTTAAAGATGATCTTTTCCGCCGTCTTGGCGCCGATGCCGGGCACGCTGGAGAGGACGCTGCTCTGCTCGGTCGCGATCGCGTGGCGGATCTGGTCGGGAGAGAGGGCAGAGAGGACGGCAAGCGCGACCCTAGGGCCAATGCCAGAGACGGTGAGGAGGAGCTCAAAGAGCCCCAGCTCGTCCTCGGTGGCACAGCCATAGAGCGTCAGTTCGTCCTCGCGCACGTGCAGGTGCGTGCGCAGCGAGACGGTGCTGCCGACGGGCCCGCACTCGTCGAGGAAGGTGTCGGGGACGTGGACGCGGAGGCCGATGCCGCCTACCTCCACTACCACCGATCCCTTGCCGATTGTGCGCAGCGTTCCCTCGATACTGGCGATCATTTCGATCCTTTGGTATGATCCCTCCAAACCCGTTTTCGGCGACGTTCGTCGCTGGGAGAAAACGGGTTTGGAGTTTGCCCTAGCCCAACTGTGCGTCGAGGATGCCCTGCAGGCGGGCGCTGTGCAGGTGGCAGATGGCCACGGCGATGCCATCTGCCGCGTCGTCGGGCTGGGGCACCTCGTCCAGGTCGAGCAGCATGCGCACCATCTCCTGCACCTGTGCCTTGGAAGCATTGCCATAGCCGCTCACTGCCTGCTTGACCTCCATCGGCTTGTACTCGTGCACCGGCACGCCGTGTCCGGCGGCGGTGAGGATCACGACGCCCCTGGCCTGGCCGACGAGCAGCGCCGTGGTCACGTTGCGGCAGAAAAAGAGCTCTTCCACCGCCACCGCGTCGGGGTTGTGCTCTGACAGCAGCGCATCGAGCTGGTGCTGGATCGACAGCAGCCGTTCGGGCAGCGGCTCCTCGGCGGACGTGGTGATCGCGCCGTAGGTAACCAGCCCCATCTCGCCGTCGGGCGACTCGCGCAGCAGGCCATAGCCGGTGATGGCCAGGCCCGGGTCCAGTCCCAGGACCAACATGCCCTAGCTCGCTTCGGCGTACTGCTCGAACATCTCGTCGGTGATCTCCAGGTTCGTGTAGACCTGTTCCACGTCGTCGAGCTCTTCCAGCGCGTCGACCAAGGCCATCAGCTTGAGGCCATCTGACAGGCTGAGGCTGACCTTGGTCTGCGGGATCATCGACATCTCAGCCGTCTCGGTGTCGATCTTGGCTTCCGAGATCGCCTCCTGCACGTTCTGAAAGTCGTCGATGCCCGAGTAGATCTCGACCATATCCTCGCCGATGACGACGTCCTCGGCTCCTGCTTCGAGTGCGATCTCGAACAACTCGTCCGGATCGTACCCGTTCATGGGAACGGTGATATAGCCCTTGGGTTCGAACATCCAGGCCACGCAGCCGTTCTCGCCCAGGTTCCCACCGTGCCGGCTGAACGCGCGCCGGATGTCCGAGACGGTCCGGTTGCGGTTGTCCGTCAGCACCTGCACCATCACCGCCGTGCCGCCGGGCCCATAGCCCTCGTAGGTGATGCGCTGTAGATCCTCGGTCTTTTCCAGGCCTGCGCCCCGCCGGATGGCGCGCTCGATGTTGTCCTTGGGCATGTTGGCCTGCTTGGCCTTGTCGATGACCAGGCGCAGCCTGAAATTGGTATCTGGGTCGGGGTCTCCTTCCCGGACGGCGATCTCGATCTCGCGCCCGATCTTGGTAAAGATCTTGCCTCTCTTGGCGTCTTCCGCGCCCTTTTTCCGCTTGATGGTCGACCACTTGCTATGTCCTGACATAGCTACACCCTCCTAACCTCTGTATTGGTTCTATCCCTCTCGAGTTGGTTCTTCCAGTAGCATCTTGATCTGGCGCACAGTCTGTACGGACTGTGCCTGCCAGTGATTGTTGGCAAACACGAACAGGTTGTCCGCCTCCTCGTTCATCGCGCGCAGGTGCGGCACCCATTCTTCCAGTTCTTCCCTCGTGTACGTATAGTCGTACCGCTGCCACGCCTCTTCGTGGCGCCACCACTGGTCGGCGTTGCGCCCGTGAAAACGGACGTACGCCGTCGGTGCGGTGACAAACGCCGTATGTGGCAGCAGCCCCGGCAGGGCCGGCATGTCCACGTTGCAGAGACCTGCCTCCCACTCGCGCAGCATCGAGAGCGTGCTCTGCGTGATCCAGCTATTGTGCCGGAATTCGGCCACCCACGGCAGGCCGGCGAACTGCTTGGCGCAGTGCTGCAGGTAGTAGGTGTTGCTCTTGTCGTTCCGAAACGAGAACGGAAACTGCAGCAACACTGCGCCCAGCTTGCCGGCGTCCTGCAGCGGCGCCAGTGCGGCGCGCAGCCTGGCAAAGACGAGCGGGTCACCTGTGCGGTTGTGGGTGATGTCCCGGTGTGCCTTGACCGTAAAGACAAAATCGTCCGGCGTCTGCTCGGCCAGCCTAGCCAACTGATCCACTGTCGGCAGCCGGTAATAGGTGGTGTTGAGCTCCACCGCCCGGAACTCGGTCGCATAGTAGACCAGCCAGCCGCTGCGCGCCACGTTGGCGGGATAATAGATGTGCCGCCAGTCGTCGTAACTGTAGCCGCTCGTGCCCAGGTAGATCATGTGCCCGTGCCCTGCCCGGCAGACGTCTCGGCCTCAAAGGACGGATCCAGCAGCTCGCGCGGGCGGCCACCGCTCAACTGCGGGCCGACGATGCCGAGCTGCTCGAGGTCGTCGATCAACCGTGCTGCGCGCGGGTAGCCGATGTGCATGCGCCGCTGCAGCATGGAGGCTGACGCGCTGCCCTGCTCGCGGACGATCTCGATCGCACGCTCGATCAGCTCGTCCCCCGTGGTCGCCTCCTCGCGCTCGATCACGTCCTCCCACGGGGCCGGCCCCTTTTCCCATTCCTCCCGCCGCGTCCAATCGAGCCAATAGTGGATCGCACGCTGGATCTCGGTGGGCGAGACCGAGCTTCCCTGCGCGCGCACCAACTGACTCGAGTCGGGCGACATGAAGAGGAGGTCTCCCTTGCCGAGCAGCGTCTCTGCGCCGACCGTGTCGAGGATCACGCGCGAGTCGGTGCTGCTGCTGCACGTAAAGCCGATGCGCGCCGGAAAGTTGGCCTTGATCAGGCCCGTCACCACGTCGACGCTCGGCCGCTGCGTGGCCACTACTAGGTGCATCCCCGTGGCGCGCGCCATCTGCGCCAGCCGGCAGATCGACTTTTCGACCTCTTCCGGCGCAAAGAACATCAGGTCGGCCAGCTCGTCGATAAAGGTCACGATGCGCGGCATGTACTCGCTGCTGCCGACGCGCCAGCGCGCATTGTACTCGTCGATGTGCCGGGCCCCGGCCTGGGCAAACTTGCGGTAGCGCTCCTGCATCTCGTTGACCAGCCAGTGCAGGACGGCCACGATCCGGTCCGCATCGGACTCGACCTTGCCGTACAGGTGCGGAAGCGGATCATAGTGACGCATTTCAACACGTTTAGGGTCGATCATGACGAGGCGCAAAGTGAGCGGGGAGTTCTGAAAGATGAGGCTCGTAGCCAGGGCGTTGATGCAGACCGACTTGCCGGATCCCGTCGTCCCTGCGATCAGCAGGTGCGGCATCTTGGCCAGGTCGGCGATGACCGGCTTGCCGGCCACGCCCTCTCCCAGGGGAAGCGTCAGGTTGCTCTTGTACTGATCGTACGAAGACGCCTCCATTACTTTGCGCAGCGACACCACCGAGACGCGGCTGTTGGGCACCTCGATCCCGACCAGCGAGCGGCCCGGGATCGGTGCTTCGATCCGGATCGGGGCCGCCGATAGGGCCAGGGCCAGGTCGTTGTTCAGCGACGCGATCCGCGCCACGCGCACGCGGTG
>CAZLMZ010000147.1:0-2733 GCA_964560475.1 uncultured Anaerolineae bacterium
ACCGCCTCGTATACCCGATCGGCCACTTCTTCCAGCAACGCCGGAAGGTTGGGTGCATGGCGGTCAAAGAGCGGTCTCAGGTGTAGGTTCCCACTGCCCGCATGGCCGTAGATGGCAGCGGTCAGGCCCATATCGTCAAAGATCGCTTCCACGTCGCGAATGAAATCGGCCAAGTGGGCCACCTCCACCCCGACGTCGTTGACGACCGACAGCGCAGCGCAGTCAGTGCAGTAGCCGCGGATGATTGGCAAGAGCGCCTTGCGCACTTGCCACAGCCGGGCCTGCTCTTCCTCAGACTCGACCGTGACCACCGGGCCCGCCATATGATAGCCATTTTCGCGGACCTGTCGCTCGACCCGGGCGATCTGATCGGCTCGTTCCGGCCCCTCGTACTCGACGAGCAACAGGTGCACCTCCCCATCGGGTACTTCCAGGGCTGGTCGGCGCTGCTTGACGATTACGATGGTACGATGATTCATGATCTCGATCGCGGCCACGCCCAGGGACCGGATGTACTGCACCGCATCTCCAGCCTCGTACAGGCTGCGAAAGGCAAGCAGCGTCATAGCCCTCCCCTGCACGTATGGCTCGGGAAGCAGCGTCGCGGCAGTGAGCACTCCCAGCGTCCCGACGCTGCCGACCATGAGCTGGCCGATCCAGTCCCCGAGCTGATGGTGGCGCAGGAAGGTAAACAAGTTGTAGCCACTTGCCAGTTTCATCTCTTGACGGGCCTTCAGCGTCCGGACAGCGCGCTCATCTCTCAAAAGATCGTCGCGCAGTGAAAGGACCCCCTCGCGCAGGTAATCCGGGATGCTCGTCTCGTCAGCCGTATCGACTGTTTCGCCACGGGCCGTGACAAACTGCACGTCACACAGGTAGCGGTCGATAGAGCCATGCTTGAGAGCGTGCGGGCCGCTGGCCTTGGTGGCAATGTTGCCCCCTAACAGCGAGATTGCACCGCTGGAAGGATCCGAGGGCAGATAAAGCCCACGCTGCCGGAGGTAGTGCTGCAGATCGTCGTGCACGAGGCCTGGCTCGACTGTCATCAGGGACTGGCCCTCTCTCTCCTCAAAGCTGAGGATGCGGTTCATCGGGCCGGATCTGTCAAAGACCAGCAAGATACCACGCCCCAGGCCTGCTCCGGCTGTGCCACTGCCCCCTGCCCGCGGCGTCAGGGGGATGCCTGTATCGCGCGCAAAGCGCAAGGTGGTCGCGACATCCTCGATCTCCTGAGGAAACACGACCACAATAGGTCGTACCTGATAGATGCTCTGGTCTGTAGCATATCGATCCCGTGTCTTTTCGTCGGCCTGCACCGGGCAGTGCAGGAGAGCCTTCAGTGCCTTGACGATCTCGTCCACCTGCTATCCTCCCGCCACTCTCTTGCCATCCTAGATCACGCGCTTGACGCCCAACACGCGCTCTGCCAGGTCGGCCTGATAGAGCGCGCTGGCTGCATCGAGCGAACTCACCCGCACGAGGCCAGCTTGGCCGCTTGCCTCGAGGAATGCATCGGGAGGGTAGATCACGATGCCTAAGTGATCGGACGATGAGCCATCCAGGGTAAAGAAAACCAGATCCCCTGGAAGCCTCTCTTCCCCATCACCGAGGGCACGACCCGCCCCGTACCACTGGTCGGTGGCGGTACGCGGGATCTCGACGCCTGCGTATCGATAGGCAGCCTGTACCAACGCCGAGCAATCCCACTGGTCGGGCCCCTCGCCTCCCCACAGGTACGGCTTGCCCCAATTACGGGCAGCAAAGCCGACCGCCTTGCGCGCGATCGGATCAGCATCCAACTGCGCCGTTTTTTGCAGCAGCTCACTGCCTTGGGAAGCTGCCCACGTCTCCCAGGCAGGGCTCTTGGCTTCTCCTACCTCGGCCCACATGTCGGCAATCTGCTTGGCAAATGCCTCTCCCTCCGGCGTGACCGTCCCCCTCGAGACGTGTCCCGGCCCGTCGTCGTAGGCCGTGACAGCCAGGGACCAATCGCCGAAACGGACGTATTGTGTCGCCAGATAGTTCACTCCGACCAAGATGTTCTGTGCCGGGTCCAAGAGGTTGGCGCCCGAAGCGTTGAAAGCCTTGATCTGCATCAGTCCGAGCGCTCCTTCCAGATCGACAGCGTAGGGGTTCCCGGCACTCCGGATCAAGATCAACAGCGCTACGAGCTTGGGATCCACATCTTGTGCACCCGCCGCTGCTTCGACCTCGGCTGACCAGCGTTGTACCGGTTCGGGGAGCCAGCGAATAGACGCGATACTGCCTGTAGAGGAAGCAGGGGCAATATGCAGTGCTGGCTCCTTCGTCGTTGAGGTATCAGCCTGACTATCGGCCGGCGGGGACGATGGCTCTGGCTCGCTCGATGCCCGAGCCTCTCTCAGGAACCGGACTCCGAGCGGGATGCCGACTGCAGCACCGACCCCGAGCCCGGCGAGCAGCTTGAGCCCATCGATGAACGCCCGTCTGGACATTTTCTTGCCGAGCCACAGCATGTCCATATCCCCCTACCTACTGGGAAGCGAAAAAGTAGACCGGAGCTCCGGAGAGGATCCCAAAGCTCTCACCGATCGTCGCCTGATCGTATTTCGTGCCCCACCTACTCTGAAACTCCATTACCCCGACCAGGGCGGGCTTGTCGCCGGAATTGGGCAGCGCGCGGATCAACCGGGCTACTTTGCCCGCCTTGTCCTGGCGTGTCCCGTATCCATCGAACACAGGGACGACCAAAGT
>CAZLMZ010000147.1:2833-4957 GCA_964560475.1 uncultured Anaerolineae bacterium
GGCCTCGAGGCGTTGTACTGTCGCCTCTGCATCGGCGATGCTGTTAAAGTTCAGTGCCACCAGGCCACGATTCTGCGGGGCGAGCTCCAGTGCCTTGCGGATATAGATGTCGGCGATGACGCCATTCTCTGACCGGTAGACCGGGTTGAGCACGTTCAGTGCAAACGAGCCGCTATCCTGACCGATCTCTCTGCTAACTGCGCCGGCGTTGGTCCGCAAGACCTGCCACGATTGTTCGGCTGTCTGGCTTGCACCCAGCGTGCCCCAGGTCTGTTCGCCCTGCTTGCTCGGTCGCCCATACGCAATATAGACGATCTTGTCTCGCATGTTAAGTCCATCCAGCAGCGCTGCCCCAGTGTCGACCTGTAGGTCCGTCTGGACAGGTGCTTTTGCCTCGCCGTTGTCAGCGGAGGGCACGCCGGGCATGAAAGGTACGAGCACCGATGCTTGTATAGACGATTCAGCTCTGGCTACGCCGGAGGAGCGTGCATCGCGGATGAACCTACCAACGACTGGGATGGCCACGACGAGCGCTGTGAGCAGAGCACCGACGCTCATGAGCAGTTCCTGTCTCGTGACCCTAATCCCTTTGCCTGTACCCCAAGTCCAGCCTTGTTTCCCGATCAGCCCTGTGCTCACAGTTTCTCTCTCCCGGTGAACCTGGCGACGAGGCCAGCGCCGATGCCGGTTGCCATGGCTGTGAGTGCGCAGACCAACGCCGCTTTTACCAAGAACAAAGCCAAGAGTTCGACAGACAGCTCGCCTACGGAGAATGTCGCCTGCAGGGCAAAGGTCAGCAGACCTGCCCCTAGCGAGATGGCCACACGCGGGTACTTTTCGACCAGCGTGGTGACTGCACTCTCGAGGCCAGCCAGCAGACCTCCTAGCCCTCCGATCACGGCACCCGACAGGCTGACCACGGCAGTGGCCAGATAGTGCCTCAGGTTCTCTGTCAAGTACTGCTCGCGGAGCACGTGAACTTCGCGTACCGACGAGATCACCAGGGGCAGCTCTTCTGCCAGGACGCGGTTGCGGGCGCGCTCGCCCTGGATCTCGACCTGGTCGGCTACCAGCTTTTCCGATCGCTTGGCGATCTCTTTTTCGCGCGTCTGCAGGGCAGCCGTCTCGGAGCTAATGCGCAGCAGGAGCGCCATGCGCTCCGGTGTGCCTCTCTCGGGTACAGACAGTTCCCTTGCCTCGCAGTAGTGAACGAGCTGCGGTCCCAGTGCGTCTTCCAGCTCTTCAATGTGGTTGAGCAGCGCCTCTCGCTTCTTGTCACTGGCGACGACCTCGACCAGCCACTTGGTCGTCTCGCTGATTTCCTTGCGCAGATGGGCCTGCGTCGTCGCTTGCTCGGCAACCGCACCCATGAGCTTGGCCGCGGCCCTGGGATTGAGCAGCCATGCCTTTAGCGGGATGCTTCCTCCCGTAGCTTCCCCGACGCCCGTACCCAACTGGTTGGCAAGCTCTCTATCGATGCGAACGGACAGATCTTCGTCGAGCGTTTCCTTTGCTGCAGATTCCTGGGGCTCAGAGTGCTCGGCGGACTCGGGAATCTGTTCGCGCGTGGCCTCGACCGGCTGTAGTGTCCGTTCTTCCTGCTCGGCGGTCTCCAGATCGCCGACCACCACTACAGTCTCCAGGGGATTCCGCCGTGCGCGTCCCGCTGTTCTCGATACCACCTGCTCCAGCGCCTGCAGGAACTCGGAAGGAAGGTCCAGATCCAGGCTCTCTTCCTCGGCAACGCGGACAAGCTGGTCATTTCCCGCCTCTGTCAGTCGTTCTTCGAAGAAATCCCTGACCTCATCGACCGGGATCTCGCTACGGGGTCCCCACGCACGGAGTACCTGGAGCCCTCCTGGGTCCTGTGGCGTTACCGGATGAATGCATCCATTGCGCTCCAGTCCTTGGAGCAGTCGCCTTACTCGCTCGGGCAGAATTCTCGCTCCATCAACCTCTGATTCGTGAGGGGGCGGCTCCACATACGTTTTTCTCAGCCTCAATCCACTTTCCACCATAGCACACCTCTCTATACGACATGTTGGGCCAAGTCGGCAGCGCCCGATACATTGCCGGTCAACGCTGCCGCGAATCCTAACTCCGGAGGTGAACAATTGTTCACCT
>CAZLMZ010000147.1:5057-8055 GCA_964560475.1 uncultured Anaerolineae bacterium
GAGCAAGGCTGGACGCCTTCCGTGCGCGAGATCGCCAGAGCCGTGGGACTGGGCCCTACTGCGGTCCACAACTACCTGGCTGCCCTGCAGGATCTGGGCTATATCCAGCGTCTACCCGGCAAGATGCGCGCGATCGAGGTGCTACGTCCAGATGCTGGAAGCAGGCTCCGATTTGCGGTACCGATCGTGGGCGAGATCGCGGCAGGCGAGCCGGTCCTCGCCGAAGAGCATATCGATGGCCACCTCAGCCTGGTCGATGAAGATGCAACGCGCGGGAAGGAGGATTGCTTTGCCTTGAGAGTCAAGGGCGAGAGCATGATCGAGGCGGGCATCTTGCCCGGAGACTATGTCATTGTGCGGCAGCAGGACACGGCGGACAACGGAGACATTGTCGTGGCGCTGCTGGACCGAGAAGCCACCGTCAAGTACTTTCGCCGGGAACAGGACCACGTCCGCCTGGAACCGGCCAACGCCGCCATGGCACCGGTGATTGCCAAGGAGGTCCGCATCCTGGGCAAGGTGATGTCCGTGCTTAGGAAGCTGACCTGAGCCCGGCTTGCTGGGGCTTCTCCTCCCGCATCAAGACAACAGGTGTGTAGCCAGCCTCTTGGATAGGGCGACGATCGTCAAGATCGGTGGCATACCCAGGGGGCTGGGGAAGATGCTGGCATCGCTTACGTACAGGCCCTTGATCTCTGTCTCCTGGTGCTCATCCACGATCTCACCCATGGCAGCAGTACAGCACGGGTGGCCTGCCTCGATGACCCCGCGAAAGATGGTCTCTGGATCGGCACCAGCCGCGATCAGGATCTGTCGGTTGATCTCATATGCCCGGTCGAGCTTCTCCTGATCGTGCGCAGTCATCCCCTTCTCGATCGTGCCATCATTGTGCACCGTACCCGTCCGTTGGTCGCGGATCTTGGTCATCATGCCAATCATGTGGCTGGTATCGACTCGCCGCGACTGGATCAGCCTCCTGAGCTCTCCGAAAAAGCTCAAGCGGGCAGGTGCACCCCCCTCGACGTCCCGCAGAACAATGTAAGGAACGTACATATAGGGCGCCGGAAAGAGCTCTTCGTCCTCGATGAAGGCATCGAGGTAGGTCGCCAGGATCGGCTCGCCCCGCATGCCGACATCCGCTGTAGTTCCATAGGTCGTCTGGAAGGCATCGAGCGCCAGCCCGCGGCCCGCGTCATCCAGGCCAGTGTTCTGCAGGATCCTGGGCGTGCTCAGGGCACCGGCACACAGGATCACAGTCTGACCGTAGAGCTCTAGCCGGCCTGCACCGCGCTCGGCAAGGACACCGGCTGCCCGCCCGTCGCGCCGCAACACGGCGCGGACCTGGGTGTTGAGTAGCAGGTCAGCACCGTCGTTGACCGCCTGGTCGATGAAATCGACCGCAGTCCACTTGGCTCCGGCCGGGCATCCAAACATGCACAGCCCACACCCCGTGCATTTGTCCAGGTCAACGCACTTGGACGTCGGCTTCATCTCCCAGCCGAGACTCCTGGCTCCTTCGTTGATCCGCCTGGTCCCTGGGCCAACGAGACGGTCTGGCATCGGCCGGACCCCGAGATCCGCTCGCGCAGAGGCCAGTTCGGCGTCCAGGTCGACCCCCCACTCCCGGAGGATCCTGGCCGGGGGTGTAACGGCATTCCCCATAGCGAGATAGGACGCCCCTCCGAGGACCCGCGGTCGCCCGATCCAGATGCCCTCCGTCGAGACGATGTGGCTGCCATTCTCGTCTTTGTAGGCATTGCGCGTCGCCAGCATACCGGTGCGTTCGAGGCGAGGGCCATACTCGACGATCAGCACACGCCTCCCCCGGCTTGCCAGCTCCTTGGCCAGTGTGGCACCGCCGGGCCCTGAGCCGACAACGATATAGTCGTACCGCTGCTCTAGGTCCATACCGACATCACCCCCTTCTGGCTGTCATCTCAGCACGGAAGCTCGACGCTGACCACAGTACCGTATTCCAATGCGGTCTCTATGTCCAGCCGCGCGCCGATCATGGACGCGCGTTCGCGCATCCCTGCCATCCCAAAGTGCCCCTGCGCCACGAAACGCGCAGAGTCGGCCCCACCCTGGATCCCGCACCCATCGTCGGTCACCGTCAGGCGGAGATGATCCGGATACTGTGTCAAGCGGACGGCGATCTCAGAGGCGCCAGCATGTTGGATCGCGTTGTGCAGTGCCTCCTGCACGATGCGAAACAGCGCCAGCGCTGCCTCAGGTGAGAGGCGCAGGTCGTTGGCAGCGATCTCGACCGAGATCGGCGCACTGGACCGGCTATCCAGCGTCTCCCCCAGGGCCTTCAGGGCCGAGCCGAGATCGCTCTGTAGGAGTGGCGGCCGCAGATCGTTGCAGATGGCACGTAGCGACTGGACGACCTCGCCGGCGCGATCGATCGCTCCGGACAGGGGCCACGGGTCGTCGCCGCGCTGCGCCTCAGACGCTCGGAGGTCTCGCGTCACCGCACATAGATCCTGCAGGACCCCATCGTGCAGTTCTCGCGCCAGCCTCCCGCGTTCCTCCTCGCGCGCGATGACCACCTGCTGGTAGAGAGCACGCATCTCGGAAGCCGTCTGCCGCTCCTGTTCGGCATAGCGCGCTGACTCGAGTACGATCGCCGCCTGGCGGCCGAGGGTGGTTAGGCAGCGCAGATCCGGCGCCGCATACAGCTTGCCACCGGAACGTTCGCCCAGCAGCCACATACCGTGCAGGTCCGCACCCCGCATCAGCGGCACCCAGACCCGCGCCCACACCAGATCCGTCCGGCCCTGCGCGACCAGCTGAGCGAGACGCCCGTGGTCGGCTCGCTGTGCCTCGCCCGCAGAGGCGACCCAACGCACCGCACTGTGGCTGACAGGCAGGGTCGCGCCTGCGGCGGCCACATCGACCAGCTGGTGCTGCTCGACCAACAGGAGTGCCGCCCGCCTTGCCTGCAGTTCGCCGGGCAGCTCCCCGGTCAGTAGTCGCGCCAACGTGTCTCGGTCAA
>CAZLMZ010000148.1:0-7993 GCA_964560475.1 uncultured Anaerolineae bacterium
ACCCCACGTCGGTGCCCGGCATTGCCCTGGGAGCGCCCCGGCCCACCACGTGGGAGCGCGTCGTCGTCTCTTCCTCTTTCTTCGAGCCGCACCTGCCGCGCCACGCCATCCTGGCGCAGCACGGCTGCTGGTTCCTGCCGCTCGAGACGGCGTTGCCGGCGGCGGACCCCAACCTCACTTCAAAGTCCTGGCTGCCTGGCCAGGGCGACGGCGTCGAATGCCCGTCGAAACCGGGGGAGCACGAGCCGCCGGCAGCGGATCCTGCCCCGGCTGTGCCCTGGCCTGCGGGCCTGGAGGTCACGCTGGCAGTCGCCCGCGTCGCCGGCTACGACCGTGCCGTGTATGGCCTGCCCGCAGAAGCACACCCCCTTCTGTTTGTACTCCCCGGCTCGGCGTCTATCCTCGTCGCGACCAGCGCGCTGAGTCACTTTATCCGGGGCCGGTACGGGCCGCAGGATGCGTGGAAGGCGATCTGGGAACGGCTGCTCCGCTGGCTGGCCCCCGCCGACGCGCTGCCCGACCTGGCCTGGACAGCGGCGGTCCGCGTGCAGGCCGGGCCGGACGTTCCGATGCCCGGCGATGCGGAAAGAGCGGCCTTGCGCCGCTCGGTGAGCTGGTTCCGCGAGCACGTCGTGTACAGCATCGACTGGAAAAAGGGTGCGATCGAGGGTTTCGAGTCCAGCATCGATCACGAAGGACGCCAGATGCGCCGCCCCTGGGCACGCGGCGACTGCACGGCCGAGACGGGTATGGTCTTTGCCTGCGATTGGGCGCTGACCGGTAACCCGGACAGCCGCCGGCTGGCTGCACAGATCCTGGACTATGTCTGGTCGGCGCCCGACTTTTACCACGACGATCCGGACAGCCCGGCCTACGGGCTGAGCAACTGGTACGAGCGTGGGCCGGTGTTCTACGGCGACGATAATGCGCGCGTGATCGTGCCCACGTTGGTCGCCCGCCACCTGTTGGCAGAGGACCGCTGGGACGAGCGCGTGCTGCGCTGCCTGCTCGCGAACCTGCGGACGACCGGCCGGCTGGGTTTCCGCAGGAACCGCATCGACCTGGATCCACTGCTGGAGCGAGGCTGGGCGTTCTACCACGATGAGGAAACCATCACCTACGCGCCGCACTACCAGGCCTACTTGTGGGCAGCCTACCTGCTGGCTTATGCCCTGACCGGGTTCGACGGCTTCCTGGACAGGACCAAGACCGCGATCCGCATGACGATGGAGGCCTACCCACACTGGCAGTGGACCAACGGACTCGCGCAAGAGATGGCGCGCATGCTCCTGCCGCTGGCCTTCTTGGTCCGCATCGAGGATACGGCAGCGCATCGAGACTGGCTGGCACACGTGAACGAGGCATTGCTGGCACAGATGCATCCCTGCGGTGCGATCCGCGAGCTGTTGGGGCCACCAGAGAACGGGCGATACGGCCCGCCACAGTCCAACGCGGCCTATGGGACGGCAGAGGCACCGCTGATCCAGGAGAACGGCGATCCGGCGTGCGACCTGCTCTATACGACCAACTATGCCTTCCTCGGGCTCCACGAAGCGGCGGCCGCCACGGGGAGTGCGGCGCTGCTGGAAGCAGAGGACCGCCTGGCCCAGTTCCTGTGTCGCGTCCAGGTCCGCTCAGAAGCGCACCCCTACCTCGACGGAGCGTGGATGCGGGGCTTTGACGATCAACGGTGGGAGTACTGGGGCAGCTCGGCTGACCTGGGCTGGGGCGCGTGGAGCGTCGAATCGGGGTGGACGAACACGTGGATCGCGGCCGTCCTGGCGCTGCGCCAGCGGCAAGAGAACGTGTACGACCTGGCGACCGCTCGCCCGTTGGGCGTGGACCTCGATGAAATGGTCCAGAACATGCTGGAACCACGACAGGGAGGTAGGGACGCTTGATGACGCGACGGGCTAGGCTGATGGCGACACTGCGCGGCGAGCCGGTCGATCGCCCGGCGGTGAGCTTTTACGAGATCGGGGGATGGAAGCTCGACACAGCGGATCCCGATCCTTTCAACATCTACAACTCGCCCGACTGGCGCCCGTTGATTCGACTGGCAGAGCAAGAGACGGACCTGATCCGCATGCTCGGGCCAGAGCGCACGCTTGCCGCTGGCAACGTACGCGACGAATTCTTTCATACCGAGACCTACGTGTCGGATGGCTCGCGCTACACACGACAGACGCTGACCGTCGCCGGGCGGACGATGCGTGCGCTCTCGCGCCGCGATCCCGAGGTGGCGACGACGTGGGCACTCGAGTACCTGCTAAGAGACGTCGACGACGTGCGCGCCTACCTGCAACTGCCCGACGAGGTCTTTTGCTGCACGTACAGCGTCGACGCGATGCGTGCCGAGGACGAGGTGCTGGGCGACGCGGGGATCGTGATGGTCGACGCCGCTGACCCGATCTGCCAGGTGGCGCCGCTGTTTTCGCTGGCGGATTACACCGTCTTTGCCCTGACCGAGCCTGCGCTCTTTCACCAGCTTCTCGAGAAGCACGCCCGCCAGGTCTATGACATGACCGAGCAGGTGGCACGCCAGTTCCCGGGCCACCTATGGCGCGTCGTCGGCTCCGAGTATGCCTCCGAGCCCTTTCTGCCGCCGCGCCTGTACGAGGAGTACGTGGTCCGCTATACCAAGCCTATGGTCGATATCATCCATGAATACGGCGGCTATGCGCGCATCCACTCGCACGGCCGGCTAAAGAACATCCTGCCGCACATCGTGGCCATGGGCGCCGACGGGCTGGACCCGGTCGAGCCGCCGCCGCAAGGCGACATGCAACTGATCGACGTACGACGCCAGTACGGGCAGCGGATGGTCCTGTTCGGCAACATCGAGGCTTCCGAGCTAGAGACGCTGCCACCACCGCAGTTCGAAAAGCGTGTCGCGCAGGCGCTGCGCGAAGGCACGGCAGGCGCAGGCCGTGGCTACGTCCTCATGCCCTCGGCATGTCCCTACGGGCGGCATATCTCGGCCGACGTCTTGGCCAACTATGAGACGATGGTCCGCCTGGCGAATGCCTACGACGGAGCGTAGGCTCTGTAGCCTCCGTCGAGCGAAGCATCAACGGACAAATCTACCTGACTGGAGTATGACGCGTGACACAACAGAACCCAGTACGTGCGGTCATAGTCGGGGCCGGGCATCGTTCCATGGTCTATGCCTCTTATGCCAGGAGCCACCCGGACGAGCTCGAGATCGTGGCCGTGGCCGACCCGCGCGAACTGCGACGCAAGCACGTGGCCGAGATGTTTGGCCTCACACCACAGCAGTGTTTCGAAAGCGCAGAGGAGCTGGCCTCGAGGCCCCGGTTCGCCGATGCCGCGATCAACGGGACGATGGACCACCAGCACGTCCCGACCTCCCTCCCGCTCCTCGCCGCCGGCTATGACCTACTCCTGGAAAAGCCCTTTGCGACGGACGAAGCAGAGATGTGGCAGCTTGTTCACGCCGCGCGCAAACACGGCCGCAAGGTCGTGATCTGTCACGTCCTACGCTTTACTCCCTTTTACAGCGCGATCCGCCAGCAGGTGATCGAGGGCACGATCGGCGAGATCATCAACGTGCAGACGATCGAGCACGTCTCCTACCACCACATGGCAGTCGGCTTTATCCGCGGCAAGTGGAACAAAAAGAGCTACAGCCACTCTTCCATGTTGATGGCCAAGTGCTGTCACGACCTGGACCTGATCTCGTGGATGAAAAGCGGGATCGCACCTCGCTCGGTCGCCAGCTTTGGGAGCAACTTCCAGTTCCAGCCCGACAAGGCGCCGCCGGGTGCCGGGACGCGCTGCCTGGTCGACTGCCCGATCGAGGCCGAGTGCCTCTATTCGGCGCGCAAGCACCATATCGACCACCCGCGTCGCTGGAGCTTTTATGTCTGGGAGAGCCTCGAACACGTGGCCGATCCGACGATCGAAGACAAGATCCGCTCCCTGGAGACGGACAACCCCTACGGTCGCTGCGTCTGGAAGTGCGACATGGACGTGGTGGACCACCAATCGGTCGTCGTCGAGTTCGCCGATGGTTCGACCGCGACGCACAACATGGTGGGGGGATCGTCCCGGCCATCGCGTGCCATCCACCTGCTTGGCACGGACGGCGAGATCCAGGGCGTGTTCGAAGACCAACGCTACGTGATCCGCCACATCGACACGCGCCCGGGGCACGAGTACTCGGAAGAGATGGTCGATCTGACGATCGGCGGGGACATGCACGGCGCGTTCGGCGGGCACGGCGGCGGTGACATGCGCCTCGTGGCGGACTGGCTCCGCGTCATGCGCGGCCAAGCGCCCTCGATCTCGACCACAGATCTGGAAGACTCGATCGCCGGTCACCTGATTGGCTTCTCTGCCGACCGGGCGATGGAGGAACACCGCGTGATAGACGTGACCTACGAATCCTCGACGTAGGCGACCGCGGTTGCCGGTGCCCGCAAGCGGTGCTATACTGGCCTAGAGCCGCGGATCTGGACGCGTAGAGAGGGAAACGAGCGATGCGACCACCGAACCTGCTGTTCATCTTTACCGACGAGCAGCGCTATGACACGATGGGCGCGTATGGCAACCGCCGGATCGAGACGCCCAACCTCGACCGGCTGGCCTCGCAGAGCGTGGTTTTCGAGCGGGCCTATGTGACCCAGTCGGTCTGCACCCCGTCGCGATCGAGTATCATGACGGGGTTGTACCCGCACAGCAACGGCTGCATCGAGAACAACGTCCCTCTGCCAGACGAGATCCCATGCCTGCCAGAGATGATCGCGCCGGGAACGTACGCGACGGCCTATCACGGCAAGTGGCACCTCGGCGACGAGATCTTTATCCAGCACGGATTTGACGAGTGGCGGAGTATCGAAGACAACTATGCTCGATACTACAGCGAGGCGCGCGATCGCGATGCCCGTTCGACCTACCACCAGTGGCTGGTCGAGAACGGGTTCCAGCCCCGAAACGGGCGCACCTTTGGTCGCGGCGAAGCGGCGCGCCTGCCGGAGGCGTTCAGCAAGCCGGCCTACCTGGCGCAGGAGGCCTCGCGCTACATTCGCGAGCACCAGCACGAGCCGTTCATCCTCTACGTCAACTACCTCGAGCCACACATGCCCTTCTACGGGCCGCGTGACGACCAGTATGACCCCGCTGAGGTGACCCTACCGCCCGATTTCGACGCGCGCCCCGGCAAGGACCAGCCGCTCAAGGCGCGCCTGTTCGAGCGCTTCTATTTCGAGCGCGGACACAGCGGCCTGCCGCTCCAGACAGAGGCCGATTGGCGGCGCATGATCGCCAACTACTGGGGACTGTGCAGCCTGGTCGACACGCACGTCGGGACGATCTTGGACACATTGGCCGACTGCGGACTCGACGAGCATACGATCGTCGTCTATACCTCCGACCACGGCGATATGATGGGCAGCCATCACCTACTCGCCAAGTGCGTGAACTACGAGGGAGCGGCCCGCGTCCCGCTGCTGGTCCGCCTGCCGGGACAGCAGAGCGCAGCACGCGTCGAGGCGCCGGTCAGCCAGATCGACCTGCTGCCGACCCTGCTCGACCTGATGGGGCAGCCTGTGCCGGACGGACTGGAGGGCGTGAGCCTGCGCCCGCACATTGAAGGCCAGGTCGAGGCGTCTCCGCGCGACGTCTTCCTAGAGTGGAACGGGCACAACAACGGCCTGGGTGACGTGATCGGCCAGGTGTCGATCCCCGAGCCGCTTCTCGAGATGGCGGCGAGGGACGAGATCATCGCTGCGATCACCGATCCGGTGCGTACGATAGTCACGCCCGACGGCTGGAAGTTCAACTGCAGCCCGCGCGGGGAGCACGAGCTCTACAACCTGAACGACGACCCCTTCGAGACGCAGAACCTGGCCGGCACGGAACGGGCACCGCTGATGCAGGCCCTGGCCGATCGTATCCGGCGATGGCAAGAGCGTACAGGCGACACGGTGACGCTGCCGTCGCATTTCTAGAACGCCGGCGCAGCACAGCGCACGCAGCGAAAGGGAAAGCGTGGACACTCGGACGGAAACGCACGGGACCCGGCCACGCAGGCGCGCCATAGTGGTGATCCCGACCTACAACGAGTACGAGAACCTGGCCGCGATCATCGAGGCAGCGCTGGCCGAGCAGGCACGCGTCGATGGTTTCGACCTGCACGTGCTGGTCGCCGACAGCCATTCCAACGACGGGACGCTCGAGCTGGCTGCAGAGCTGGAAACGACAAATCCCCGTGTGCACCTCCTCGACGTGAACGAGCGCGGCATCGGCATCGGCCTGTACAAGGGCATGACGCACGCCATCGAGCAGCTCGGGGCCGACGTGCTGCTCGAGATGGACGCCGATTTCCAGCACAATCCGGCCAATATTCCACAGTTCCTCGAGCAGATCGAGGTTGGCTATGACCTGGTCGTCGGGTCGCGCTTTATCGCTGGCAGCGGCAATCGCATGCCGTTCTACCGGCGCGTGCTGAGCGTGGCTGCCAACCAGGTGATCCGGATCGTGCTCGGCCTGCGCGGCGTGACGGAGATCACCACCTCCTATCGCGCCTTTACGCGCGAGGCCTTTTTGCGGGTTCCAGCCGATGCCGTGCCGTGGCGCGAGCGATCGTTCATCCCTGTGCCCGTTTTCCTGGTACGCATGCTCGAATATGGCGCGCGCGCCACCGAGATCCCGATCACGATGCACCCGCGCGCGCACGGCACCTCCAAGATGGCGTACCGCAAGTATATCCGCGACATCCTCCTCTTTTCGCTGCGCTCGCGCTTGGGCAGGAAGGCATGACGCCTCCCCTGCACCCACGCGCCGTCACGCTCGATTTCTATGGAACGGTCGTCCACGACGACGAAAAGCCCCTGACAGAGATCTGCCGCCGCGTCGCCGCTGCCTCACCTGGATCCACCACCCCGCGCGAGGTGATCGCCTACTGGAGTCGTTCCTTTGGCCAGTGGTGTGCACGCAGCCACGGGTCCGGATTCCACACGCAGCGCGAGATCGAGCGAGAGTCCCTCCAAGAGGCACTGGCCCACTTTCAACTGGCGCTCGACGCGGAGGCGCTCAGCGCTGCCCTCTATGAGCACTGGGCCCACCCAGCGCTATGGCCAGAGAGCGTCGAGGTCCTCTCGCAATGCGACGTGCCCTTGTGCATCGTCTCCAACATCGATGAGGCCGACCTGCAGGCTGCGCTGGTCCATAACGAGCTCTTCTTCGAGCACATCGTGACCAGTGAGGGATGCCGCGCCTACAAGCCGCGCGGCGAGATGTTCGGGCGAGCCCTGCAGCTCCTGGATCTACCCGCGTCAGAGGTACTGCATGTCGGCGACTCGCTCGGCAGCGACGTGCGCGGGGCGAAGGAGGCTGGCATGCCCGTGCTGTGGGTCAACCGCAAGGGCAGAACGCTGCCTGCCGGCGCAGTCGTGCCCGACGATACTTGTGCAGACCTGAGCGGCCTGCTGGCACACGTAACAACGGCACCCCCTCGTGTCGCCCTGGCCCAGGCTACCACCCCGCTCGCGCTGGCGCACGTCCGGGCGCTGTTTCTCGAGTACGCAGAGGGGTTGGGGATCGACCTCGCCTTCCAGGATTTCGAGTCGGAACTGGCGTCTCTGCCCGGGGCGTACGTGTCTCCGCGCGGCGCGCTTCTGCTGGCGACGTACGGCATAGAGGTGGTCGGCTGCGCCGCCGTGCGGCCCTTTGAGGGGGAGATCTGCGAGATGAAGCGGCTTTATGTGCGGCCCCGCCATCGCGGGCACGGGATCGGCCGCATGCTAGCAGCGGCAGTCGTCTCTGTGGCAAGGGAGGCCGGCTATGCGCGTATGCGCCTCGACAGCCTGCCGTGGATGGAGGCGGCGATCGCCCTCTATCGTGCTATGGGCTTTGCCGAGATCCCGTCCTACCGCCACAACCCCGTGCCCGGTACCGTGTACATGGAACGCGCGCTCTAGCCCAGGCGATGCACAGCCCCCGCGCGCCGCCGTCGACAGGCGCCTCGCTG
>CAZLMZ010000149.1:0-1697 GCA_964560475.1 uncultured Anaerolineae bacterium
TTCCAGTTCCTGACGGACCCGAGCAAAGGCATGGTCACTGTACCGGCGTTATGTTTCGCAGAGCTGACCCTCGGCGGTTTGGCCAGCGATCCGGAGCGCGGTTCAGCCCAAGGCCTACCGTACTCGAACATCGATCACTACCGCCAGTGCCTGCTCGAGCTCGAAACCAAGACGGTCAGCATCAAGATGGTCGACCGGATCCATCGCACGGCGTTTCATTACCGGACCGTGAAGAGTGGATTCTACGTTGGCAATGCAGGAGGGCTGCTCTTTTTCCCCATGCCATCCGAAGAGTACCTGCGTGAGAACCACTACAAGTGGTGGCGCTCTGCACAGATGTGATCGTGGCGTTGGGTTCCCTATCGCCCCGATCTGCCTCGGTTCGCTGGACACACAGGCCAAGATTCTTTCGGGATCTTGGCCTGTTATATGTCACCGGCAGCACAGCCCCATTCTGCCCCGGTGCTTGACAGGCTATCGCTGAGCACTATAATCGCGCCTATGAGCTGCCGTTTCCGCCCTGTTGGAGCGGGCTAGGCCAACCAAAGATGATCTCCCTTCAGGATCTGATCGATGCCACCGCTGGGAAACTGCGCGGGCCAGCCAATGCCGGGCAGTTCACCGAGTTTGCTTTCGATTCTCGTCGGATTGATGAGCTGCCTGAGGCCCATCGCCGGGCGTACGGGCCGCTCTTTGTCGCGGTCCGAGGCGCAACCGGCGACGGGCACGACTATGTCGTCGACGCCGTACACCGCGGCGCAACCGGCGTGCTATGCCAGAGGGTGCCAGAGCAACTGCCAGAGGACATCACGTGCCTGGTCGTGAGCGACACACGCAAAGCACTCCTTGACTGGGCAGGTCACATCCTGCACAAGTACAGTACCGAGGTGATCGCCATCACCGGGTCGAGCGGCAAGACGACGACGAAAGAAGCGATCGCCGCTGTGCTGAGCAGGCGGTACTCGACGTTCAAGAACTATGGTACCTACAGCGGCCGGTACGGGCTGCCGATCGCGCTTGGCCAACTTCAGCCATCGCACCAATTGGCCGTGCTGGAGCTGGCAACCGATTCCGTCGGCGAAATCGCCGATCTCGCTGCGCTCACGCGCCCACGGATCGCCATCGTCACCACGCTCCACGAAGCACACATCGATAGCCTGGGCTCGTTCGAGGCGATCGAACGCGAAAAGAGCCAGCTCGCCGCCGTACTGCCAGGCGATGGCATCCTCTTTTTGAACCGTGACGATCCTCGCGTCTGGGCGATGCGACACCGCACGCATGCCCGGGTCGTCAGCTTTGGTTTTCACCCGGACGCCGATTACAGCGCTTCCATGATCGGGCAGGATGAGACCAGTACCTATCTCAAGCTATCCTGGGCCAAGTCCTCCGGTACACCGCAGTTGCTGCGTTTCGGCCTGTTGGGAGAGCACCACGCGTACGTCGCGCTGGCTGCATTAGCTGTCGGCCAGCACTACAGCGTGCCCTTGCAGGAGATCGTCGCAGCGCTGGAAGAGCTCCGTCCATTGCCGGGTCGGCTGTCCCCAATACATGGGCAGGATGGCGCTGTCCTGCTCGATGACAGTTACGACGCGGACCTGGCCTCGACGCTCACGGCCCTGCAGGCGCTCCGCAGCCACTTTCCAGCCCGGCGGCGCATTGCCGTACTGGGAAGCCTTCGCGGTCAAACGCGCCTCGAG
>CAZLMZ010000149.1:1797-7992 GCA_964560475.1 uncultured Anaerolineae bacterium
GCTCGTGCGCCAGGAAGACGTATACCGGTCTGTACAACTTGCGCTTCCGCAGCGACCGACGTGGCTTGAGGTCGATTTGGCGGCGATTGGGCACAACCTGCGCGAGATCCGCCGGCTCGTCGGGGAGGACGTCGGCGTCATGGCAGTGCTCAAGGCGGACGGCTACGGGCATGGTGCGGTACGTGTCGCACGCACCGCTCTGAACAACGGCGCGCGCATGCTGGGCGTGGCTTGTCTCAGCGAAGCTGTGACCCTTCGGCGGGCAGGCATCGATGCCCCGGTCCTGATCCTCGGCTACACGCCAGCATGGCAGGCCCGCGAGACAGTCCGTGAGGGCATCACGGCGACGGTGTTCGACCTTGAGGCCATGCGGGCCTTGAGCAGAGCAGCAGGCGAACTGGGACGTACGGCATCCGTCCACGTCAAGGTGGACACGGGCATGGGTCGTCTAGGTCTCTGTCCGGAGGATGTCTTGCCTGTGCTGCGACAGGCTGTCTCTCTTCCAGGCCTGATCATCGAGGGCATCTTTACTCACTTTTCCGTTGCTGACGTCGGGGACAAGGTCTATACGCACTCGCAGCTCGGTCGCTTCCGGAACGTGCTTTCGCAGCTCGATGCTGCGGGTATCGAGGTCCCGATCATCCATGCAGCTAATTCGGCAGCGACGTTGACCGTGCCTGAGGCGCGCTTTGGGATGGTGCGTGTGGGCATCGCGCTCTATGGCCTCGCGCCAAGCGAGGACGTGCCATTGCCTCCTGGATTTCGGCAGGCGCTCACGTTCAAAACGCGCATCGCGCAGGTCAAGCTACTATCTCCAGGAAGTTTCGTCAGCTATGGGAACACTTACCAGACGCGCCGGTACGAACGGATAGCCGTTATCCCGGTTGGCTACGCGGATGGCTTCCGGCGCGCTCCCTTGCATTGGGGAGAGGTACTCGTCCGTGGGCAGCGTGCACCGATCGTGGGACGCGTGTGCATGGATCAGACAATGATCAACGTGACCCATATCCCAGAGGCACAGCAAGGCGACGAAGTGGTCCTGATCGGACGGCAGGGAGAGCAAGAGATTACTGTCGAGCAGGTTGCGTCTCGTCTGGGCACGATCAACTATGAGGTGATCTCCGAGATCCTGGCACGCGTGCCGCGTGTCTCTTGGTAGGGCGCTTGCCGGGAGGTGATTTGCTCCAGCCTGCTGCCTGCTGTATAATCGCATCGGTTGCGTTGCGACGGACCCCATCGTACGGAGGATATCCATGGTCAAGTATTGTCAGGACTGCCGTTACCTGGAGACGCACGAGTGGATACGCGTGCAAGGTGATGAGGCGTATATCGGCATCAGCGACTATGCCCAGGACGAGCTGAACGATGTCGTATACGTCGAGCTTCCCGACGCGGGCGATTCGCTCGAGAAGGGAGAAGAGTTTGGTACGGTCGAGTCGGTCAAGGCCGCATCAGAGCTCTATATGCCTGCCAGCGGCGAAATCGTTGCTGTCAACGAGGCACTGGAGAACTCGCCGGAACTGATCAACCAGGATCCCTTTGGTGATGGCTGGATGTTGCGCATCCGGCTCATGGACCCAGACGAGCTAGAGGAACTCCTCGGCGTAGACGAGTACAAGGCGATCTGCGAGGAGCAGTAGAAGCATATCGTTCAAAGGAGAACGAGCGTGAGCTATGTCCCCCTGACCGATGCAGGGCGCAAAGAGATGTTGGCCCGCATTGGTGTGTCATCGATTGACGACCTCTTTACCGACGTACCAAGGCAGCACCGGCACCCGTCCATCGCATTGCCTTCCCCCTTGTCCGAGATGGAGGCCTTGCGCGAACTATACCAACTGAGCGAGCGCAACGCAGATCTGCAGCACTTGATCTCGTTTGTTGGCGCAGGCGCGTACCAGCACTATGTGCCGAGTGTCGTACAGCACATCATCTCGCGGAGTGAGTTCTATACCGCCTATACCCCCTACCAGCCCGAGATCAGCCAGGGCACGCTCCAGGCAACGTTCGAGTATCAGAGCATGATCTGTGCGCTGACAGACATGGAGGTGGCTAACGCATCACACTATGATGGCGCTACCGCCCTCGCCGAAGGCGTGTTGATGGCGTACAACGTCCTGCGAGCCAAGCGTGGCAAGGCTCTCTTGTCCCCACGGATCCACCCCGAATGCAGAGACGTCGTCCGCACCTACACCCAAGGGGTCGATGTCCGCATTGCAGGCGACGAGTTCCCCGATGTCGGCATCGAGGAGCTGGCCGCACAGATCGATGAAGACACGTGCTGTGTCGCGATCCAGAACCCCGACTTTTACGGCGAGCTCGCGAGCACCGCGCAGTTGCGGGCCCTGGCTGATGCAGCACATGCACACGGCGCACTCTTGATCGTGTCCGGGTATCCGATTGCGCTGGCACTGCTGCAGCCGCCGGGCGCCTATGGAGCAGACATTGCTGTGGGCGAAGCCCAGCCGCTGGGCGTGGGTCTGAATTATGGGGGCCCCTACATCGGCTACTTTGCCTGCCGGCAGGCACACGTGCACAAGATGGCGGGCCGCCTCGTCGGGCAAACCGTCGACGTCGATGGCCGTAGGGGCTATGTCCTCACCCTGTCTGCCCGGGAGCAGCACATCCGGCGTGAGCGGGCAACGTCGAATATCTGCACCAACCAGGCGTTGTGTGCCCTCGCGTCGGCAGTGTACATGTCTGCGCTCGGGCGAACGGGACTGCGCGCGGTCGCTGAGCTCTGCTATCACAAGGCTCACTATCTGGCTGGGGAGATTGATGGGGTGGAGGGGTACAGCATCACTACGAGAAGGCCATTCTTCAACGAGTTTGTCGTCCAGTGCCCGCGTCCAGCATCCGAAATCAACGATGGCCTGCTCGAGCGAGGCATCGTGGGCGGCTACGAGCTCGTCCGCCTCGACCCACGCCGGGAAGACGAAATGCTGTTGTGCGCTACTGAGGTACACAGCCGCCAGATGCTGGATCGCCTGGTGTCTGCCCTGGAGGAGGTCCGATGAAGGGCCCAGAGCCACTCCTCTTTGAGTTCAGTCGTCCTGGCAGGCAGGGTGTTTCGGTACCTGCGCTCGACGTCCCGGAGGCCGAGCTGCCGACCGACATGCTGCGCGACGATCTGCCGCTGCCAGAAGTGGCAGAGGTCGACGTGGTACGGCATTTCGTCCGTTTGAGCCAGCTCAACCACGCGGTCGACGTCGGCTTTTACCCACTCGGATCGTGCACGATGAAATACAACCCAAAAGTGAACGATGCGGCTGCGCAACTGCCGGGCTTTGTCCACACTCATCCTTACCAGCCGGTCGATACAGTACAGGGAAACCTGGAGCTGATGTTTGGCCTGCAGCAAGCACTGCAGGCGCTGAGCGGCTTTGACGCCGTTTCACTGCAACCTTCGGCCGGCGCACACGGCGAGTTTGCCGGCGTGCTGGTGATCCGCGCCTATCATCGGGCTCATGCCGATCAAAAGCGCAACGTGATCTTGATCCCCGACTCGGCGCACGGGACGAACCCGGCTTCGACGGCGATGTGCGGATACGACACCGTGGAGGTCCAGTCCGACGAGCGAGGCAACGTCGACCTGAACGATCTCACCACGCAGTGCAACGACCGCGTGGCAGGCATGATGCTCACGAACCCCAATACACTGGGCCTGTTCGACGAGCACGTGCTTGAGATCGCCGACTTGGTGCACGGTTGCGGCGGACTGCTCTACGGAGATGGCGCAAACTTTAACGCGATCATGGGGATCGTCAAGCCCGCAGACCTGGGCTTCGACGTGATGCACTTTAACCTGCACAAGACGTTTTCCACGCCGCACGGAGGTGGAGGACCGGGGTCGGGCCCTGTCGCCGTGACGGATCGCCTGGCCAAGTTTCTGCCTGGGCCAATCGTCGAACGAGAGGACGACCGCTACGTGCTCCGCGATCCGCCACAGTCGATCGGCCGGATGAGAGCGTTCGCCGGGAATTTCGCCGTGATAGTGCGCGCGTATACCTACATCAGGACGCTGGGCACAGCCGGGCTGCGGCAAGCCAGCGAGGTCGCTGTGCTGAACGCGAACTATTTGCGGGTACTGCTCCAGGATGCCTATCCGGTCGCGGTAGACAGGGTCTGTATGCACGAATTCGTGCTCGCCGGACCGCCAGCGGATGCAGAGGGCGTTCACACCATGGATGTCGCCAAGCGCCTCATGGACCTGGGGCACGTCCATCCCCCGACGGTGTACTTTCCACTGATCGTACCCGAGGCAATGATGATCGAGCCGACCGAGACGGAGAGCAAGGAGACACTCGACCAGTTTGCCAAAGACATGCAGCAGATCGCGGCAGAAGCGCGCACCGAGCCAGAGCTACTCAAAACAGCACCGCACAACACGCCGGTACGCCGCATGGACGAAGTCCGCGCAGCACGGCATCCTATCCTCCGCTACGAACCAGGGGATGACGCCAGCGCAGGATAGGCTTGCCACGCCAGTTAGGGCGAGTCCTGACCTGAGGCTCGCCCTAACTCCATAGGCGGTCGTGTGACCGCTCGGCGTTCCACGCATCCGTGTGCTCAAAGTATCCCGGATCGCGTGGATCGATATGCTCGCGCACCACGTCCTCGTTCAGGCCGGCGAAGCCCAGCCCGGGGGCCTCTGGCACGTCGATGTGGCCGTTCTGGACGATCGGCTGCGGCAGCCCGACGACCATGTCGTTCCAGGAGGGGGTATCCACAGAGTGATTCTCCAGCACGAGCAAGTTCTCTGTGGCTGCCGCACAGTGCACGCTCGCGATTGCCGCGACGGGTGAGCCTGCCATGTGCATCGCCATCGCGATGCCGTGCTCCTGAGCCAGGTCACCGATCTTTTTCGTCTCCAGGATCCCGCCAGAGCTTGCCAGGTCGGGATGGATAATCGAGACCGCGCGTGTCTTGAAGATCGGAGCAAAACCCTCTTTGAGGTAGATGTCTTCTCCTGTGCAGAGGGGCGTGTCCACCGCCTGGGAAAGCCGGACGTACTGCTCCGTGAACTGCCACGGAAGCATATCCTCGTACCAGGCGAGGCTGAACTGATCGAGCGCCTTGCCGAGGCGGATGCACGATTCCAGTCCGAGATGCCCAAAGTGGTCGACTGCCAGGGGCACCTCGTAGCCGATCTCGCTGCGTACCGCTGCTACGTACTCACATAGCCGATCGATTCCTTTGCTCGTAAGCTGAATCCCCGTGAAGGGGTGCATCACGTTCCGGCTCTCCAGCATCCCCGGCGGCGCGATCAACGTGTCGGGGATGCCGCGCAGCAGGCCGATGCCGAGGTCCATCTTCAAAAAGCGGAATCCTTGTTCTATGCGCCGCTTCAGACTGCGGCCCATCTGCTGCCCATCGGGGACGCTGGGTGTGTCGCAGTAGCACAGGATCTTGTCGCGGAACTTGCCCCCTGCCAGTTGATAGGCAGGCACCCCATAGGCCTTGCCGGCGAGGTCCATCAGCGCCATCTCGATCCCGCAGACCCCTCCTGCCTGGCGTGCGTGGTAGCCGAACTGCTTGATCTTGCGGAACACCCTATCTACGTTGCATGGGTTCTCGCCCACGATGCGGCTCTTGAGCATGAGCGCATAGGTCTTGCTCGCTCCATCGCGGACCTCGCCATAGCCTACCAGGCCCTGGTTGGTGTCCAGGCGAAGGAGCGTACAGCGCATCGGCAGCCCGACTAGCGTCACCAGGCGCAGATCCGTGATCTTGAGTTGAGTCGGCCTCGAACGTCGATCGACGAATTCCTCGTTGGGCAGTGTCATCCTGTGTTCTCCTCCACGGGTGTGATGTACGCTCTTGCGACGTACGCGTCAAGGAGGAATTATACTTGACTGCTGGCCTACGCCCAAACGCGCCTCCACCGGCACCACAGGACGCTCGGTCCTGAACATCGGCCCACGGTGGCACAGAGCGTTTTTGACAAAGCACGGTTCAGGTAGTACAACAAGCCTCACAGTCGCCAGCTTTACCTGGAGAGGAGGTACAACGTGGCGCCTACACCGTTCGCGCGTCTGGCAGAACTGGCCGAGGAGTTGGAGGCCACCACCAAGCGCACCGAGATGGCGGCCCTGCTCGCCGAGTTCCTGCGGGAGCTTCAGCCAGAAGAGATTCGCCCGGCGGTGCGCCTGACCATCGGCCAGATCTTTGCCGAGTGGGATGAGCGGTCGCTCAATG
>CAZLMZ010000150.1:0-6484 GCA_964560475.1 uncultured Anaerolineae bacterium
CTCCTGTGTACATGCGGCCAGCGCCTCTTCCAGTATGCCAAGCGCCTCGTCGGCCTGCACGCGCGTGATCGGCAGCGCCGGGCAAAAGCGGACGGTGTTCTTGCCGCAGCCGAGCACCAGCATGCCCCGCCGGTAGCATGCGCCGATCAGGGCATCGCGCAGCACCTGCGCGGGCGCTTTGCTTTCTGCGTCCTCCACCAGCTCGATGGCGACCATCAGGCCCAGGCCGCGCACATCGCCGATGTTGGGTTGGCGCTGCTGCAGCGCCGCCAGCCCGTCGCGCAGGTACGCACCTACATCGGCCGCGTTCTCGATCAGCCCATCCTCCAACAGGTCGAGCGTCGCCAGCGCCGCCGCGCACGAGACCGGGTTGCCGCCAAAGGTGTTGGCGTGCGCACCGGGGGGCCAATCCATGACGTGCTCTCGCGCGATCGCGGCCCCGAGCGGCATGCCCGAGGCAATCCCCTTGGCCACGGCAATGATGTCGGGCTCGACGCCCCAGTGCTCGATCGCAAACATCTTGCCCGTGCGCCCGAAACCGCTCTGCACCTCGTCCACCACCAGCAGGATACCGTGGCGGTCGCACAGCTCGCGTAGCCGCGGAAAGAATGCTGGCGGCGGGACGATGTAACCGCCTTCTCCCTGTACCGGCTCGACAAAGAGCGCTGCCACCTCTTCGGGCGGGCAGGACGAGGTGAAAATGGTCTCCTCGATATAGCGGACGCAGGTTACGTCGCACGCCGGATACGCCAGATGGAAAGGACAGCGATAGCAGTAGCTGTACGGTACGTGCGTCACGCCCGTCAAGAGCGGGGCAAACCCCCGCCGCTGCACCGCCTTGGACGCCGTCAGGGAGAGCGATCCCATCGTCCGCCCGTGAAAAGCCCCCAGGTAGGCGAGGTTGCGCGGCCGCCCGCTGTGGTAGCGGGCCATCTTGAGTGCTGCCTCGATGCTCTCGGTGCCCGAGTTGGTGAAAAAGGTCCGCGTCGGCTCTGCCATGGGTGCCAGGCCGTTCAGCCGTTCGGCGAGCTGTACCTGGATCGGGTAATAAAAGTCCGCGCCGGACATGTGCAGGAATCGGGCGGCCTGCTCCTGGATGGCCGCGACCACGTGGGGGTGGCTGTGGCCGGTCGCACAGACCGCGATCCCGGCGCACATATCGAGGAACCGGTTCCCATCTACGTCCCACACCTCTACGCCGCTACCGTGGTCCATGACAAAGGGGTAAGGGCGGGTGGTTGAGGGGGAAAGCTGTGTCCGATCGCGCTCGATCCACGCCTGGCTTTTGGGTCCAGGCAAATCCCGAGTCGGCATCAATGGTCTCCTTGTCACTTCGTTGTGAGTGCGGTTCGATAGAGGATGTGGGCGTGCGACCCGGCACTAGCCGCCGGCAAGGCCGCCCGGCAAGGCCGCCCGGTCCCTTTCCCCAATCTAGGGCATCGGCGGAAAGATCTCCCTCAACGTGAGCCCGGAGCGCAGGTCCGATTGCAGTCGCAAAACGAGGGAGATGCCCAGCGGGACGAGGCTCGACATCAGCAGGGTGAAACCACACCCTGCGCGCTGGATCTGGTCCTGGACGCGCGCGAGTACGGCCTGATCCTCGAACAGCTCAGGCGGCTCCATGGGCATCTCATTGGTCAGCCGTCCCCGCCGCCCGCTGATGGACATGAGGAAGGAGAGCACCCAGCTCCCGAATCCGACCAGTGACAGGGCCAGCGACAGCCCCAGCTCCTGGCCCCGGAAGAGCAGCGGCCACAGCACGAGTCCGACAACCACCTGTGCGCCACCTGTGATCAACAGCGTGAGGGCAAGATCGCGCAGGCCGATCAGTGCACTGCGCAAGATGCTCCGCCACTTGGCCGACATCGTCGGGCCTCCTGAACGACAGTACTGGGTGGGCAGGTCGCCCACCGCGCAGCTATTCTACCACATTTCCAGGGCGTTGCATAGCACATCCAGCCTATCGCTCCCGGACCGAAGCACGCCTTGGCCCCGCTGCCGTATCTCCGCCCGGCATAACCGCAGGCTGGCATCCTCGTAGTCGCCTGCCAGCCCATGCTGGCGCCGAACCGTGGGCCGGCATCCCATGCCGGGTGCTGGTATGTGGATTTGACAGCCCGACTGCTTCCGGGTATAATGGCCGCGTCGTGTGGGGCATTCGTCTAGCGGCCTAGGACGCTGCCCTCTCAAGGCAGAGACCGGGGGTTCGAATCCCCCATGCCCTACCAAAAAGCCCGCTCCATCTTGGAGCGGGCTTTTTCTGTGTTCGTCTCTAGGCTTCAGGCGGCGTAAAGCGCAGGTACTGAGGTGTCTCGTCGAGGCGCCCGGCATAGACGCCGTGGTTCTTGGGGGGCAAGAGCCGCGCGATCTGGATCATGATTTCGTCGATCATCTCGTCCCGTACCTCGCGCCGCACGCGTCCCTCGGGCGGGTCCAGCCAGAACGGCTCGCCTACCACCACGCGTGCCGGCGTGCGGCGCAGGTGACGCAGGTTGGGCCAGAAATCCTCCAGCCCGACAAAGCCCAGCGGGAAGATCGGGATCTGCGTGCCGGCGCGTAATAAGATCAGCGTGATCCCCGCCTTTCCCGACTGCAGACGCCCGTCGTGGCTGCGTGTGCCTTCAGGAGCAATGTACAGCGCTTGCCCGTGTTGCAGTGCCTGTACGCAGGCGCGGATCGCCGGGCGATCGGGCGCGCCGCGCTCGACCGGGATCGCTTCGACCGCCCAGGCAAAGATGTTGAACCCTGGACGGCGGTAGGTCTCCTTGGCCGTCATGCCTTTTACGTAGCGGTCTTGGATCGTGTAGGCCAGCACGGGATCGATAGAGTTAGTATGGTTGCCGACCAGGGCCACCGCGCCCTCGTCGGGAATGCGGCTCACCCCCGAGAGATCGAGCTTGAGCACGATCCGCAAGACGACGCTCATCAGGGCGCGTGCGATACGCCAGGCCCAATATCGCTTGGGCCTCATACGAGCTCCTCCGGGTCACAGATTGCCTCGATCTGCTTCGGCAGCACCTCGATCTCGAGCGTACGGCCGTCGATCATGAACACCTCTCCATCCGCGTGGCTGTTTAGCCCGCCCTCCGCCTGGATGCTGATCCGCCGTGCGTGCAGGACTTCGATCCTGGGGTGCGAGAGCTGGGTACCCCGCATGTAGCGGACCACCATGGCCAGCATCGCCGGGCGGCTCACCTCCTGGGCCAGCACCAGGTCGAACTGGCCGTCGTCAGGCCGCGCGTGCGGCGCGGTATAGAACGCGCCGCCGAAACGCTGCCCGTTCATGGCCGAGATCATCAGGTAGTGCTTCTGGCGGACCTCGCCGTCAGCGTGCACGGTGATCAGCGGCGCCCGGTAGTAGAGAAAAAGCGTCTTGAGCACGGCGATCACGTAGGCCAGCGCGCCGGAGGCCCATGTCAGCTTTTTGGCCTCCAGGGTCACGGTGACGTCGAATCCGATGCCGACGCCATTCCCCACGTAACGCCCCTCTGCCCACTGCCCTCCGGACACACGCCCGACGTCGATCCAGCGCCTGTGCCCGCGCTTCAGGCAGCGGCACGCTTCCTCCAGGTCGTGCGGGATCCCGATCCCGTAGCTGAAATCGTTCCCGGTTCCCACCGGGAGGATGCCCAGCGGCAAGCATTCGCCGCTTGCCTGCGCCTGCATCAGGCCGTTGAGCACCTCGTTCGCCGTCCCATCGCCGCCGACGGCGACGGCAGCACTGTAGCCGTTGCGCGCCGCTGCGCTGGCCAGCTCGATCGCGTGTCCCGGCCGCTCCGTATGGACCAGGTCGTAGGCGACCCCCAGTTCGCGCAGCCAGTGCTCGATCTGTGGTGTAGCACGCGCGCCGGCTCCCTGGCCGGCGGCGGGATTGACGATCAGTTGTAGAGCAGCCATATCCCCTGCCAAATACAAAACAGAGCACGCCGTACGGGTATTGTATGGCGTGCTCGCGGCTGGGTCAAGTCTGCGTTACAGGACGTGCAGCTCGCACACCTGCCGAAAGTGGTAACCGTAGATGGCCAGCGTGATCGCCAGCGGAAAGAGCTTGGGCCGGCGGAACAGCGTCCAGAAAAAGAGGCGCCAATAATGGAGGCGCTCGACGCCGGCGATCCCGAGCTTGTAGACGGACCGGAAAAAGGCGAGAACGTAATTGATGTCTAGATAGACCCCGATCTCGGGTGGCTTGTAGTCCTGCAGGAAGGTCTTGACGCGCTCATAGTACATCCGGGGCGAATAGATCTGGCTCAGGATCCGCTTGTAGCCGGCGTGTAGCGTCTCCATGTTCATCTTGGGGACGATATTCGTCGAGCCGTCGACGTTGTCGCCCGAAGTGCCCTCCACCAGGCGCCCTTCTCCTTCCATGCGCTCGTAGAGCCGCGTGCCATAGGGTGCTTGCAGCAGGCCGACCATGGCGGTGACGATCCCGCTTCTCTGGATAAAGTCGATCTGTCGTTCAAAAATAGAGGGCGTGTCGCTGTCGAATCCGACGATAAAGCCGCCCTGCACCTGCAGGCCGGCCCGGTGGATCCTTTTCACGCTCTCGACCAGGTCGCGTCCCCGGTTCTGGAATTTGTTGCATTCCGCCAAGCTGTCCTCGTCGGGCGTCTCGATGCCGACAAAGACGGTGTTAAAGCCAGCCTGGACCATCATGTCCATCAACTCGTCGTCGTCGGCGAGGTTGATCGAGACCTCGGTGTTAAAAGGCAGGCCCGCCTTGCCCTGCCGCCATTCGATCAGTGCCGGCAGGACCTCTTCCTTCAACGCTCTCTTGTTGCCGATAAAGTTGTCGTCGACAAAGAAAACGCCGCCGCGCCAGCCGAGCGCGTACAGGGTGTCGAGCTCACTCACGATCTGCTCCGCCGTCTTGATCCGGGGGCGCCGGCCAAAGAGCGCAGTAATGTTGCAGAACTCACAGTCGTATGGACAGCCGCGCGAGAACTGGATGGCCATGGTCGCATAGCGCCGCAGATCGAGCAGCTCCCAACGTGGTGCCGGGGTCTCCTGGATGTTGGGGAACTCGGACGTGCTGTACATGTGCTTGGCGTTGCCCTGCTCGAGGTCGGCGAGGAACGAGGGCAGGGTGATCTCGGCCTCGTTGAGTACGAGGTGGTCCACGTCGTCAAAGCTCTCCGGGTCGCCGGTGAACAGCGGTCCCCCGGCCACGACCTTGACGTCCAACTCTTTGCAGCGGTCGATCACGTCTCGCGCTGAAGCGCGCTGCACGACCATGGCGCTGAGAAAGACACAGTCGGCCCATTCCAGGTCTTCATCCCTCAGACGGCCCACGTTGGCATCGACGAGCCGTGTTTCCCATTCTTCCGGAAGCATGGCGGCTACGGTCAGCAGCCCCAGCGGTGGGGCCCCGGCACGCTTGCGGATAAACTTGAGCGCGTGCCGAAAGCTCCAGAATGTGTCGGGAAACTCGGGGTAAACGAGCAGGATCTTCACGGGGTATCCTTCCTATTGTGGCTACGTGCGAGCAATTGGCCTTGCATCGGCGGTACTGGGCTGGGCTCGCAGATCGGTAAGCTTCTTGCAGGTCAGCATCGGCTCACCTGCTTGGATCGGGCGGCGAGGAGAGCGATTCTCCAGGTCCACTCACCCATCCTAAGCCTACCACGTCCTTGTGCCCCGTACCTAACGGTTAGCTAACAATTCGCTATCCTGTGCTCAGGGCCAGGACGTTCATGTCCACGCCTACGCTCTTTGTCCATGGCCCCATCGGCTCTATGAGCTCGCTCCATTGCGACCTGCAGATGGTCGTGTAGATGATAACACCGCCAGCCGTGCAGAGTCACGGCACACGGAGCGATCCGGCGGGATCCGCGCGGCTCTTTCGCCAAAATCACGCGATTTTCACAGCACCGCCCATCGCTTTGTGGTATACTAAATCCACTCAATTGCAGGCCTAGCCTCGGCGCGTTCCCAGTTGAAAGGATCTCCGTATGCGCCACTGCTATTGGGGGGGTGTTATCCTGGTTCTTTTATTCCCATTGATCGCAGGGATCCAGCCGCTGCGCGTGGAAGCACTGGACCCACCGCCCTCCGAGCAGATCGTCGCGCCTCCGGTCGTGCTATGGTTGGGTGAGGGCGCATCCGCCCTACAGATCCTGCCCTCGCTGCGCCCGAGTGGCATGCATATCCAGCATGCGGCCTTTGTTGTCGATTGGCTCGAGGGCAGCACCAACGCGTGGGGCTATGCATGCGGGAGCTGGCCCAGCGAAGGCAAAGCCGCCGTGCAGTACGCCCTCTCCCTCTGGGCAGCAGAGGTCCAGTCACCGGTGCCGATGGAGGTGGAGGCCTGCTGGACGCCGTTGGGCGGCGGCGTGCTTGGCGCTGGAGGGCCGGCAGTATTCGTCCGCGATTTTGCGAGCGCTCCTCAGCCGGCCACCTGGTACCCGGTTGCGTTGGCCAACGCGTTGGCCGGCGAGGATCTGAATGGCAGCGGGCCCGGCGCTCACGAGCTGAACCTGATGATCAA
>CAZLMZ010000150.1:6584-7964 GCA_964560475.1 uncultured Anaerolineae bacterium
GCGCTGATGACGACCACCCTGTGGAACGGGCAGGCAGTTCATGACCCTGGCCCGGTCACGCGCGGCATCATGCACGACATCGGCGTTCTGGCATCCCTGCCCGATCTTGCGGTCTCCAGCCACGTACTCGGCGCGGACCAGCTAGAGCCTGGCGATACGGTGAACCTGCTGGTGGAGGTCAGCAACGTCGGTAGTGGGACGGCGAGCAGCGTCGTGCTGACGGAGGAGCTGGCACCCGAGATGAGCTACCTCTCTTCACAGACCTCTCCCCCGCTGGGGGGCGGCAGCCCTGTGCCCGCCGGGCCCGGCACGTGGGTCTGGTACCTGCCCGACATGCCGGCAGGCGCTCGATGGACGATCACCATCTCGGCACTGCTCGATCCCAACCTCGAGCCAGGGTTCGCGCTGTGGGCCACGGCCTCTGTCTCTGCTGCCGAAGAAGATGTGACGCTCGCCAACAGCACCGCACGCACCCTGGTGGGCGGGGCACGGCTCTACCTGCCGGTGGCGATGAAAAGCGCCAACTGAGCTAGGAGTCTCTGGTGAGCCCGAGCTCCCTCGCGCGCTTGCGGATGGCCGACACGCGCTGGATCAGCGGCGGGTGCGAGTAACCGAAAATAACCACCAGCGGATGTGGAAAGAGGTTGCTCAGGTTCTTCTCGCTCAGCCCGATCAGGGCGTTCTCGAGCGCGGTGGGGTGCGGGTAGAGCTGCAGCGAATATGCGTCGGCCTGGTACTCGTTGCGCCGTGAGAACCAGCTCGTGAGCGGCGAGACGATCAGTGCCAGTGGTGAAACCAGGATGCCGATCACAAAGAGGCCGATGGCGACCACCGGCCCCGTCGGCCCGAGCCGTGCATAGAGGTCACCTGCACCGACCGCCTGGTACACCCACGGGACGCGCAGCAGCAGCGCAGCCATATAGAGCGCAGCGCCCGAGCCCAGGATCGAGCCGACCATATTCCAGATCACGTGGTGCTTGACCCAGTGGCCGATCTCGTGCGCCAGCACCGCCAGGATCTCCCCGTGGCTGTGCTGCTCGATCAACGTGTCAAAGAGCGCGATCCGCCGCGTCTTGCCCAGGCCGGTGAAATAGGCGTTCGAGTGGGTGCTGCGCCGCGAGGCATCGACCTGGTACACGCCTTCCAGCGGAAAGTGGGCCTCGTTTGCCAGCGCGAGGATCTCCTCCCGTAGCTCCTCGTCCTCGAGCGGCTCGAACTTGTTGAAAAGCGGCATGATCAGCACCGGCGCGATAAAGGTCATCAGCAGTTGAAAGAGGGCCAGCAGTCCCCACGCCGGTGCCCACCACCAGCGTCCGATGCAGTCGATCAGCAGCAGCAGTCCCCCGCCCAGAAGCACGCCCAGCACACCCATCAGCAGCA
>CAZLMZ010000151.1:0-7956 GCA_964560475.1 uncultured Anaerolineae bacterium
CAGGCGCATACGAGCAGGCTTTCCCGGCGGCAGCCGTGGCCTATATGCGCGAGCACGGTACGCCGCCCACACTGTTCAACGACTATGGGTGGGGGGGCTATCTGGTCTGGGAGCTGTACCCCGAGGTGAGGGTGTTCATCGACGGGCGGGCGGACCTTTATGGGGATGAGTTGGTCACCCTCTATGGCGAGACGATCGCCGCCCGGCGAGGGTGGGAGCAGGTCCTCGATCGCTACGGCGTGCACACTGCGCTGATCGGCGCCGACAGCAGCCTGGCCGCGGCCATGCGCCCCGACGACGCGTGGCAAGAGGTTTATCAAGATCGCATGGCCTCGATCTTTGTCCGCAAGTAGGACAGCAGGGTTGTGCCCGGCCCGAGCCGCGCGCTATTGCGTTTCCTCGACGAACTGCCTGATCCCGTTGGCAATGCCCTTGGCAACCAGGTCCTGCCTGCGGGTCAAGAGGCGGCGGTCCGCATCCATGAACCCGACCTCGATGATCGCGCCCGGCGTCTCGGCGGCGATCTCGAAAAAGGCGTGATACTCGGTCATATCGTAGGTGATGCTGTTCTCGTGAAAGGGCAGGCCGGTAGCCGCCTGGTAGTTCTCGATCAAGCAAGCCACCAGCCGGTCTTCACGTTCGGGGACCAGGCTCGAGTCGACGCGCGCCACCTTGAAACCGCTGGCCTCGGGCACGTTGCACGAATCGGTGTGAATCGAAACCAGCGCGTCGGCCTCATAGCCGTGCAGCTTGGGCGAGAACTCGGTCAGCATCTCTGCTTCGTACCCGGCCCGCGAGAGCGCGTCGACCACCTGCTGCGCCACGGCCAGGTTGATCTCGACCTCGGTGAGCCCGTCCGGGCACACGGCGCCCACGTCGCTTTCCCAATGTCCGGCGACGATGCCCACCTTGGCGTCGATGTCCGGGGCAGGTGCGGGGATCAAGCGCTCGAGCAGGGAACCGCGCGTGGGCTGCGCGGTCGCGGCAGGCGTTTGCAGGTTCGTCACCGCGCCCGCTGGGGCAGAGGTGGCCAGTCCGGGTGTGATCGATGCCGCGGTCGAACTGCGCTCCCCCCCCCAGATCGCGCGCGCGCCGATCGTGATCACGGCCAGAGCGATCATCACCAGGAGGGCAAGCAGGACGTGCTGCACGCCTTGCAGCACACTACGCCGGAAGAGAGACATTGCCCCTCCCGGCCCGCTTCAGATCAAGGTAGGTAATCGATGGGATCGCGCAGCACCCCATCTTCGCGGATCTCGAAATGGAGATGCGGCCCGGTGGAAAGGCCCGTGTTGCCAATGGCGCCCAGCGGCTGCCCACGCTCGACGTGGTCTCCCACGTCGACGTAGAAACCGTACAGGTGACCATAGTAAGACCTGAACCCGTTGCCGTGGTCGATGACCACCAGATTGCCATACCCAGCCCAGCCCCACTCGGCATAGACCACCGTCCCGGCATCCGCCGCCACCACCACGTCGCCGTGCCTGCAGGCAATGTCGATCGCGCGGTGGAGGTCCCAGTACCCTTGCGAGATGTACCCGCCCGAGGGCCACACCCAGTTCCCCGTGGCCTCTGGCGCTGCGGGTGCAACAGGCTGCGGCGGCAGCCGGACATCCTGGGCCGCAAACGGCTTGACGCCGCCCGGGATCACCAGTTTGCGCCCTGTCGCCGGTTGCCCCTCTGGCAGGACGCTCGCATTGTATCCGCTGCTCACGATCGCGTCGACCGAGACCCCGAACCGCTCGGCGATCGCGGGCAGCGTGTCTCCTTCTTGTATTGTATAGTATACGCCATCTACAGGCAAGATGGCGAGTTCCTGCCCCACATAGAGCGTACCGGGGTCGGCCTCTAGCGCCTTGTTGGCCCAGATCAACGTCTCGCGTTTCAGCCCCAGGTGCTCGGCGATGCTGGCCACATCGTCCCCGGCCTGGACGACGTAAGTCGTGACCCCGTTGTCGGGCAGAGCAGAGGGAGTAGGCTGTACGGTAGGCGGCGGGGCGGGCTCTTGTGCAGCTGGCGCGAGTGAACGCGTCACGACCGCCCCGAGGATACGGGCGTGGTGTTTCGCAGCGGAAGGCGTCGCCGTTGGCAGGGCAGGATCGGTTGTGCCAGGCACAGCCCCCAGGGGAGCCACGTAGCTCCCCTCTACCGGCGCCGGCTCCAGGCCGATCTCGCGCAACGTAAAGAGAAGCGTGATGCAGATGACGGCCGCCAGGAACACATACCGCCTGTGGTAGGCACATAGGCCGTCCCACACGCAGGAAAAGACGACTCGCGCGCGGGTCACCACCGGGCGCAACGGATCCTGCCCTATCCAGGAACGAGGCTTTTCACCCAAAGGGTGCTCCGTCGCTCAGAGAGACAACAGGAGAGTCAGCACCGAGGACGGCGTTACCCGGGGTCTCTGTTGAGAAGCTCCAGGAACTCGGCATTGCTCTTTGTACGGGCGAGGCGCTCGATCAGCACTTCCGTCGCCGCAGCGACATCGTACCCCGCACCACTTGGCGGTGAGGCCATCAGTTGCGACAACATACGGCGCATCAACCACACCCGCGGCAGCACGTCCTTGTCCAGCAGCAGCTCTTCGCGCCGCGTGCTCGACCGGTCGATGTCCAGGGCCGGATAGACCCGCCGCTCGGCGAGACGCCGGTTCAGGTGCAGCTCCATGTTGCCTGTGCCCTTGAACTCTTCGTAGATCAGGTCGTCCATCCGGCTGCCCGTATCGATCAGGCACGTGGCAATGATCGTCAAGCTGCCACCCTCTTCGATGTTGCGCGCCGCCCCAAAAAAGTGCTTGGGCGGATAAAGCGCAGCCGGGTCCATGCCGCCAGAGAGCGTTCGCCCGCTGGGCGGCACGATCATGTTGTACGAGCGCGTCAGGCGCGTGATCGAGTCGAGCAAGATCACCACGTCGCGCCCATCCTCGACCAGCCGCTTGGCACGGGCCAGGGCCATCTCGGCCACCCGGACGTGATCGCGCTCGGGCTCGTCAAAGGTCGAAGCGATCACCTCGGCGTCGACCGAGCGGTCCATGTCGGTCACCTCTTCTGGTCGCTCGCCGATCAGCGCGACCATCAGGTGCACGTCGCTGTAGTTGGCGGTGATGCCGTTCGCGACCTGCTTGAGGATCGTCGTCTTGCCCGCTTTCGGCGGCGAGACGATCAGGCCGCGCTGCCCACGCCCGATCGGCGCGATCAGGTTGATCAACCGCGTCGCCAGCGGACGTCGACCCGTCTCCAGGTCAAAGCGCTCGAGCGGAAAGATCGGCGTCAGCTTTTCGAAGCGAGGCCGCTGCTTGGCCGCCTCTGGGTCCAGGCCATTGACTGCGTCCACGCGCAGCAGCCCAAAGTACTTTTCCGTATCTTTGGGTGGGCGTACCTGCCCGATCACCATATCGCCCGTGCGCAGTCCAAAGCGCCGGATCTGCGACTGGGAGACATAGATGTCATCCGAAGAGGGCAGGAACTTTTCTGGGCGCAGAAAGCCGATGCCATCCTCGACAATGTCGAGCACGCCACCGCCAAAATCATAGCCCTGTTGCTCGGCCTGGCCTTTGAGGATGCCCAAGATCAGGTCGTACTTTTTGAGGCGGCTGTACCCCGAGATATCCATGTCGCGAGCCACCCCCCTCAACTCTTCCAGGGTTTGTTCTTCAAGATCACCAAACGACAGCATTGTAGCACTCCATGTATATGGGAATGAAATCGCGCGTGTGAACCGTATCTACTCCCTACCACCGAACCACAGAGAGATTCGCGCTGGAACTCCAAGAGGGAAGAAGAGTTGGAGACGCGTGTTTCAGACAAATGAGGTATTATGCCGGAAAAACTAGACGTATTATAGCACTTTTTTGCACGCTAGTCAAACAAGTCAAACCACGTCAAGCGCACCGCATTTCCGCTTATCGTCCCACGTGACACCGGCTGCCACCCTCCCCCAAGGCAGACAAGGCGCTCTGATGCAGGTTGACCTAACGATCCTTAAAATCGCCACCAGATTTGTGGTGCCGGCCCTCATTCACCTTCATTTCCATGATACCACAAGTCCTGGGATTTGTGAAGTCCTGCAGAACGACATCTAGTGGCCCGGGTCTCGCCGCATGTTCGTGGCAGATCCCATACTTGCCATCTCGACCCGGCTTTGCTACAATAGGATCGTCAGCGGTTCCTGTGTACGTATCCGGTAAACCTCATTCGTCACGGGAGCGGCAGGCCGCTCTTACATACCCGTATCCTCGGTGGGGGACGAGAAGGCCTATCCGCTGGCACGGACTAATACCAGACTCATCTCCATTTACTTGCGTCTAGCGAACTGCCTTTTGGCCGCACGGTGGGGGCTCCGGAGGCCGTGTATACCCGTATCCCTTGCGGGGGGCCGGTACTACTCAGACAAGCGCTCGCTCTGTGGCAGATCCGCAGCGCACAATCATGCGACAACTGAACGCGGGGGAAATGCCGTGGACGTAACGGCTAGGAGCGAAACTATGCAACAGGCAGAGAGCATCTGGAATGCCGCCCTCGGCGAGCTCGAATTGCAGATGACCAAGGCCACGTTTAACACCTGGGTCAAGCCGACGGTCGCCGTCTCCTGGCAGGAGGACGATTTCGTCCTGGGCGCGCCCAACGGGTACATCAAGGATTGGCTGGAAAACCGCCTGCACACGCCCATCCAGCGCACGTTGACCGGTATCCTCGGGCAACCGGTCAACGTCCAGTTCGTCGTCTGGGCCGAAGAGCAGGACATTGCCGAGCCCAACAACCTGCCCCTGCTCAACCCGGCGGAGGCAGAGGAAGAGATAGGGTCGCAAAGGTATACCCCACCGCCGGTAGCGAACGGGCACATGCCGCTGAACCCAAGGTACACGTTCGAGACCTTTGTCGTTGGCCCGAGCAACCGGCTGCCTCACGCGGCTGCGCTGGCGGTGAGCGAAGCACCCGCCATGGCATACAACCCCCTCTTTCTCTACGGCGGCGTGGGCCTGGGCAAGACGCACCTCCTGCACGCCATCGGGCACAGTTGCGAGCGCAAGGACCTGCACGTGCTCTATGTCTCGTCGGAGCAGTTCACCAACGACCTGATCAATGCCATCCGCACGCATACCACCGAAGAGTTCCGCCTCAAGTATCGCAACACGGACATCCTGCTCATCGACGACATCCAGTTCATCGCCGGCAAAGAGAGCACGCAGGAAGAGTTTTTCCACACCTTTAACACTTTACACGCCGCAAACAAGCAGATCGTACTGACCAGCGACCGCCCGCCAAAGGCGATCCCTACGCTCGAGGAACGGCTGCGCTCGCGTTTCGAGTGGGGGCTGCTGGCCGACATCCAGCCACCAGACCTGGAGACGCGGATCGCGATCCTGCAGTTCAAGGCACAGACGCAGCCGATCCCAATCCCGGAGGACCTGATCGAGCTGATCGCACAGCGCGTGGTGAGCAACATCCGCGAGCTAGAGGGCGCACTCAACAAGCTCGTTGCCCACAGCACGCTGACGCGCACCGAACCCACCGAGGAACAGCTCGAGGAGACGCTACAGGATCTGATCGAGGTGCCCAAGACCTTGTCCACGCAGCAAGTGATCAAGGCGGTGGCTCGTTTTTACCGCATGAGCGAGCAAAAGCTCACCGGGCGCAAGCGGAGCAAAGACATCGTCCGCCCCCGCCAGGTGGCGATGTACCTGGCCCGCAAAGAGACCCAGGCCTCGCTGCCCGAGATCGGCGATGCGCTGGGTGGGCGCGACCACACTACCGTCCTCTATGGCGTGGGCAAGATCGAAGGACAGATGGAAGAGGACACGACCCTGCGCCGCGAGATCATGGCCATCCAGGAGCAGCTATATAACGGGACGTACTAGAACGTTCGAAAGCACCGGTCTTGCGGTACATCAGGGATGTGAAGAACACATCCCTGATGTTTTTTTGTGCGCCGCAACCAGGCGACGAAACCTTTGGTTCTGGGGATAACTCGCTGAAAACTGTGGATAACTGGGGGTAGCTGGGGATAACCCGCCCCTTGGTCTCCTGGCCTATTGGGTGAGCATACAATCTCTTGTATCTGCGACGAGGAGGGACCCGGCATCTAGGGGTCTGCACTTACGGTCAAGTTGTGGCTGTGCACAAGCACAGAAGTTATGCTAGGCCCTCCCCGAGATATCCCCAATCGGGCAAGGTGCAAAAAGGGCGAATGGACTACGAGATATAGGGGATGGCCCGCCATCCTCCCCTCCCGCTAGTCCCTGGAACCCCTCCCCGACCGCCTCCCTCCACTTATCCACAGGCCCTACTATTACTACTATGATCATGATCCTTATACTATGAACATGATACATGTGTACAGATTTCTAAACCAGCGAGAGGCCATCCAGAATATAGCGCTCGACTGCCCATGCCAGGCCATCGTCATCGAACGAAGGAGCAACTACGCTTGCTGCCCTCAGCGCTTCTGGGTCACCATCAGCCAGGGCGACGCCCAGCCCTGCCCAGGCCAGCATGTCGGCGTCGTTGGCCCCGTCTCCAACCGCCATCACCTGCGCTTGTGGTATCTCCAGGTGAGCAGCCAGCCAGGATAGCGCCTGTGATTTGCTGCTTTTTGGCAGGATATCCAACCCGTAGGGGTGTGAAAGCAGCACCCGCACCTGCTCTCCGTAACGGGCCTGGGCACGGTCGTACAGCACGGCGAGGTGCTCGTGATCGCGACTCGTGCTGAGCACAATCTCGACCGTCTCTGGCAGCGCCGCGAGCAGGTCTGGGGCATAAACCGAGTCCTCGCCCTGGGTATAGATCTGAAAGTCGGGCACGATCTCGTCTGTGTGCGCGTCGTGATACACCGTGTCGCCGTCAAAGACCAACAGCCGTACCTGCTCCTCTTGCAGCCACGCCACGATCTCGCGCGCCAGCCCACCAGGCAGTACGTAACGGTGAATCACTGCGCCGCTGCGCGGATCGCGGATGCTGCCTCCATGGTTGCAGATGATCGGTGCGTCGATGCCCAGGATGTCCGCTACCGGGCGTGCGCGCCGGAAGGCACGCCCGGTAACCAGGCAGACGATGACGCCAAGATCGGCGGCTGCATGCAGCGCACGCTCTATACGCGCCGAGGGCGGATCGGGGAATCGGACCAGCGTATTGTCAATGTCGCACGCCAGCAGGCGATAGCTCACGCCTCGTCTCCCAGGACATAGTGCTCGATAGCCCAGGCTGCGCCGTCCTGCGACTGCGGCGGGGCGATCGCGGTCGCGACGGCCTTGACTTCGGGGGTGGCGTTGCCGATTGCCACCCCCAGCCCGGCCCAGGCGACCATGGAACGATCGTTCTCGCTGTCACCGATGGCCATCACTTCTTCTCGCTCGATCCCCATCTGCCGTGCCAGGCGGGCCACGGCGTCGCCCTTGGATACGCCGCGCGCCAGGCCCTCGATGAACTGCGGGTGTGAGCGCATGACCTGGAACTGCCCATCGGCGTGCGTGCGCAGCAGTCGCTCGATTCCATCTCCCTCCGTCTGTGTCGGGGCAATGATGATGAACTTGATCGGATCGCCTGGCAGCGCTTTTACCAGGTCATGCACCTGTTCGAGCGGCAAGCCGAACCAGCGATCGTAGAATGCCGGATCATAGACTTGCGTCGTCTGGTAGACCCGATCGCCGCAATAGGCGCTCAGCTCCCACTCATGTTCTCGGCACAGTTCGACCACCGGCGGCAGGTAGCGGCGCGGCAGCAGCGACTCGTGGAGCGTGCTGCCATCCGCTCCCCTGACCTGGGCGCCCTGGTAACAGATCAGCGGCGCGCGGATGCCGAGCTGCGCGGCAAAGGGACGCGTGGCAGGATAGCCCCGCCCCGTGGCCAGGGTCACGGAGACGTCCCGCGCCGCTGCCCGGCGCACGGCCTCGCGCACGCGTGGCGAAAAGACGAGGTCAGGGCCGACCAACGTACCGTCCAGGTCACACGCCACAAGCTG
>CAZLMZ010000152.1:0-3948 GCA_964560475.1 uncultured Anaerolineae bacterium
GGAGCACCTGTACGCTCACCTGGCGCGCCTCGACCTGTTGATCCAGCGCGAGGTGTGGCGCTGGCGCCACGTCAATTCGCCTTCAGTGCAGGGCGCCGACGAGTTCCGGGGGTTGTATGTATCGGACGCCGAGGTCGACGCCGTATTGAACGGCGTCTATCCGGGCAGTGGGCAGGTGGTGCGGCACGCCTCCGGCGAGGAGCCGGAAAGTGCGTTTGGCGCGGCGATCGCGCGCGCAGAGGAGGCGATCGCCGCGTGCGAGGCAGCGGCCCGATCGCAGGGCGTCGTGCTGCGCCTGGCACGCTTGCAGGCGGTGTTCGAGCTCACGGACGCCGACGTTGATGCGCTGCTGATCGCGCTGGCTCCCGAGACGGATCTGCGCTACGAGCGGCTCTATGCGTACCTGCAGGACGACGTGACGCGCAAGCGCCCCTCGGTTTCGCTGATCCTCAACCTCCTGTACGAGGCTCACGAGGCGCGGGTGGCCGGGCGCGAGCGATTTGCGCCCCAGGCGCCGCTGCTGAGGCACGACCTGGTCGTGCTCCTCGACGACCCCGCGATCCCGGAGCCGCCGCTGCTGGCACGCTACGTGAAGGTCGATCCGCGCATCGTGACCTATCTCCTCGCCGAATGCCCGGCGGTAGCGCCGGCTCACATGGACGAGCGGCTTGCGGGCGCGTGCCGGTACGAAGGCGTCGGGCCGATCCTGGCAGACCTGCGGATCGAGGACGTGGTGCGCGAGCAGCTCGCGCTGCTGGCTGCGTTACAGGCGAGGACGGTGCGGAGCGAAGGGGGTGGCGATCCGCTGCTGATCGTGCTGCAAGGAGAGGCAGCCACAGGCAAGTACGCGGCAGCACGGGCGCTCTGCGCAGCGTGGGGGCAGCCGCTACTGCAGGTCGACCTGCAGCGCTTGCTCAAAGAGAGTGGCGGCGAGCGGCAGCTCCGTCTGGCGGCGCGGGAGGCCCATCTGGCAGGGGCGGCGCTGTACTGGCGGCGATACGATCGCCTGCTCGACAGTTCACCCGAAGATGCGCGCCGCCCGTTGCAGCGCGAGGCAGTGCACGAGGCTGTACGCGCCTACTCGGTGACCAGCTTTTTGCCCGTAACGGATGTGGAGCGCGAGGTCGACCGGGCGCTGCTGCAAGCTGCACACCTGGTGCGGATCCGTTTCGAGCGTCCTGCCTACGCGCTGCGGCGGGAGGAGTGGGCCAGTGCACTGGCTGCGCACGAGGTGGAGCAGGACGTCGACCTGTCTGCGATCGCAGGCCGATTCCGGTTGACCCAGGGGCAGATCGCCGATGCTGTGCGCGACGCCGCCCATCGCGCCGCGCAGCGCGGTCCAGGCCGGGACGTCATCGTAGAGGCGGACCTTTTCGCTGCGGCGCGTGCGCAGACCAGCGACCAACTGCGCGACCACGCACAAAAGATCGAGCCGCGCCACGAGTGGAGGGACCTGGTGCTGCCGCCCGATCCAATCGCCCAACTGCACGAGCTGTGCGACCAGATGAAATACCGGCACGTCGTGCTCGGGGAATGGGGCTTTGATCATAAGCTGTCGATGGGCAAGGGCCTCAACGCCCTCTTTGCCGGTCCCTCGGGCACGGGCAAGACGATGGCTGCCGAGGTCATCGCAAACGACCTGGGCCTGGACCTGTTCAAGATCGACCTCTCGACGGTGATGTCCAAGTACGTGGGCGAGACGGAAAAGAACCTGGAGCGGATCTTTACGGCGGCGCGCAACAGCAATGCGATCCTCTTTTTCGACGAGGCAGACGCGCTCTTTGGCAAGCGCTCCGAGGTGCGCGACGCGCACGACCGTTATGCCAACGTCGAGATCAGCTACCTGCTGCAGCGTATGGAGGCCTACGACGGGCTGGTCGTCCTGACCTCGAACCTGAGCAAGAACATGGACGAGGCCTTTGTGCGGCGCATGCACTTTACCGTCGAGTTTCCCTATCCCGATGCCGAGGAACGGCAACGGATCTGGGCGATCGCCTTCCCCGAGCAGGCCCCGCTCCGGGCGGACGTCGACCTCGACCTGCTGGCCGAGCGCTACCGGTTGACCGGCGGCAACATCCGTAACGTTGCCCTGACTGCGGCGTTCCTGGCGGCGCGCGATGGGGGTGTGATCGGCATGCAGCACCTGCTGTGGGCCACGCGCCGCGAGTTCCAAAAGATGGGGCGGCTGGCCAACGAGCGCGAGTTCGCAGTGGAGTAGCGTATGATCAAGTCGCTGGACGAGACGATCAAGAAACTGATCCTGGAAAAAGGCACATTTGCCAAGAGCGACGTCGACATCCGCTTCGATCAGCCGACCCGCGATTGGGCGGCAGGCCTGACCAGGCCGGCGATCAACTGCTACCTGTACGACATCCGGGAGAACGTCGAGCTGCGCAACCGGGAGTGGATCGTCGAGCGCGAGCCAAATGGCCAGGCCAAAAAAAAGATCGCTCCACTACGCGTCGACCTGAGCTATCTGATCACGGCCTGGACCAGCGAGGTCGAGGACGAGCACGCGGTGCTGTGGCGCTTGCTCGTGGCACTGGCCTCGACGCCGATCCTGCCCGACACGCTGCTCGTCGACGAGCTCGTGCACCAGCCCTACCCGATCCGGACGCAGACCGCACAGGTCTCGGACGCGATGCGCAACCTATCGGACCTGTGGAACGTGATGGAGAACGAGCTCAAGCCGGCGATCAACTATACCGTGACCATGGCGGTCGAGCGCGACTGGATTTTCGAGGGGCCGATGGTCTTTACCAAGCGCATCGACGTCGGCCAGCACGGGATCGCGATCCCGCCCGAGTCGATCTACCAGATCGGCGGCATCGTGCATGCGGCCAAGAATGGGGAGCAGCCCGTCGCTGGCGCAGAGGTCACGATGGTCGAGCGAGGCGTCTCCACGCACAGCGACCGCTATGGCCGCTACCGCTTTCGCAATGTGCCGCCGGGCACCTACACCGTGCGCGTTGCGGCAGGTGACAAGGATGCAGAGCAAGAGCTCACCGTTCCCGATGGCAGGCCGGATCTATCGATGTACGACCTGTCCATCTGAAAGGAGGGGGTGCGATGTGAGCCAGGGGAATGGATCCGTACCGCGCTCTCGACGATCGCGGCGCTTGTATGAGACACGAGGATTTGATGCCGAGCCCTGCCGGTGCGCCTGCAGGGCCGGGGATCACCGTTTCCGCTGAACGGACAGCAAAGGAGTATCGACATGCCAGAGTATCTTTCTCCAGGGGTCTACATGGAAGAGGTGGACCGAGGCACGCGGCCGATCGAGGCCGTGGGCACCGCCGTGGCGGCCTTTGTCGGCTTTACCGAAAAGGCAGACGTCACGCAGGATGGCGAGACCGTTTCGCTACTGAACAAGCCGACGCTGGTCACCAACTGGAGCCAGTACGTGAACCAGTTCGGCGGGTTCGTGAGCGGAGCTTACCTGCCTGACGCAGTGTACGGCTATTTCCAGAACGGCGGCGGGCGCTGCTACGTGGTCAGCGTCAAGGCGCTGAAACAGTCTTCCGACCCCGCACTGGCCCAGCCTGCGGCGGCCAAGCTGCCGGCAGGCGGCGAAAAGGGAGGCGACGCGATCGACGTGCAGGCCCGCGAGGGCGGCCCGCGCGGCAACGAGGTCAAGGTCGACGTGCGCGGCGGCGAGGAGGACACCTTCTCGTTGATCATCCATGGTCCCGGTGGCATGGTCGAGACCTTTGACGGGCTCACCACCGCCAAGGGCGACAATAACGTCGCCACCGTGGTTAATGCCCGCTCGACGCTGGTCGTGGTCAAGGTGACCAAGGCCGGCGTGGTCCCGCAGCCCGGCACCTACGAGCTGGCCGGCGGGCAGATCAAAGAGGTGGCGCTCACCGTCGCCGACTATAAGGGGAGCGCGGCCGAGCGGACCAGCATCGGCGGGTTAGAGGCGGTCGAAGAGGTGACCATGCTCGC
>CAZLMZ010000152.1:4048-6270 GCA_964560475.1 uncultured Anaerolineae bacterium
CCCGCGTGGCGCTATGTCAACGTGCGGCGCCTGTTCAACATGGTCGAAGAGTCGATCGAGCGCGGCACCCAGTGGGTGGTTTTCGAGCCCAACGACCTGGACCTGTGGGCGCGAGTGCGGCGTGACGTGCGCGCTTTTCTCAAGACCGTATGGCGCAGCGGCGCGCTCTTTGGCACCACCGAGGGCCAGGCGTTCTATGTCAAGTGCGATGAAGAGACCAATCCGCCCGAGACGCGCGACCTGGGTCAACTGATCATCGAGATCGGCATTGCCCCGGTCAAGCCGGCCGAGTTTGTGATCTTTCGCATCAGCCAGTGGGCGGGTGGCGCTGAGGCTTAGGCGTCCGCTGCCTCGGCAGCGCACCGTACCGTTCGATAGCAGACACGATCCAGGAGGACAATTATGGCAGGCCGTGATCCACTTGTCGGGTTTCATTACGGCATTGAAGTACAGGGCGTCGTCAACGGCTACTTTACCGAGTGCAGCGGCATAGGCTCGGAGAACGAGCTGATCGAGCACAAGGTGGTAGACGAAAAAGGGCGCGAATCGATCCAAAAGATCCCGGGCCGGCTCAAGTGGCAGGACGTCACCCTCAAGCGCGGCATCACCAGTAACATGGACATCTGGGACTGGCGCGACCAGATCGTAGAGGGCAAGGTCGACGACGCACGCAAGAACGGCTCGATCGTCATGTTCGATCAGGCCGGAGACGAGGTCGCGCGCTGGAACTTTGAGAATGCCTGGCCGCTCAAGGTCTCGGGCCCGTCGATGAAGGCCGACAGCAACGAGTTCGGCATCGAGGAGCTGGTGATCACCCACGAAGGGCTGTACCGCGAAAAGTAGTGGGGCCCTAGCTGTGGGAGGATAGCATGCCGATCCGGACCGAGTTCGCGTTTACGCTGCCGCGCGGCTATGTCGACGAGGATGGCCGGGTGCACAAGGAGGGCGTGATGCGCCCGGCCACGGCGATGGACGAGATCGCCCCGCTGCGCGATCCGCGGGTCAAGGCCAACGAGGCCTACCTGACGATCATCCTGCTCTCACGGGTGATCGTCAAGCTGGGCGATCTACCTTCGATCAGCCCGCGCACGATCGAACGGCTCTATGCGGCCGACCTGGCCTACCTGCAGGATCTCTACCGCCGGATCAACGAGATCGGCCAGAACGTGATCCAGACGACGTGTCCTGCCTGTGGGCACACTTACGAGGCCGAGGTCGTCCCCCTGGGGGGGTGACGTGCTACCCCCTCGATCGCCTGCGCGAGGAGGTAGCGTACCTGGCCTATCACCTGCACTGGTCCTACGAGGACGTGATGCTCATGGAGCACGCCGAGCGGCAAGAGTGGGTGGACGAGGTGGCACGGATCAACACGCGCCTCAACGCGACCGCTTCAGTCGACTCGACTGAGGCGAGCAGTTCGGTCGACACGACTGCTTCAGTCGGCGAGGCCTGAGGTGAGTGAGCGACCGATCGCAACCGCCCACCCGATCGAGAGCACCGGCAGGCGCGGTGCCGGCACGGCGGGCAATGCGGGACAGGATGACCAGCACGATCCGGCAGCGAGCCAGCGTGCGCTGGCCGACAAAGTTGCCGACCGCGTATACGAGCTGCTGCAAGAAGAGCTGCGCCTGGAACGGGAGCGCAGCGGGAGGGGCAGCGGCGGCGCGAGGCGCGGGCCACGGTAGGGCCGGACGGCCAAAGCGGACCTGCATCAGGAGGACAATGTGCCACCGAGCAACGGTCAGCGTGTAGAGACACACGCCGTTTTTCGGTTTGCCGTCCAGATCGACGGCATCACCGAGGCGGTCTTTACCGAGTGCACCCTGCCCGCCCTCGAGGTCGAGGTCCACGAGCAGCCCGAGGGCGGGCTCAACAACGCCGTGCACCAGATCCCGGGCCGGATCAAGGGCGGCAAGATCACGCTCAAGCGGGGCCTGACCAGCTCCAGCGATCTCCTGGCGTGGTACATGAAGGTTGCCCAGGGCCAGATCGAGGCCAGCCAGCGCGAGGTCTCGATCGTCATGTACGACAGCACGGCGGGCGAGATCATGCGCTGGAGCTTTAGCCAGGCGTTCCCCAGCAAGTGGTCGGGCCCGTCCTTTAGCTCGGGCTCGAACCAAGTGGCGATCGAGACGCTCGAGCTGTCGTACCAGAGCGTCGATGTGGAATAGAGGCACAAAGCAGCGATGTTGAGCAGGTTTGGACGTTTCCTGCGCGGGCGT
>CAZLMZ010000152.1:6370-7932 GCA_964560475.1 uncultured Anaerolineae bacterium
CGGAGGGGCCGCGGACGGCGGAGGCGCCGCAGGCGGCAGAGGCCGATCCCTTTGCCCAGCAGGTGCTGCGCCGCGTGCGCCCGCTCTCGGTCAGCCGTGCGCCAGGCCAGCGAGGACGCGGCCTCTCGGTCAGCACGGCACGGCCGTTGGCACAGGCAGCGCCACCCCGCGTGCGGAGCGACGTCCCGACGGCAGCGCTGCCCCTGGTCGCACCGGCTCACCCGATACCTGCCCAGGAGGAACAGGAACCGGCGACAGAACCCGCTGTCGACACGCAGTTTTTCGAGGGCTCGACCGGAGACGCGCAGTGGGATGCGCTTTGGGCCATGCGCGGCACGAGGCGATCCGCTCCAGAGGGGGCAGGGCAGGCATCACCGGAAGCGGGCGAGCCAGGAAGATCGACTTCTCAGGGCCAGTCTCCGCCTCGTCGTCCGCAGCCGGGGTCCCGGCCCAGTTCACCGTCCGTGCAGCGCGCTCCATCGCCGAGCACGCAGGGCACTGTGCAGCGCACCCCTGGTAGGCGCCCGCTCAGTGAGCGCTCGCCCGACGAGCGCTCGTCCGGGTCTCGTGTCCCCGATCCCGGGCACGAGGCGAGCGTGCCGGGGGCGACGGAACCCGACCGAGTCGGCCGCTCGGCATTCGAACCCACTAGTACAGAAACCGGAGCCGAGCCGCCAGCTACCCTCGAGGCTGGCGCGATAGGGGATGCCGCTGCGTCTCAGACGTCAGCCACGGCTCGCCCACCGGCTGCCGTGCAGCGGGAAGCCGAGCGGTCCACCGGCGGCAAAGCCCCGCCCGCGGCCCAGCGCAGCCAGGTCCCGGCGGCGCAGCCCGGCGAGGAGCCCGGCGTGAGTCAACAGCCGCCAGTGCGCGAGGAGATGCGGGCGGATCGGGCGGCAGGACGCGCTGCCGGCGCGCAGCAACCAGCTACCGGTGCCGTGCCACGGCGCGAACGGATCGTGCCGCGTTCACACCTCGAAGAGCTGCCCACGCCGGGCCAGCACACGCAGGACGAGCAGGCTACGCAGCGAGCGCAGCCTGTGCAGCGAGCATCGGCACCAGAGGCGGCGCCGCGGGCAGAGTCCCGACCGCCACGCCAGGCGCCTGCTATACCAGCGTCGAGGCAGGGAGCGCCGCCCTCACCACCAGCGCCTGTACAACGCGCAGCCGAGGGGAGGGTGGAAGAGCCTGCCGGTGAAGATAGGATATCCCAGCCACCTGCGCCAGTAGCATCGGGTGCAGAGCGCGCTCCTTTTCCGCTCCAGCGCCAGGAGGAGCGCCCGCCCTCGCCGCCTCTGGCAAGAACCGGGCCAGTGCAGCAGGAGACCGAGCCCGGGGTAGTGCCCGAGGCGGTGGCCCGCGATGCGGCCACGCCAGGGGCCGCTGTGGCCGGCCCGGAGCCTGCCCGGCCATCCCACGGGCAGGTACCTGTGGAACGGGCGCCCTCGTCGAGCCAACTTGTCCAGCCCACGTCCATCCAGCGGCCCATCTCTGCGCCCGGACCCATTGACCGTGCGCCCGCCGCGGGCAGGCTTGACGCGCGTGCGTTCGATGAAGGTGCG
>CAZLMZ010000153.1:0-2694 GCA_964560475.1 uncultured Anaerolineae bacterium
CTGGCAATCGAGACAACCCACGCCGCAGGCGAACTGGGCGACGCCGACCTGGTGCTGCCGGATATGCAGGCCTTTAGCTGGGCAGTGTGGCGCAGGCTGTTTGAAGGGGGGGGGTTCGGCCGACCGAACGGACAGGTGCTGCATTTGACTTCTCTGCCGTGTTATGCAAAAATAGTGCTGAACCAGCCACGCGCAGCCGATAGATAGCTGCCAAGCAGACGTCGACCGGACAGGGGGAAGACGATGGCCAAGATCAAGATAGGCGGGATCATGCAGACCACAGACCTGGCCAAGGTCGGCGTGATGTCGATTCCCGATCGCCCCGGCACAGCAGGACACATCATGCGCGCCCTCGGAGAACGGGAGATCAATGTCCAGTTCATCGTGCAGTGCATCGACATCCACAACAACGACCACGTCGTGTTCTGCATCGCAGAAGAGGATCTCGATAGGGCGTCCGACATCCTGGAAACGGTGCGCAGCGAATTGGGCGCCGAGCAGGTTATCCAGCGCCGGCACGTAGCAGTGATCTCGATCTTTGGGCCCGACTTTCGCGAACGTCCGGGCATCGCCGCGACAATGTTCTCGGCCTTTGGGTCGCGCGACATCAACATCCTGGCGATCAGCACCTCTATCTCGACCCTCTCGTGCGTGATCGATGCCGACCGCTTGGAAGAGGCGATCGCCACCATGCGCGAGACATTCGATTTGCCCTAGCCGACCCGACCCCGCACCTCGACATCGACAAAGGAGTACGGCATGGACCTGGCCCGCTACATCCGTAACGTTCCCGATTTTCCCGTGAAAGGGATCCAGTTCAAGGATGTCACGACCCTGCTCAAGCAGGCCGTGCCCTTTGCCTCGTCGGTCGAGGCATTTCTCGACCACTATGGCGACCGCCAGATCGACCTGATCGTGGGGATCGAGGCACGGGGCTTTATCTGGGGTGCGGTGCTGGCATACGAGATGGGCGTGGGGTTCGTGCCCGTCCGCAAGCCGGGCAAGCTTCCTGCCGAGACGGTGCGCGCCGAGTATACCCTGGAGTACGGTACCAACGCGCTGGAGATGCACCGCGACGCGATCGAGCCCGGGCAACGGGTGCTGGTGATCGACGACCTGCTGGCTACGGGGGGTACCGCCAAAGCGACGTGTGAGCTGGTCGAGCAACTGGGGGGCAAGGTCGTCGGCGTCGCATTCTTGATCGAGCTGACTGCCCTGAACGGCCGGGAGCGGTTGGCCGGCTATGACGTGCTGTCGTTGATCCCGATGGACGAGTAGCGCGTAGCTCAATCGACGGCCAAACGACACCTTGTCACCTTGCGCATGCGCCTCCATTGGTGTTACAATCAAAGCAATCGCAGTGCGCGGAGGCTGAGTGTTCAGGCGACGACGGTGGATCATCTGGCTCATCTTTGCCGGCTGCCTGCTCGTGGGGGGCAGTTGGCTGCTTTATGTGTGGCTTTTCATCGACCTGCCCGCACCGGGCGAACTTGCCCATCACGTCGCAGCGCCCTCATCCAAGATCCTCGACCGGCACGGCCAACTGCTGTACGAGGTGATCGACCCCCACCTGGGCAAGCACACGCCCCTCTCGTTGGACGACATTCCCCTCGCTCTCCAGCAAGCGACGGTGGCGACAGAGGATGCGCGCTTTTACAGCAACGCTGGCGTCGAGCCCCGCGGTATCCTACGCGCGGTCTGGATCAACCTGCGCGGGGGAGAGGTGCGGGCCGGTGGAAGCACGATCACGCAGCAGGTGGTGCGCAACGTGCTCTTTTCCCCACAGGAACGCAGCGAGCGCACGCTGGCCCGTAAAATGCGCGAGGCGATCCTGGCCTGGCAGTTGACGCGGACGTACAGCAAAGAGCAGATCCTGGCGCTGTACCTGAACGAGATCTACTATGGCAACATGGCCTACGGCGTCGAAGCGGCCGCGGAGGCCTACTTTGGCAAATCGGCCAACGAGCTCGACCTGGCCGAGTGCGCGCTCGTAGCGGGCATGCCCCAGGCACCGGCGCTCTATAACCCGCTGGTCGACCTGGAAGCGGCCAAGCGCCGGCAGCAGACGGTGCTCGATCTGATGGTCAAGGAGCAGTACATCGCGCAGGATGAAGCAGAGCGGGCAGCAGCAGAGCGCCTTCGATTCGCCTCAGCTCCATTCGACATCCAAGCACCCCATTTCGTGACCTACGTCTGGAGCACGCTCGAACGCGAGCTCGGCATAGAGATCACGGCGAGCGGGGGACTCGTGGTGCACACCACGCTCGACGCCGACCTGCAGGCGCGCGGCGAGTCGATCATCCGACGCCACCTCGCGGCCTTGCAGGCGAGCGGCGGGCTGGACCGGAACGTCAACAACGCCGCTCTGCTCGCCGTCGAGCCACAGAGCGGTGAGATCCTGGCCATGATCGGCAGTGCCGACTATTTCGACGGTGCGATCAGCGGCGCAGTCAACACCGCGCTCTCTTACCGGCAGCCCGGATCGGCGATCAAGCCGGTCACCTATGCGGCGGCGTTCGATCCGTCGTGGGCTGCGCGCATGGAAGCGCGAGAAACCCGCTGGGGGACGCTGCCATTCACGGCGGCAACGATGCTGGTCGATGTGCGGACCTCGTTCATCACCCGCGAAGGGGTAGGCTATGTGCCGCTCAACTATGACCTGCGTTGGCACGGCCCGGTGCTGCTGCGCGAGGC
>CAZLMZ010000153.1:2794-7923 GCA_964560475.1 uncultured Anaerolineae bacterium
GACTGGCGCGACAACTGGACGGTGGGCTATACGCCGGATCTGCTGGTCGGGGTGTGGGTAGGCAATGCCGACAATGCGCCGATGTATCACGTCTCGGGAATCACGGGTGCGGGACCGATCTGGCATGATTTCATGACGCTGGCGCTCAAGGGTCGCCCGCCGCGTGCCTTCGAGCGGCCCGAGGGGCTGGTCGAGGTCGAGGTCTGCGCGCTGTCGGGCCTGCTGCCCAACCCTGCCTGCACCCACCGCAAGACCGAGTTGTTCATCGCCGGCACAGAGCCACAAGAAACCTGCGGCCTGCACCAGCTCATCCCGATCGATACGGCCACGGGGATGCGTGCCACCGCCACCACGCCGCGCGAGCGCATCCACGAACGCGCCTATACCGTGTACCCTCCAGAAGCAGAAGGCTGGGCGATCGAGCAGGGACTGCCCCAGCCGCCACCATCAGTCGAGGCGGACGCGCCTGCGGCAGCGGCGGTGGCCGAAAGAGCCACACCGGCAAAACCGATCGAGATCGTCAGTCCCTTCCAGATGGACCAGTACCGCCTCTCGAGCGCGGTGCCGCCCGAGGATCAGCGGATCATGATCGAGGCCCGCCCCGGCGGGCGACTGCGCTTCGAACAGGTGATCCTCTACGTGGATGGAACACTCCTGGGCACGTACAACCAGGCGCCCTACCGGCTGTGGTGGCAACTGCAGCCCGGCAGGCACGAGATCTATGCCATCGGCGAGGCGACAGACGGACGTACCTACGAGAGCGAACGCATCACGCTGATCGTCGAAAGCTGAAAGGAGCAAGCCCTTGCTGCCCTGGTTAGGCGAACAACTCATTCCCGTCTTTGGCCCATTCCGCCTCTTGACCTCGTATCTCTTCCTGGCGGGCACGGGAGCGGCATTCACAGCCCTCGTAACCTGGTACACGCTGCCCCGGCTGTGGAATCGCCTGCCTACGGACCAGGGACGGGCACACGCAGTGGGCGCTCAGCAGAGTGTGGGTAAGCCGGTCGGCGCGGGGCTGCTCTTTGTCCCGATCTACATCCTGGCCTGCCTGCTCTTTATCCCGTTCGGCCTCCCCTTTGTCGCCGCGTCGGGCTGCGTGCTGCTGGCTGCATTGGAAGGATTCCTCGACGACCGGACGCGCGGTGGATGGAGCGAGTACGCGCTGGGCGCAATGGACCTGGGGATCTCGCTGCTCGCGGCCCTGATCCTGTGCCAGCTCCGGCCTGCAATGATCTGGCTGCCCCTGGTCAAGACCACGCTGACCCTCTCGCCATGGATCTATGTGCCGTTTGCCACTGCCATGATCTGGCTGACGATCAATGCCACGAACTGCACCGACGGCGTCGATGGCCTTTCGGGCAGCCTGTCCGCGCTGGCCTTTCTCTACCTGGGCGGCATTCTCTACGTGGTGGTCGGCCACAAGGACATCTCGAATTACTTGTTGGTCCCGCACTACCCAGACGGCGCCAACTGGGGGTTGATGGCCTTCTTTATGGTCGGCTCGCTGAGCGGCTACCTGTGGCACAACGCCTATCCCAGCGCGGTGCTGATGGGCGACGCCGGATCGCGCCCTATGGGTCTCTTGCTGGGCATGCTGGTGCTGGCCTCCGGCAACCCGTTTATGATCTTTGTCGTCGCCGGGGTCGTCCTGGCCAATGGCGCGCTGGGCCTGGTCAAGGTCGCGCTGCTGCGCTTTCTAAAGATCGGCATTTTCAGCAATGTGCGCTATCCGTTGCACGATCACGTGCGCCACGCGCGGGGCTGGTCGAACACCCAGGTGATGGTCCGTTTTGTGCTGCTACAGATGGTCGGTACACCGCTGCTGCTGATCCTGCTGTTCAAGGTGCGCTGAGATCAGGCGCCTCTCTCACATATCGAAGGATTGACCACACGTGAGGGCGCTTTGAAGCGCCCATCGGAGGCAAGATGCTCAAGAGAAGGCTATACGTTCTTCTCACCCTGTCCTTGCTCATCAGTATGACCGCGTGCACGCTGCTCCGTCCCAGGGCAACCACGCCAGCGCCGACGGATACGGTGTCTCCGATGGCCAGAGCCGGCACGCCAACAGTCACGCGGGGTCCAACGTCGACGCCAAGACCTACGCCGACGCCGGGTCCCACCCCCACGCCCATGCCGCCTACCGCGCCGATGCTGCTCTTTCGCCAGCCAGAGCGCGGCCAAGAGCTGCAGGTCGACTCGCCGCTGGTCCTGACCTTTGACCAGGCCATGGATCGCACGAGTGTGGAAAAGGCTTTCGCTATCGAGCCCAACATCGGGGGCCGGTTCGAGTGGCCGAATGACCAGATCGTGATCTTTACCCCGCAGCAGAAATGGCAGCGGGAGGCGGTATATCACGTCGCAGTTTCCGATGCGGCCAAGAGCCAGGAGGGCATCTCTCTGCGCCAGGGCGTGGCCTTTCGCTTCACCACCACCGGCTACTTGGAGGTGACGCAGGTCCAGCCGGCAGCCGACACGACCGGGGTGGACATGGACGGCACGGTGACGGTCATGTTCAACCGCCCGGTGGTGCCGCTCACCACGCTGGGGCAGATGGCAGATCTGCCCGATCCGGTGAGCTTTGAGCCGGCGCTGCCAGGCCAGGGAGAGTGGATCAACACCTCGATCTATGTCTACCGCCCGGCAGATGGATTTGCGCCCTCGACCACGTACCAGGTAACGGTCAAAGCGGGTCTCAGTGATACCACGGGCGGCGTGCTCGCTGAGGACTATACGTGGTCCTTTACCACTCTGCTACCGCAGGTGATCCAGGTCTCGCCGATCGACGGCGACCAGTACGTGGCGCCGACGCAGACGATCAGCGTCACTTTTAACCAGCCTATGGACTCCTCGTCCGCCGAAGCCAGCTTCGCCCTGCAAACAGGGTCAGGCAGCCCCGTAGCCGGGACCTATTCCTGGACGGACGGTGGCAAAACGATGATCTTAACCCCGGAAGAGGCGCTGGCGCGAGACACGGTCTATACGGGGCGGGTGTCGACCGCAGCACAGAGCACTGGCGGGGCACAGGGACTGGCTCGCAGCTTTACCTGGACGTTCCACAGTGTAGACGTGCCGCGCGTGCTCAAGATCGTGCCCGCGGATGGGTCGACGAACGTACAGCCCAGCCGTGGCATATACGTGACTTTTAGCGCCCCGATCGACCGCGAGACGGTGCCTGAACACCTTTCGATCAGCTACTATGACCCGCAGGCCGACGAACTCGGTGAGGTGACGGTCACAGAGGTGTACTCGTACTGGCGAAAAGCCGACACAGAGCTGTACATTGGCACCTCCCTGCGCCCCTCGTCGCGCTATACAGTCACCGTCGAGGCAGGCATCGCCGGCAAGTACGGCATGCCGCTGGCAGAGACAGCGACGAGCCGCTTTGGCACCCGCCAGGCTGATCCGACCGCCTACCTGGCCATGCCGGGGAACGTGGGCACGTTCAACGCCTACATGCCGACCACGATCGTGGTCGGCTACCGCAACATCTCGCGCCTGGCATTCGAGCTCTATGCGGTCGAGCCGAGCACGTTTCTGCGCTGGATGACGGATTGGGAGGCGTGGGACAAGCGCAGCACAGCCAACCTGGAGGCACTGCACGCGTGGACGCTCGCCGTCGCACCCGAGCTGAACGAGACGGTGGTCAAGCGCATGCGCGTCGTCGACGCGAGCGGCGACAGCCCGCCGCCGGGCCTGTACTACCTGCAGGTCAGCTCGCCTGACCTGGCATACGGCACGGCCAAGCCCGGCTACCTGCTCTCGATCAGCGAAACGAGCGTGGTGATCAAGCGCACGCTGACCTCAGCCCTGGTCTGGGCAACGGACCTGCAGAGCGGGCAGCCGGTCAGCGGGGCAGACGTGCAACTGCTCACCGAGACGGGGAGGACACTGAGCGAGGGACGCACCAATGGAGAAGGTGCGTTCGAGGCGTCCTTTGCCAAGGAAGAGATGTGGAATTCGACCTTTGCCATGGTCTCGCACGGCGACGATCTGGCCTTGGCTTCGAGCATGTGGAACCAGGGAATCTCGCCCTGGGATTTCGGGATCGACGCACGGTGGTACAGCGAGCCAGCAGAAGCCCTGTTCTACACCGACCGCCCGCTTTACCGCCCTGGGCAAACAGTGTACTTTAAGGGGGTGATCCGCCTCGACGACGACGCACACTATACGCTGCCGCCCGCCGGAGAAAACGCCGAGGTCGTCGTAGAGGACAGCCAGGGCCGCGAGGTCTACAGCGAAGAGCTGGCGCTCTCGGACATGGGCACCGTGTACGGAGAGCTGGCGCTCGCCGAGGAAGCAACGCTTGGGTACTATACGATCCAGGCCACCTACCGCGCGCCGGGCGCAGCGGACCCGACCTACTTTGCATCCCAGTTCCGCGTCGCCGAGTACCGCGCGCCGGAATACCAGGTCGACGTCGAGACTGACCGCGATCAGTACGTGAATGGCGACACGATCAACGTCAGCGCGCACGCCACGTACTACTTTGGCGGGCCGGTCGCACAGGCAAAAGTGCGTTGGGCGGTGCTCAGCGAGGACTATCGCTTCCAGTGGCAGGGCCCCGGCTGGTATAGCTGGCAGGAATCGCCGTGGCAGGGCACCGGCTACAACGAGGAGACGATCTACGGCGGCTATGGCAAGCTGATCGCTCAGGGGACGGGCCAGACGGACGCCGATGGCCGGTTCACCTTTGCGCTGCCCGCCGACATTGGCGATCGCCCAGTCAGCCAGGCGTACACGCTCGAGGTCACGGTCACGGACGTCAACGACCAGGAAGTGAGCAACCGTGTCCAGGCAGTCGTGCATCGCGGCCTGTTCTACATCGGCCTCTCTCCGCGCCGCTACGTGGAGCAAGTGGGAGATCAGGTCGACATCGACGTCAAGATGGTCGACATCGACAGCGCAGCGGTCGCCGGGCAAGAGGCCCAGGTCGTTTTCCTAAAGCAGCGCTGGTACAACACGCAAAAGCTGGGCCCCGATGGACGCTGGTACTGGGAATGGGAGGTCGAAGAGACGCCGGTCTATACCACTACCGTCACCAGCAACGCGCAGGGCGATACTACAGCCACGTTCACGCCCTCCGAGGGCGGTTCGTACAAGGCACGTGCCACCGCCACCGACGGGCG
>CAZLMZ010000154.1:0-7898 GCA_964560475.1 uncultured Anaerolineae bacterium
CGAACTGGATCACCTTGGCCAGCGTGTTATAGTCGCGCAGCCGCAGGTTCTCGCGGCGCGGGATATCGTAGCGTTCGCGGATCGTAGCGAACACCTCGGCCTGCTTGACCGTATCGATCCCCAGATCGGCTTCCAGGTCGAGGTCGAGGTCGAGCATGTCGGGCGGGTAGCCCGTCTTTTCGCTGACCAGGGCTAGTACCTGGTCGGCTACCGTGCCGCTCGCTGGTGCGGCAGCAGCAGCCGGCACTGCCGGTGCCCCAGCAGGCGCCTCGACCGGGAGATGTGTCGGTGTGCTCACCTGTGGTGCTGCAGCCAGCGGCGGAGGCGCGCCCACCGTGGGTGGCGCCTGGGGCGCCGCTGCGGGCGCGGGGGTAGGCGCTGGCGTGGCGACGGGCTGCGACGCTGGCGCCGGTCGCGGGGCGGCTGCATGACGAACGCCGGGGGCGATGGCCCACGCGGTAGGGCCGTGTCCATAGGTCCACGTCGAGGGCGCAGGTGGGCGCGTGGGTGGCCCCTCGTCGACGACGCGCAGCGTGTGGTTCTCCACTTCGAGTTGCGCGCTCTCTTGCCCGGCAACTGCTGTTACCCACCGATTGTAGCCATCCTGATCGTCGACCCGATTCAACTCGCCCGGAATGCGCCGCAGGAGCGTCATCGCGATCTGCGAGCCAAAGCCGGCGCCCAGGCGCAGCGCATACTGCACCGGGTAACTGCCGCCGCGCGAGAGGTTGAGGTCACCAAGCTCCTGGTCGGGCTGAAAGTCGTTATGAATATTGGCCACGGCGGGCACGACCTGATGCTCCAACGCCTTGACCGCCAGAATGTCCTCGATCCCAACGCCCATGGCGTGGCCAGTGTAGCCCTTGGTGTTGGCGATCACGACCTGGTCGGCCTGGTCGCCAAAGGTGTGGCGCAGGGCGTGGATCTCGGCCGCAGCGCTGCCGCCGCGCGCCGGGGTATAGGTCTCGTGCGAGACGAACACCGTCTGGGCGGCGATCTCTTGGCGGCGGATGCCAAAGCGCTCCTCTGCCTGCGCAACGACGCGGTCCATGACGCCGCTGATGTGGTCGACGTCGAGCCGCGTGCCGTGGTAGGCGCTGTTGGCGATCTGGCTCGACAAGAGCTCGCAGATGCCGCGCATGCCACGCTCGCGCACGGCGTCCTCGGCCTCGACCACGATCGCTGCAGCGCCCATGCCGATGATCATGCCGTGGCGGCGCCGGTCAAAGGGCAGGGCGGCCTTGTCCAGCCGCTCCTCGGTCGTCGCTGCGCCCGTGGCGAGCAGGCCCGACCCGATCCAGCCCATGAGGCTGTCGCTGGTCACGTCGTCGCCGGCGACGACGATCACGCGGCGGCAGCGGCCAGTCCGAATCCAGTCCTCGGCCACGGCCATGGCGTGTGTGGTCGTGGCGCAGGCAGCATTGACGTGCGTGTTCGGACCGCGCGCACCGACGTACTCGGCAAACTGCGAATGGCCCATCGCCAGGACCCGAAAGATGAAACGCCGGTCAAAGTGATAGTCGAGCCGGTCGATCTCGTCCTGCAAGTGCGCGACGCGGCGGTCGAGGTCGGCGGCCAGGCCGTCCGGCCCTGGAACCGCGCGCGCGCGGAGCTGCTGCAGCAACTGCAGTTGGTCGCTGAGTGACTTGTATTCGTGATAACGCGTCATCTCGTCTGCCATGCGATCCAGCCCGGGGAAAGCAGAGGCAAAGATGACGCCGGTCTCGTCGGCCAGCCCCTCGGGCAGCATCCAGCGGTCGGGCAGGTAGGTGCCCTTGCTCGTCGTGCGGTAGCGCATGACCAGCGGGATGCCGGCGTCGCGCAGGGCCTCGATCCCGGCGGCGATGGCCAACTGGGTCGAGATATCGAGCGCTTCGACGCGCGACTCGGGAACGCCATACTCGCCCGCCAAGTCAAAGTAGCCACGGCGCCCGGCGAGCTTGATCGTATCCGAAGGGTCGTCGATCACCTCAAAGGTAGCCCCCGCCGGGTTCTTGACCAGGCGGTTGATGCGTTTCTCGGCCATAGCCGTGCGCTGGCGGTAGGGGATCAGCTCGATGAACTGCTCGCCGCGCAGCAGCCGCTCGACGTTCCCGTCGCCGAACACCTTGCCGTCCTGGCCAGGCAGGCCAAGCGCCGCACCGCTGACCACCACCGAGCCGGTGATCGGCAGTTTACCGTCGGTGGCGACGGCTTGGTATGTCCCTGCTTGTGCCGGGGCCATGCCCTGGTAGATGCGCTGCCCCTGCTCGATGAACTCGGCAAAGAGGCGCCCCAGGGCGACGTAGCGTTCCTCGCCCAAGGCGGCTTGCGACGGAGGCGGCGTGCCTGGCTGAGACGCTTGGCCTAGAGACGCTGGTGGCGGCGCGGACGCAGGTTCGTGCGTGGAGGATACGTTCTGTTCTATCGTCATGGTAGGATTCGCCTGTTCTGTCTGGATGGGCTTGGGTGTCTGGCCGGCCGGTCGTTCTCTGGCTGGCTCTTGCTGCTCAGGTGGCACCTGCACGTGGGACCCGGCGGTAAGTGTGGGTGGCGGGCTCACTGGCCGATTGGCCACTGCCGCTCCGACTCCGGCCGCGTACAGGCCGCACAGCGCCTCGTTCAGGCTGGGCAGCGTGCCCTTGCGCGGGTGGTTGGTAAAGACAATGGTCGTATCGTCCCTTTCGCTGAGGATATCCTCCGACAGCGCCTTCAGCACGCGCTTGGGGCCGACCTCGACATAGATCCGCGCCCCTTCGCGATAGAGCGTCTCGATGCCCTTGACGAACTGGACCGGCGAAGCGACCTGCTGGCCCAGGATGTCGACGATCCCGGAAGGGGTAGTGGGATAACGCGCGCCGGTCACGTTGGCGATGATCGGGATCTGCGGTGGGCGGACGTTCATGCGCGAGATGACCGCTTTGAGCGGCTCGCTCGCCGGGGCGACGATGCGGGTGTGAAAGGCGTGCGAAACAGGGATCTTGACCGCGCGACGGTCGGCTTCCTGAAAGGCCGCGACCGCCGCGTCGACGGCGGCGGTGGCACCACCGATCACGACCTGTGTGGGACTGTTGATGTTGGCCAGCACTACATAGCCGTCGATCTTGGCCAGCACTTCCTCGACCTGCGGCAGGGGGGCAAACACGGCTGCCATGCAGCCATTGTCCTCCATCGAGACCTTGCTCATCTCGCGCCCGCGCGCGCTGACGACCAGCAGCGCGTCGGCAAAAGAGAGTACGCCGCTCGCGACCAGGGCCGCGTACTCGCCCAGGCTGTGCCCGATCACCATGTCAGGCACGATGCCATAGCTCCCAAGCAGGCGGGCCAGCGCCACGTTGACGGTCAGCACCGCAGGCTGGGTGATCGTGGTATCTTTGAGCCTTTCTTCGGCGGTGGCGATCGCTTCCCTGTCCTCACCGTCGACAAAGATGTAGCTGGTCAGCGAGCGGCCCAGCAGCGGCGTCATCACTTCATCCGCTTCGCGAAAGGTGGCGGCGACGAGCGGATCGCGCTCACACAGCTCGCGCATCATGTTCACGTACTGCGATCCCTGCCCAGGGAACATGAACGCGACCTTGCCCGGCGGGCCGCTGCCCCGAAAAACACCTTGTGCGGAGAGCGGGCGCCAGACGGCAGGATCGCTGCCGTTCAGTGCGTCGAGGGCTTTGCCGCCCCGCTTGAGCAGTTCCTCGGCGTCCGCATAGTCGATTGCCAGCCGCTCGGGCGCGGCCAGCGTGGCTGCCTCGGGTGTCCGTGGCGGTGGGGCCTGGCCTGCCTCGGCCTGGGCCAGCACGGCCTCAAGCTGCACCCGCAGGCCGGACACGTCATCGGCGCCGAGCAAGAGCGCGCCGCGATAGGGGGTCTTGCGGCTGGCGCTGCCCTGGGTGGCGGCGGAAGCAAAAGCCCGCTTCGAGGTCAGCATGCCCGGGACGTGTTCCTCGAGCACGACGTGAAAGTTGGTCCCGCCAAAGCCAAAGGAGCTGAGCCCGGCACGGCGTACGCCGTCGCCGTTAGTGGGTTTTTCCCACGGTACAAGCTCAGTCTGCACGCGGAAGGGAAGCCGGTCGAAATCGATGTTCGAGTTAGGACGCTCGAAATTGGCGTGTGGCAGCAGGGCCTTGTGATGGAGGGCCAACACGGCCTTCAGCAGGCCGGCTGCCCCCGCGGCGCCCTTGAGATGGCCGATGTTCGACTTGACCGAACCGAGCGAGATGCTGCCTGGGCGCAGGTCAAAGTCGGCAAAGACGTGGCCCATAGCCTCCAGCTCGACCACGTCGCCGACGCGCGTCGAGGTCCCGTGCCCCTCGATGTAGGAGACCGTAGCCGGGGAGAGGCCGGCGTGAAGCCAGGCGCGCACGATGGCCTGCTGTGGCCCGATAGGGTTCGGTGCGGTGATGCCCTTGCCTTTGCCATCGCTGGCCCCGCCGATGCCGCGGATGACGGCATAGATCCGGTCGCCGTCGCGCTCGGCGTCTTCGAGGCGCCTGAGCAAAAAGACGGCCGCACCCTCGCCCATCACGAAACCGTTTGCCCCCTCGGCGTAGGGACGCGAGCCATCGGGGCTGAGCACGCCGATCTTGGAGAACTTGACAAAGCTGTTGGCGTCCATGTTGCGGTCGATGCCACCGGTGAGCACGGCGTCGAAGTGCCCCGCCAGCAGGCCCTCGACGGCGGCGTCGAGGGCGGCGAGCGACGAAGCGCACGCCGCGTCGGTGACGAAATTCGGGCCGTGCAGGTCGAGGACGTTGGCCACTCGTCCAGCAATGATGTTCGACAGCTCACCCGGCATGGTGTCCTCGGTGATGTCCGGGATGCGCGTCCGGATCTGGCGGCCCATCCCCGCCACCAGCGCTTCCTGCAGTGTGGGATCGAGCTCACGGAAGGCGGGCACGGCCTCGAGCGCGTGCGCATACTCGGGATAATGGATGCGCAGGCTGGTGCGATAGTGGTACTCGCCGGCCATGGCGTTGCCCAGGACGACGGCGGTGCGCATGGTGTCGAGGGGGCGTTCAGGCCAGCCATAATCGACCAATGCCTGGCGCGAGGCAGCGATGGCCCACTTTTGCGCGCCGTCCATTGCCTCCTGTACGGCCGGCGGGATCGGCAGGTGCCACTTGAACGGCTCGAACGTGTACTCGCGGATCCAGGCACCGATCTTGCAGTAGCTCTTGTCCACTGCGCTTGGGTCGGGATCGTAATAGTCGGCCGGGTCCCACCGCTCGTGCGGAACCTCGGTGATGCTGTAGCGGCCCTGCTGCAGGTTACGCCAAAACGTGGCCACGTCGGGTGCATCGGGGAGGATGGCGCCGATGCCGACCACGGCGACCGCTCTGTGTGCTTGCTCAGACATAAACTCTCTCCTGCTTCCTCGCTCCAACTAGACGAACGAAATGTCGCGCAGTGCAGCGGCGACGTGGTCCATGTCGTCCACCAGGCCGCGTTGGGCAGCCTGCAGCGCCGGCAGGTTCATCGCCGCGCTCAACTGGGCCAGATCGGCCGTCTCGTCGGCGCCATAGATCCAGCGTAGGCCGTCGCACGCCAGCAGTGCGCCCGCTTCGCGCGCATAAAGGCGGCTCATCACCTTGACCACGTCCGGCGGAAACGGTGAGACCTTCTCTCGCGGGTCGGCTGCATAGCGTGTGAACGCGGCGGCGACCTCGACAGCCGCGACCCATTCGCCCAGGCGAAAGAGGACGTGCTGGTTGCGCGTCAGGCGCTGCACGCGCGCGTGCTCGACCAGCACGTGGAGGGCGCGCATGGCCAGCGCGGCAACGTCGGCGCCTACGTCAGGCGCTGCTGCGTGCAGCGCCTCGACCGAGGGTGCGACGCGGGCATAGTATTGGCCGCGTTGCTGCAGGTTATCGCGCCAGCGGTCGCGGCCAATGGTCCATTCCATGATCTCGGACGTGCCCTCGTAGATGGTGGTGATGCGCACGTCGCGGCGGATCTTTTCTACTTCGTACTCTTTCATATAGCCGTAGCCGCCCAACGCCTGGATCGCCGCGTCGGCTGCCGCGTTGCCGGCTTCGGTAGCGACCAGCTTGGCGATTGCGCCCTCAGTGTTGAGTGCCGCTTCGCCGGCGTCGATGCGGCGTGCTGTCTCTTCGATATAGGCCCGCGATGCTTCGAGGCGGACCAGGTGCGGGACGAGGAGTTTGTGCGTGTAGGCCTGCTTCTCGATCAGCGGCGCACCGGCCTGGACGCGTTCCTTGGCGTATTCCGTCGCGATCTCGATCGCCTTCATCCCGGCTCCGAGCCCAAAGGCGGCGACCATGAGCCGTGTGTAGCCAAAAACCTCGGTAGCCTGGACCATACCCTGGCCCTCGACGCCGCCGACCACGTTCTCCACGGGGACGAACACGTCTTCCAGGGTGAGCGGCGCGGTATCCGAGATGCGGATGCCGTGCTTGTCTTCCGGTTTTTCCGGGTGAAAGCCCTCGGCGCCTTTTTCGATGATAAAGAAGGTAAAGCCACCCGGCGCCACGGCGAGGACGGTGTACAGATCGGCAATGCTGCCGTTGGTGATGAACTGCTTGTTGCCGTTGAGGCGGTAGCCGATCAGTTGGCCATCCTCGTGTACCGGGTCGGCGCGCGTGCGCGAAGCGGCGAGGTCGCTGCCCGCAGTGGGCTCGGTGACGCCATAGGCGACCAGCAGGCCCTCCTCGGCCACGCGGCTCATCCACTTTTCCCTCTGCTCGGGTGTGCCGCCGACGACGATCGGGTCGAGGCCGAGAAAAGTGGCCAGCACGGCGCTGGCTACGCCCAGGTCAACGCGCGCGATCGCTTCGGAAACGCGGTACACGTCGTGGGCACCGCCACCCATCCCGCCGTACGCCTCGGGAATAAAGAGCAGGTGCACCCCAAACTGGGGGCCGTACATGTCGCGCAGCACGTCCTCGGGACACGCATCCTCGTGATCGAGCTGGCGCAGCAGATCGGCCGGCAGGCGCTGTGCTGCAAAGTCGTTGATGGCCGAGACGACCATATTGAGGGTTTCGGTATCAAGACCCGTTGGCATAGAGCATCCTCCATAAAAGAAAATGGCGCGCACAGAAGAAACACGCTCCGGCGCGCAATTCATAGGATCTAACACAGAAGGCGGGCAAGAGTGACGGGAACCCCACCCCCTCTTCCTCCTATCGGAGTGGCTCGCAATCCTCCTCGTCATCGGGGAGGATCGAGAGGGGGCGAACCGGCTCGTCATGGTAGCCCAACTTGACGTTGTTGGCAACTTTTGATTTGACAAGGGGGTGAAAAGGTGGTATGATGGATACGAATGAGGCGAGATTCCAAGCTGTTGATCGACGCACCTGGGCTCCCCAGCCCCGGTGCGTTTTTTGTAGAGCAGCGTGGGGATTGCCTCGCAGACTATTTTCCATGCGCGAAAGAAGGGCGGAAGGTAAAAGATGAGTGAACGTGAGACCGGCACCGTAAAGTGGTTCAATGGCGCCAAGGGGTACGGGTTTATCGAGCGCGAGAATGGCAAGGATGTCTTTGTCCATTACTCGGCCATTCGTGGCTCGGGGTTCCGAAACCTCGACGAAGGGCAGCGCGTCGAATTCTCCGTAGAGCAGTCCCCCAAGGGCCCGCAAGCCGTCGACGTCGTGGCGCTGTAGCGCCAAGGGAGATCAGCTCAACGTGAGCAAGAACATCTACGTCGGCAACATGAGCTATGACACGACCGCCGACGCACTGCGTGAGCTATTCGAGGCATATGGCGAGGTGGAAGAAGTGAGCGTGATCACCGATCGCGCGACCGGGCGTCCCCGCGGCTTTGCTTTTGTCGAAATGGCTGACACAGAGGCCGCCAACGCAGCGATTGCTGCGCTCGATGGCCAGAACGTAGACGGTCGGACGCTCAGGGTGAACGAAGCCAAGCCGCGTGAACCACGCAGCGGCGGTGGCGGTCGAGGCGGCGG
>CAZLMZ010000155.1:0-7890 GCA_964560475.1 uncultured Anaerolineae bacterium
GTATAGCCAGTACGCGTGGCCGTCAAGGAGCCGCGCACGGCACAGAGTATGGTGTGGTCCCCGAGATCGACCTCGTACAGGCTCGTGCTGATCTCGGTCACGATGCCCTCGTACCAGCCCTGCGGGATCTCGGTCTCCAGCTCGCCCGCCTCGGCAGATCGGATCTCGTCATCGACCTTGGTACGCAGCTCGATGAGCTCTTCTTCTCGACTACGAGGCAAGATCCGTTCCTCGACGGGCAACCCGCTCTCCCATGCACTGCGATGGTCGTCCAGGACCCGCTGCTTCCAGTCTTGGTCGCGTACGATCTTGTCTTTGCGATTTGGCTTGATCTTTTTCCGCTTCTTGCTCAGTGGTGCTATCCTCCACGGCTTGTCCGCATACATTAAGGTATTTATACCACATTTGGCGCTCTTTTTCAAGCGCATCGTGCCTTGACGACATCGCTCGACCTTGAGTCGAGCGCGGCGTAAGCCTTTGACGTACAGCAGTTGCTCTGCTTTGCGCAAGCGTGGTATAATCCAGGTGGATCGTGCCTGGGTGAGAGGAGCAGCCAATGCCTACTGTAGGCTACCTGGATGGCGTGGATCCGCTAATGCTCACGCGGCTTGCCGTTCGCGGTGTGGGGACGCTACCGGTGAGCAACGGATTCGACAACCATGGCAAGTTCATCAACGCGATCACAGAGCGTGATGCGATCGACCTGGTCGTGGGGCATCTCCACAAACTGCTGCGTACACAGCGACAGGGCTTTTTGGTGGAGGACTTGCTCGATTCGTGCTATCATTGTCAGATCCCGATCCTGGTCATCGTCCCGCGGGAGGAGCACGATCGCGCACGGCAGTTACTGGGCCAGACCGAAGAGCGGCTGATCTTGATCGATCCGGATGAGGCCTATGGCCAGATCGTGCAGCAGCTCGCCTTGGAGGATTGAGCAGGGAACTGACGCGCTGCTGCTCCTGACAAGCTTGGCTGGTGAAGAGCCAGTGCGCGTAGGTGCGTCCATTTGGTGCCGCGTTAGCCACCAAGTACGCCGTAACCGGAATGAGCCGGGAAAAAGGGCAATGGAGCAGAGTACAGAAGAGCTGTTGAGCGGCTGTGAACCTCTCTTAGAGGATGACAGGCTGCAGTTGACGCACGTAGCAGAGGGTATGCCCTTTGTCGCGGACATCAGCCGCGCCGACCTGCTGCTCTATGTGCGCGACCAGGAAAGTGCTATCGTCGCGGCGCAGGCCCGCCCTCACTCGATCATGCCGGTCTATGCGGAGAATCTCCTCGGGTACCGCATCGATCCTGCCCAGCAGGTCGCTACCTTCCGGGCCATGCGATGGGGGTACCGGCTGCGCGGTACGCAGCGGCTAATCGCCGGTGGCGCGCCTGTCATCCAGGAGGTGCACCCGATACGTGGCAGCGATGGCGGCGTGATCGGTGCGCTAAGCATGGAGGCGAACCTGATCGCCTACGTGCGGCAGAAGAGCCGGAGCAAGGTCTTTCAGCGGACGGTGCGGATCCTACAGCGTATGCTGCTACGAGACGAGCTCAAGGGAGCGGAGGCGCTGTCGCCTTTTGGGCAGAACGATGGCATCCTGGTGGTAGACAGCGATCGGGTGACGCGCTATGCGAGCGGGATCGCCACAGAGCACTATCGCAGGCTGGGCTACCTGGACAGCCTGGTCGACCGGCACCTGTCGACGCTCGATACCGGGGACCACATGATGTTCCAGCAGGTGTTCGACGACCTGAGATGCCACGAGGCGGAGTATACGGAACGAGTGCACCTTTCAGGTGCTGCAGAACGGACGTGGGTCCGAAAGGGCGTGCCCCTGATCGGGCGATCGCTGTACAGGCCGTGGTGGCCACCGACGCAGCGGCTGCGGAGAAGACCGGTCGGCGTGCTGTTTACGATCCACGATGCGACCGAGGAGCGGCGCAAGGAGCGAGAGCGCAAGATCCAGTCCGCGATGATCCAAGAGATCCATCACCGGGTCAAGAACAACCTGCAGACCGTGGCGGCCGTGCTGCGGATACAGCTCAGGCGGTCCGACAATGAGGAAGTGCGGGCGATCCTTCGCGATAGCGTGAGCCGCGTCCTGAGCATGGCCGTCGTACACGAGTACTTGTCGCGCGAGCAAGGCCAGGCGATCAACATACGGGAAGTGACGCAGCGCATCGTGCAGCAGACCAAGCAGGGCGGCCTGCCCCTGGGAAAAGAGATCCGTATCGTCCTCGGCGAGGGGAACAACCTGTACCTGCCAGCTCGGCAAGCCACGGCGTGTGCGTTGGTGATCAACGAGCTGCTGCAGAATGCCCTAGAGCACGCCTTTGGGAGTCACCGGGTGGGAACCATCACCGTTGACCTCCTGGACGAAGGAGACGCCGTCCAGATGGTCATCACCGACGATGGGGAAGGCCTGCCGGCGGACTTTACTCTAGAAGATACGTCGAGCCTCGGGCTCGAGATCGTGCGCACGTTGGTGCAAGACGATCTGCAAGGCACGTTCGAGATAAAGAGCAATGGCGGCGTACAGGCCATTGTTCGCTTTTCAAAGAGAGTCATGGAAGGAGAGGAACTTTGGAACGGACAAGAGTGATCGTAGCGGACGATGAATCTCTGGTGCGCGTGGACCTGCGAGAGGCGCTGACCGAGCTAGGCTACCTCGTCGTCGGAGAAGTGGGCGATGGACAGAGCGCGGTCAATATGGCCCGCGAGCTGGATCCTGACGTCGTCGTCATGGATGTCAAGATGCCGGGCATGGACGGCATCGAGGCGGCGCGGATCTTGACACAGGAGCGCGTTGCACCGGTTGTGCTTCTTACGGCATACAGCCAGACGGACCTGATCGAGCGGGCCAAGGAGGCCGGCGTGGTTGGGTACCTCGTCAAGCCGTTTCGCGAGACGGACTTGGCCCCGGCGATCGAGCTGGCGCTGGCACGGTTCGCAGAATTCCGTGCTCTGCAGGACGAGGTAGGCAATCTGACCGAAGCACTGGAGACGCGAAAGAAAGTCGAGAAGGCCAAGGGAATCTTGATGGACAAGCAAGGCATGACCGAATCCGAGGCCTTTCGCAAGATCCAGAAAATGAGCATGAACACCAGGAAGCCGATGAAGGAAGTAGCAGAGGCGATCATCCTCGCCAACACAGAGTAGTCAAAGGCGCAGTCTCAATGCGGGCCTACGAAGCAAGTGGCAATCGAAGCACCAGCGCCGTCCGTCGGGCCTTGCCGTGGGTGGCCATTGCAGCTACGGCGCTGGCGCTCTTGACTGTCGTTTTCCAGACCCCAACGCTCTACAGCATTGGGATGGGTTTCAAGCGCGGCCTCTACCTGACTTACGTGGCACCAGCAAGCCCGGCGGACGTGGCAGGTCTGGAGGTGGGCGATCGCTTGCTGTCGGTCGATGGGCGTGTCATCCACACCCGGAACCGCTTTCGTTTCATTGGGCGCTACTATCATCGCGGCGACGTCATGTCGTTTAGCGTGGAGCGGCCAGGGGGGGAGCGGTTCACGGCGCAGGTCGTACTCGACCAGCACGGGATGCAGGCGGTGCGCACGCTGCAGTTGTTCACAGTGGGGCTGGCTTTTCTCGGCGTGGGCAGCTTGGTCTATGCATTTGGCCCCAATCGGGAGGAATCTACCGTCTTTCTCCTCGCCTCGCTTGCCATGGCCTTCAGTTATGGCGCTGCTAATGCCAACCAGCCGTGGCTCGGGCTGCTCGAGAACTCTGCGTTCCTGGCTCCTTCGCTGATCGTCCATCTCTTTCTTGTTTACCCATTTCGGCACGGCTGGGCAGCAAGTGGTTGGTTCAAGGTTCTCCTGTACCTGCCTGGCCTGGCGATGCTTGCTTTCGTCACGCTCCAGATGCTGGGCTATATCCAGATCGACCTGCTGCCCATCTGGCAGTGGGCACCGGTTAGCATCGTTGTCGGAGGGCTGCTCGGTGGCGCGATCCTGGTCTTGTCGATCGCGCGAGCCCAGGAGCCGCTCGTCCGGCAGCAACTCAAGTGGATCGTGTGGGGCATTGGCGTAGCGGCGGGGCTGAATGGCATGTACATCTTTGCCAGGCTCGCGGGTCTATCGCCAGGCCTGATCAGCCTCGACATTGTGAACTGGAGCGTGCTGGTCGTTCCCGTATCGCTGGGCTTTTCGATCCTGCGCTACAGGCTGTTTGATGTTGACACCGTGATCAGCCAGAGTGCGGTCGTTTTTATCATCGGGTCGACAGCCTTCCTGGTATACTATTTCGTCGCCCAGTTGTTCGCGACGTTGGGTGTGGGCATCGTGCCGACCTATCCGACTGCAGTGGCGGCGCTGGTCATGCTTCTGGCCGCGCTGCTCGCGCCGCTGAGCCGGTCGGTCAACGCTATGGTGGACCGCATCATGTACGCGCGGCGTCCCAGCTACCGCCAGACGTTTGAATTGCTCTCGCGGGAGATGGCGCGCTCGCTCGACGTGGACCACTTGCTGGAGGTGATGGTACAGCGCGTGTCAGCAGTGACGCGATGCGACCGGATCCAGGTGCGCCTGCGCGAGCCACGGCGCACGTACTATAGCTGTGTGGCCTCGACCGGGCAGGTGCGCGATGAGGCGGGCATTCCACTCGATGATCCGCTCGTCCGGGTCTTGCAGAGAGAGGACGAGATCCTGTGCCTGCCCGATGGCTCGGACGTGGTACGGGCCAATGCCGAGCTGGCCGAGGCAAAGCAACGGCTGTGGCGCGAGTCACTCGTGCTGTGTGTGCCATTTCGCATCCACGAGGTGCTGATCGGCTGGCTCGGGTTGGGGGTCAAGCGGAGAGGCGATCTGTACCCGCGAGACGAGCGAGAGCGGTTGGCTTCACTCGCGGACCAATGTGGAGTGGCGATCCAAAACGCGCTCACGTACCGCGAGTCGGAGGACCGGGCGCGGCAACTGGCGGTGCTCAACGACATCGGCCATACGCTGGCCTCGACGCTGGACGTAGACGAGCTGCTCAACCGATTTCTGAGAGCGGTGATGGACGCGTTCTCGGTGGAAGCGGGCTCGCTGCTGCTGCTCGACGAGGAGAGCAGCGCGCTGGCGTTCCGCGTCGCGCTTGGAAATGCGGCGCAGCAGTTGGTGGGGACGCGACTTCCCTCGGGGATCCAGAGCATCGCGTCTTACGTGATGCAGACGGGGGAGCCGTTCCTCTCGAACGATGTCAGTCGCGAGCCGCGATGGTATCCGAAGATCGATACGGTGACAGGGGCGACGACGCGACAGATAATCGCCGTGCCAATCGCCCACCGGTACGGCGTGATCGGTGTCACCGAAATCATGAACCGGCGCGACCACGCGCCATTTGCACAGGAGGACGTGGACTTGCTGACGGCGTTGACGGCGCAGGCGGCGATCGTGATCGAGAACGCCCGCCTGTATGCATCGACGGACGAGGCGCTGCGTCAGCGCGTGGACGAGCTGTCTACGATGCAGCAGATCGACCGCCAACTGAACGTCACGCTCGACTTTGACCTGGTGATGGATCGTACGCTGCAATGGGCGATACGCATGACGCGAGCAAGCGCAGGGTTCGTCGGTCTTGTGGTCGAGGAAGAGGACGAGAAGCGGATGTGGGTGGCGGCATCGCGCGGGTATTCCTCACCGCTCGATCAGTACCGCGAGATCTTGTGGCCGCTGGATCAGGGCATCTCGTCGCACGTTGCCCTCACCGGCGAGCCAGAAAATGTGGCGGATGTCAGTCAGAACCCGCACTATGATCCACAGCGCCCCGGCACACGGTCTGAGATGGCCGTGCCTGTGCTGCGCGAGGAGCGCGTGATCGGGGTAATCAACCTCGAGGCGGACGACCTGGGTGCCTTTGGCAAGCAGGACGAAGCATTCGCGATGCGGCTTGCTGACCATGCGGCGATCGCGATCGAGAACGCGCAACTGTACCAGGAGATCAAGCGAGCCAACGAGTCCAAGAGCGAGTTCGTATCCATGGTCTCGCACGAGCTCAAGGCACCGATGACGATCATCAAGGGGTACGCAGAGCTTGCACAGCTTACATTGGCGAACCAGCTCAAGGAAGACGACCTCAAGTTGCTGGATGTCATCATGGCCAACGTCGAGCAGATGGAGGTACTGATCAACGACCTTCTACAACTGGCCCGCCTGGAGAGCGGCACCCTCAAGTTGGCGCGAGAGCCGACCCGCCTGCGCGCCCTGATCGGGGACGTGGTCGCACGCTTTCGGCACGCGCTCGATGAACAGGAACTGAACGTATCGTGGACGATACCGGGCGATCTGCCCTTGGTGGATGCCGATCCGCCGCGGCTGGGCCAGATCCTGATGAACCTGGTCTCCAATGCGGTCAAGTACACGCCACCCAGCGGCAAGATCGAGGTCGTCGCGGAACGCTGGGCAGCGAATGGGGGGGAGGGCGGCACGCAAGATGGCAAGTGGGTGCGGTGCGTGGTGCGTGATTCGGGCGTCGGCATCGCGCCAGAGGATCAGGCCAAGCTTTTCCAGCGGTTTTTCCGCGCGAACCACCCCTTCGTGCGCAAGCAGCCGGGGACTGGGTTGGGGCTGTCGATCACAAAGGCACTGGTCGAAATGCACGGCGGACGGATCGGATTCGAGAGTGCGGTCGGGCAGGGGAGCACGTTCTGGTTCACACTGCCGGTCGCGGACGATGCGATGGATCAAGTACCTCGCTAGCCCTGGCTCACAGGGATAGAGGCCCTCAGGATGGTTGTCATCCTGAGGGCCTCGACGATCGGGCCGATCTATTGATCGGGCCGATCCATTGATCGGCGCGATCTATTCCTCGACGTGTGGAAGCTCTGCCAGTGCTCTCTGCAGGCGAGCCTCCTCGAGCTCATAGTCGGGTAACTGGTCGCTGTGGAAAGCGTCGTACGCTGCCAGGTCAAAGTGCCCGTGCCCGCTGGCGTTAAAGAGAATCACCTTGGCTTCGCCAGACTCTTTGCAGGCCAGCGCCTCGTCTTCTACAGCCTTGATGGCGTGCGCCGTCTCGGGGGCAACGATAAAGCCTTCGGAACGCGCAAAGCGCACCGCCGCACGGAGGACGTCGTTCTGGTGATAGGCACGCGCCTCGACGATGTTCTGGTCCAAGAGCGCGCAGATGCTGGGCGCCATGCCGTGGTAGCGAAGGCCGCCGGCATGTACCGGTGCCGGGATAAAGCTGTGCCCTACGGTGTGCATCTTGGCCACCGGACCGGTCTTGGCAGTGTCACCCCAATCGTAGGCGTACAGGCCGCGCGTCATGCTGGGGCACGCAGTCGACTCGACAAAGATGGCTCGTAGGTCTGGCTTGGCGCCGGTTAGTTTGTCCCTCAGGAAGGGATAGATCAGCCCCGCGGCATTGCTGCCGCCACCTGCGCAGCCGATGAGGATATCGGGATAGTCGCCCGCCATCTCCATCTGCTTCAGCGATTCGAGGCCGATCACGGTCTGGTGGAGCAGGACAAAGTTGACGACGCTGCCCAGCGAGTACTTGAAGCCGTCGTGGGTCACTGCGTACTCGATGGCCTCACTGATGGCGATGCCCAGGCTACCGGTCGTGTCCGGGTCTTCGGTCAGGATGCCACGCCCGGCGTGGGTCTCGCTGCTGGGGCTGGGAACGACGCTGCCTCCCCACGTCTCCATCATGACGCGCCGGTAGGGCTTTTGCTGATAGCTGATCTTGACCATGAACACCTTGCACTGCAGGCCAAAGAACTGCGTGGCGAAGCACAGCGCGCTGCCCCACTGCCCTGCACCCGTCTCGGTCGCAAAGCCGTCCAGGCCCTCTTCCTTGGCATAGTAAGCCTGCGCGACAGCGGTGTTGGGCTTGTGGCTCCCTGGGGGGCTGACGCCTTCCCACTTGTAGTAGATCTTGGCCGGGGTATCGAGGGCCTGCTCCCAGCGGTGTGC
>CAZLMZ010000156.1:0-5879 GCA_964560475.1 uncultured Anaerolineae bacterium
GTGTTCTGCTTCCACAGCACGCTCGCCACCCACGGAAGGTCATACCTGGCTCCCCACGAAGCGCCCGCTGCGGCCAACAACATGATCAAGACCAGCGCGCCCTGGACGAACGAGAACTGGCCCATGTAAAGCTCGAGGTAAAAGGGCGTATAGCACAGCCACATTGCCGCCATGCGCGCGCGCCGATCCCTGTCTTTCACCGCGCGGACGGTGAGCCAGATGCATGCTAGGAGGACCAGCTCGATGCAGGCCACCCACAACCGGTAGGCCCACAGCGGCGAGAACAAATTGAACAGGACCCCCAGGGTGTAGGCCGTGATCGGCAGATAGCGGTATGGCGTATACGCTCCGTCGGGGATGACGACCTCGATCTGCTCTCCGTCGCTCTCGTAGACACTGTCCCCCTGCAACACATTGTGCCCGGCCTGGTAGAGCGCATAAAAGTCCCACCCGCGCCGCCCATGCGTTACCGTGGCATCAAAGAAGAGCGGGTTCAACGTCCCGGTTCGCCACGAGACGAGGAGCAGCAGATGAAAGACGATCGCAGCGCCCAGCAGGGCGCGAGAAGAGGAAGACAAGGGATCACTCCATTCGACAGCCGCGCCGCTACTCCTCGTCCTCCTCATCATCCTCGCAGACCCACGCAAACCTGCGGCGGAGCTTCTTGGGATAGTACCTTTCTAGCACGTCATAGTCGACCTTTTGGCCCCACCGGTAATAGACGCGCGGGTCGATGTATGACTTGAGGCTGGTCCCCAGGTTCCACGTCCGCTTGTGACCAGCCGTGTTGAACTGTGCCTCGATCTTGCCGATCGCGTTCCTGGCACGGACGACGCGTTCCTTGGATGTCTGAACCTGCCGCTTGGCAGTCGCCAGGCGCTTGTCGTAGCGCGCCTTGACCTTTTTCAGTTCAGCCTTGGCCTTTTCCAGCCCTTCCTCGTCTTCCGGATCGACCTTGTCGATCTCGGTCCGGGCCAACGCCCGGCGTGTCGCAGCCTCGACCTGCAGCACTTCGAGCTTTTCCTGGCGCTCGGTGAGCTGTTCCTTGTACCGCTCGCGGCGCGTCCTGGCCTTTTCGAGACGCTCCTGGTAGCGCTGTGAAGTCGACTCCCAGTCGCCAGAATACTTTTTCGTGTGGTTGCAGATCCTCGCCGCTTCCAGGTTTGCCAGCACGGCAGCGTGCCACTTCTTATACTCTGGATCGCTGGGCTTGACGCCCGACTCGACCAGGCTTTCCTCCACGGCAATGGTGGCGTGATAGGTGCGGAACATCTTGGCCGTCAGATCCTTGTGCACCTTTGAAAGAAAGCGGTTCACGGCGCGGCTGTTGACGTCCGGGAAAATCTGGGGCAGGTCACGCGTGGGATGAAACCCATCCCCGTTGCCAGCAGAACTCGGCGGACGTGCGTCCTCGATCAGCTCTTCCAGCGTCTCGTAGACCAGTGGCGAGACGCGCAGTTCGCGGTTCAGGTGAACCGAGTCCTTTCCCAAAAAGTCAAATTCGACCACGTAATCCGGGTGCAGGCGTACGTGCTCAGGGCGCAACGTCGTCGCGCCGACCGTGTCGGCTTCGTCCGCATCCTTTTCATCGCCCACACGCAGAGAGAGCTCGTCGATCAGGTAACAGGCCATAGCGAGCATACGGCGCTGCTTGTCCGCATCGCGCAGGCCGGCCTCGATGCGCTCGCGCACCTCATCGATTTTGTCCCTCAGCTCGAGGGCGTGGTCGAATTTCTCCGCGTCACGGTTCTGCTTCATTGGCGCAGTGTCGCCCAGCCAAACGTACTTGAGCTTGCCGGAAAGCTTGTCCTCCCAGCGTGCCACCCACAGCGCCTCTGGCTCCCACACGATCTCGCCCCAGTCTCCCTCTGGCCTGGGTGCGCCAGGGCTGAGGTTCAGCGTCACGTCTTCCTGCTGGGCGCCTTGCTTCCACCGACCGCGCAAGGGATGCTCGCCGCGCCCCATAAAGATGCCGCTCGGCTCGGTCATATAGTTCGCCAGCTCGACCCGCTGGCCATTCACCGTCGCATAGCCGTATTTCTCTTTCAGCTCCTCGCGGATGGCGCGGCGGATCTCTGCCTGCGCCTTGCGTTCCTCACGGCTGAGACGCGCCTTGGCTGCCTTTTCCTCTTCCACCACGCGGATCGCGGAACGAAAGTCAACCTCATCGACGCCCAACGCCTCTTCCAGGCCCAGACGCTCGCTCAAGTCCTCCATAAAGTTGCTCACGAACACAGGGTCCTCCACATAGTCGGTGCCCTGCTTCTTGGCCCATGCGAGCGCCATCTCTTCTTGTGCTGGCGTCAACTGTACCGGCTCACCCCGTACATAGATCACCAACCCACGATAGGGCGGTGGGTTGGGAATCACAACGCCGTTATGTTCCAACTGCTTGAGCAAGGTTCGTTCACACTCCTCCGTTGTCATGTCGCCTCGAGAGCTATCTGGCGAAATATATAGCATTCAAAGATATATACTACCACAAAAGGGGCAGGAAAGCAAGAAAAACGACTAATGGTCGCTGCAGGACACCAGCAGATATCGCCGCCACGCGCTAGTCGCCGTAATCAGGCGCGATCTCGCGCAAGCTGGGAGCCACATCGTCACTGTCGGGATCCAGCAGCAGCTTTACCTCGCTTCCATCGCGCTGCATCGCGTACAGGTCGTAATTTCCCTTGGCCGAGATGTAGGCGGTGAAAACGAGCTGCTCCGAATCAGAGGTCCAACAAGGCTGCAGTTCGTTCACGTAGGACGAGTTGGTGAGGTTGATCGCGCCCAGGCCGTTCGCTTGCATGAGAAAGATGTCGGACTGTGGCTCATAGCGGGTCACGTAGGCGATCCACTCGCCGTCCGGCGACCACGCCGGATCGTATTCGTCTAGCGCGCTGGTGGTCAGCCTGGTCAGCTTGCGGGTCACAAACTCGTACGTGAACAGGTCGGCATTGCCGCGTCGGCGCGAGACAAAGAGCAGCTTGTCGCCGTCAGGTGACCACGTCGGCGAAATGTCGCTCTCGATCTGCTCGGTCACGCGCATCGGGTTCGTCCCATCGGCGTCGATCACATAGATCTCCCAATTGTCATCGCGGTAGGAGGAAAACGCGATGCGCGTCCCGTCGGGCGACCAGGAGGGCTGCCAATCGGGATCGTCGTCGTGGGTCAGGTTGACCGGCTGATAGCTTGCTCCCTCTTGCTGCCAAGCATCGAGATCCATGACATAGATGTCGCGGTCCCCATCGCGATCCGAAGAAAAGACGATACGCCTACCGTCGGGCGACCACTTGGGCGTCCGCTCGTTGGCCGTCGTCTCAGTCAGGCGGACGCGTTCGCCCGTATGCGAATCGACGGCATAGAGCTGCCAAAACCCACCTTTGCCGTCGCTCGACATGATTGCCAGGTCCATGTCCGGCAGGGGAATCTGGGCTTCCGGCACCGGCGTCACGGTGGGGGCGCTCGGCACGCTTGTTGTACTCGGCTGCGTGCGTGTCGGCGCTACCGTCCGCACCGGTGTAGCCTCTGCTCTGCGGCGCCACAATCCTGGCTGGATGCCGACGATCAGTAGCACGAGCGCTACCGCGCCGATGCTGAGCCATAGAACCCGTCGCTTGGCCAGCGCTCGCTGCACGCGGCTCCACAGCCCATTGAGGAACGCGTCCCTCAACTGCCATCGCCGTGCACGAAAGACCTCTTCCGGCCGATGACGATGATCGAGCCACAGGCGATAGAGCTCGAGGCGGAAGCGATAGGTGTTTGCTCCCATCTTTTCCAGGATCCCACGATCGGTGAGCCGATCCAGCGTCTGGAGGATCTCTCGCAGCGGCAGTACCTGATCGTAGCGCGCACAGACCTTTTGCACGTCGTACGGTGTTGCCACGCCACCCAGCCCACGCAGCGAGCTGAACACAGCGAGGATCGCCTGCTCGTATGGTGTCGAGTCCTCCCACCCCGTCACGAACTCGGGCACCGGCACCTCGAGCATCTCTTGCAGCGCGGTTTCGACGTGCGTCGGCGTGATCAGCGATGCCCGTGCACAGCACGCAATCAGCGCCTGGCAAAAGAGATGGATGTAGTACGGGTGGCTCGTCGTGATCTCGAGCACGCGGCGCACCGCCCATGCGTCGATTGAAGCAAAGGGCGACACCAGGGCTCTGGTCAGCTCAGAAGCGGTTTCGTTCGCCAGCGCACCCAGCGTGATCGCAGGAAGGGCGCCCGCAACATCAAGGAGACGATCGAACGAACTGTCGTGGCTCCTCATCGCCATGATGAGGGAGAGTGGCGTCTGGCCGAGAATAGACAGCCACTCTGGAGGAGCAGACTCGACGTGATCCAGGAGAAGGACCGTCTGCTGCCCTGTAACTTGGGATTTCAGATCCTCCACGTAGGCCTGCCACCCGCCACGTGGGTCCTCCAGCAGGTACGCCGAGGTAGCGGGACCGACGGACACTTTTACGCGATCGGCCAGTTTCTCTGCCAGTGCCGCCGCCACGCGTAGCAGCGGCGGATCGCCGCTTTCACTGGCCAGGCGCCGGATGTCGAGGTAGACGGGCAGATATGCCGGGCCGAGGCGGTCGCCGAGTGCATGCAGCAACCAGGTCTTGCCAACCTTTGGCGGGCCATAGACAGACAACCGCCGTTGGCCCTGCGCGAGCTGCTCCGTCGCCCAGGCAATTTCCTCTTCTCTGCCGACGAAAACAGAGGAGTCATACTCGAACGCTTCGCCGGAATATCGCAGCTCGATCATGAAGCCATTGTCAACTCGACGGGATGCCACTGCTGCCGGGAAAGCCTACCGTGGATCCCAGTCGCCTCCCCACAATGCATACAGAACAAGACGATTATAGTGCAGTATGCGCTAATCGTCAAACCGCTTCTCTCGGATTCCCATCCGCAGCACCACGAGCAGCACCGACGTGCCGTCGACAGGACGCAACTCTCTCCTGCAAGTCAGTCCTACCGCCGCCAGCCGCGCGTCCAGGTCGGGCAGCGGCCCACGCTGCCCGGTGATGCGGTACAACCATTCGAGCACGCGGCTCCACGCAGATCGGGAGGTCAGCGTCGCCATGGCCACGATCGCGGCCTGCCCATCTGGCTTCAGGACACGCGCGACTTCTTCCAGTGCCGGTCGAGCGAGGATAAAGGACGCGGGAAACGTGGAAAGGATCGTGTCGATCGAGGCGGTGGCAAACGGAAGCTGTTCCGCCCGCCCACGCACCAGCGGCACAGCAATCCCCCGGCGGCGCATCTTGCACCGGGCGATCCGGATCATGTATGGCGAGAGGTCGAGGCCGATCGGGCGCACAGTCCCCAACGCGTGCAGATCGAGCAGCAGGTCGCCGGTGCCAGAAGCCAGCTCGAGCACGCGCTCGCCGTGTACCTCTGCCAGTGCCGTGCGCTGCCAGGCACGCCACTGCCCCAGCGAGACGGCACGGCTGACCCAGTCATACGTCCATGCCAGGGGATTGTAGAGCAGCCAGAACGCGAGTCGTAGCAGGCGCGTCCAGAGGCCGCCCCTATGCTTCTGCCAGGACACGGCTCAGCACGTCGGGATAGTTGGTGATGATGCCATCGACGCCCAAGTCGCGCATGCGGCGCATCTCTATAGCATCGTTCACCGTCCACACGTTCACCTGCTTTCCCTGCCGTCGAGCGCGGGTGAACGTCCGCGTATTGACGAGGGGATACGGAGGGTGCAGCGCGTCGTACGACAGGCCCAACCAACGGAGCATGCTCGGCAGGAACACCGGGCGGCTGTACAGTACACCCAGCAAGATGTGGCTGTTCAGCCGCTGCACGCGGCGCAGGCTGCGGGGCGAAAAGGAAGAGACGAGGACGCGATCGGCCATCCCCTTTTCCTCGATCAGGTGTACTACCTCTCTCTCGAG
>CAZLMZ010000156.1:5979-7838 GCA_964560475.1 uncultured Anaerolineae bacterium
CCATCCGCCGAGAGGTGGACGTCGAGCTCGATCCCATCGGCGCCCATCTCTGCCGCCAGCAGGAACGCCGCCATGGTGTTTTGCGGCGCGTGCCCGCTGGCTCCGCGGTGGGCAATGTTGAGCGGCCTCTCTCCATGCCAGCGGCCCAGGCGCATTTCCCTAGAGCTCGACAAAGTAGCTCTCACAGGCCCGGCGAAGCAGATCGATGTGCATGGTCGGCATCACTTGTTGGTAATGCGCGATATCGATCAGCTCATCCAGGATATCGCGCGGGTGGCACGCGCGCGGCTCGATGTGACGCTTTTGATAGTACTCTTTCAGAATATAGACCAGTCCCTGCTCGTCGTATGGGACACCCTTGATCTTGCAGAAGCGCTTGAACAGCTTGCGATAGTTCTCGAACGAGGGGTTGCCCACGTGGATCTTGTGCCGGATGCGACGCAGGAACGCCTCATCCACCAGGTCCCTGGGTTCGAGGTTGGTCGAGAATACGATCAACACGTCGAACGGAATCTCGATCTTGCTCCCCGTCTGCAGCGTCAAATAGTCGACCTTGTTCTCGAGGGGCACGATCCATCGATTCAGCAGATCGTGCGGGCGCACCATCTGCCGACCAAAGTCATCGATCAGGAGCATCCCCCCATTGGCTCTGACCTGATAGGGCGCTTCGTAGGTCTTGGAGATCGGGTTGTAGACCAGGTCCAGCGTCTCCAGCGTCAGCTCGCCCCCCGCCATCACCATGGGGCGGCGGATCACGATCCACCGGTGATCGAGGGAGCGCGAGGAGGACCGTCGCGGCAGCTCCACCTGCTCGTGGTTGACCTGATCGTAGACCTTGATAATCTGCCCCTCGACGAGAATAGCGTACGGGATATAGATCGCGCCCTTCATGACCACGCTGCCGATCGCCTTTGCGATCGAGGTCTTGCCGTTGCCCGGCGGCCCAAAGAGAAAGAGAGAACGTGCCGAGTTGGCGGCCGGCCCCACCTGGTGAAACGTCTTTTCTTCCAGCACCAGGTCCCTCAGCGCTTCTCGCATCTCACGTTCGTGGATCGACACCTGTGTGAGCGCCTGCAGCTCGATCGCGCGCCGATACTGCGCCAGGGTCACCGGCGCCGGGCCAACGTACATGTTGCGCTCCAAAAGCTCGCGCGCCTTGGTCGTCCCTTTGTCCGAGATGGCATATTGGTAGCTCGACTCGCCAAAGCCGCCGCTCCCTGTCACCTCACAGAACTGCTCGCTCTTGAGAAAATCCATCACCGGCTCGAGCACCCCGTTAAAGGGCAGCTTGATCGCGTCCGAGATCTCGAACCCCGTGATCCCCTGCCCCTGGTAATAGAGCAGCTTGAGCACGAGGTCGGCAAGAAAACTGAGGGAAAGCCCGGTCTCCTCGATCGAACGCAAGACGGGTAGCTCGAACTCGGGCAGCGGCGGCGCCGCCGTGTTTTCTCTCTCTCGAACTGCCATAGGACCTCCGTACAACGCCGCAGGTGCTGCGGGCGACCGGGCATGAGGAAGTAAACACTATATCTATTATACCATAGGATATGAAAAGGCCAAGTTATGGATCATGCAAGGTGCCCGGCACGTCGAGCACCAAGCCCGTGCCGGGCACCTCTTGCCCTGCGAAAGCAGATGAGCTACCTACGTTGTACGAACCACGCCGCCGCCAGGAGGCCAACCAGCGCCATTCCCACCGCGCCCGCACACAGCTCGCGGCTTGCCGGACGTGCCCCGTCAATCAAGCCGGGATCCGCCACGACCGGGACCGGCGTCGCCGTAGGTGCACGGCGTGACACGGACTGTGTCACCGTCGCCGTCGGCGCTGGCGTCGGGAGCGCGATCCGTTCGCCCGCTTC
>CAZLMZ010000157.1:0-7832 GCA_964560475.1 uncultured Anaerolineae bacterium
TGATCAGCACGGCGATCACGCGCCAGCTCGTTGCCCGGGGCGATGAGGTCGTGCTCTACAACCGGGGGCAGCACGAGGCAGAGATCCCGGCGGTGCAGCGCATCGTGGGCGACCGGAACGACTATGTCGCGTTCGAGGCGCAGGTGGCCGAGATTGGGCCGCTGGACGCGGCGATCGACATGGTTTGCTTCCGGCCGGAACAGGCAGAGAGCGCGATCCGTGCCTTTCGGGGGCGGACGGCGCAGTACGTGTTCTGCAGCACGGTCGACGTATATACCAAGCCGGCGCCACGCTACCCGGTTCGAGAGGACGCGCCGCGCGAACCGTCGCCGACGTTCCCCTATGCTTTCGACAAGGCACGCTGCGAGCGGCTGCTCGAAGCGGCGCACGCGCGCGGGGAGCTGACGGTGACGCGGATCCGTCCCGCCTGGACCTATGGCGAGGGCGGCACCGTGCTGCACACCTTTGGCTGGGGCACCTACTATCTCGATCGCCTGCGCCGTGGAAAGCCGATCATCGTGCACGGCGACGGCACCTCGTTCTGGGTGGGTTGCCATCGAGATGATGTGGCGCGCGCGTTTGTCGGTGCGCTGGGCAATGCAGCGGCCTATGGCAAGGCCTACCACGTCACAGGCGAAGAGTGGCTGACCTGGAACACCTACCACCAGATCGTGGCACAGGCACTGAACGCGCCTGCGCCCCAGTTGGTACACATCCCAACGGATCTGTTGGGGCGCGTCGCGCCGCGTGCAGCAGAGTGGTGCGTCGAGAACTTTTCCTACAACAACATCTTTGACAATACGGCTGCGCGCACGGACCTGGGCTTTGCCTACACCATTCCCTTTGCCACGGGCGTGCAGCGCGTCATCGAGTGGCTCGCCGCGCACAGGGGCTTGCAGGATAGCGAAGGGCACGTTTTCTACGACCGGATTGTCGAGTCCTGGGAGACCCTGGGCGCTGACATGGCAGAGCAGGAACTCGACATCCCCGGCTAGGGAGGTCACTAGGTCCGGCGCACCCGACCGGCCCGCTGCGCTCGACACTCGAGCTCGTTTGCGGGACTGCCTGATTCATTATATGATTGGTCACCACGGTCTTCTATCGAGTGTACGAGCGGAGGAAAAACATGTGTCGTGTTGTCGTTACCGGTGTTGGGGCAGTCACGCCCGCCGGCAACAATGTCCCTGATACCTGGGACGCAGTTCTCTCGGGTTGCAGCGGCATCGGCCGCATTACGCACTTTGATGCTTCGGAGCTGCAAACCCAGATCGCTGCAGAAGTGAAGGATTTCACCCCCGAACCCTATCTCAGCAGCAAGGAAGCACGGCGGATGGACCCGATCGTGCACTATGCCGCGTCCGCTGCAGGACAGGCGATCGAGGATGCAGGGCTGGACGACTGGTCGGCATTGGACCGCAGTCGCGTCGCCGTGTTGATCGGCGCTTCTATCGGTGGCATGAAGACCATGGTCGATAGCCACAGTGAGCTATTGGCCAAGGGCCCCAGGAGTATCAGCCCGTTTTTCATCCCCTCCATCCTGGCCAGCATGCCGGGCGCGGTGGTCGCCCTCAAGTACAAGTTCACGGGCCCGAACTTTTGCGTGACTGCTGCATGTGCGACCGGCAACCATTCGATCGGGGAGGGAACGACGATGATCCGTAGGGGCGGTGCCGACGTCGCGATCTGCGGCGGTGCAGAGGCGTGCATCGTGGCCCTTAGTATCGGTGGTTTCGATGCCATGCGCGCGCTGTCGTCAGAGAACGACGACCCGGCTCGTGCTTGCCGCCCCTTTGACAAGACGCGTGGCGGCTTTGTCATGGGAGAGGGCGCTGGCGTCCTGGTCCTGGAAAGCCTGGAGCACGCCCAGCGGCGTGCGGCGCCCATCTATGCCGAGGTGGCCGGGTATGGCGCGACGGCGGATGCCTATCACATCGCGGCCCCCGATCCCGACGGCGCTGGCGCATTCGCGGCGATGCGCCTCGGGATGGAGAGCGCCGGCGTTGCACCGGACCAGATCGACTATATCAACGCACACGGCACGGGTACGCCGCTGAACGACTCGATCGAGACCCAGGCGATCAAGCGTGTCCTCGGCGATGCTGCTTACCGCACGCCCGTTAGCTCGACCAAGCCGATCACCGGGCACATGCTGGGGGCTGCGGGGGCCGTGGAGGCGATTGTGACTTTGATGGCGATGCGGGACGGCGTGTTGCCGCCGACGATCAACCTCACCACCCCGGACCCAGAGTGTGACCTGGACTATGTGCCACTCGTGCCGCGCACTGCAGACGTCCACGTGACTATGTCGAACTCGTTTGGGTTTGGCGGGCACAATGCGACGATCCTGCTCAAGCGGTTCGAACCCTAGCAGGCTACTGCAAGCCGGACAACCGAGGTCGGGCACAACGCGGATCGGACGGATGAACGTCACCCCCAGGAGGGACAAGATGGCAGGACAGAGACGTGAGATCCCGAGCCGTACCGTTGGGGAATGGGCTGTGCGCTGCGAGCAGGCATACGATAATCCCTTTGCCGATGTCAAGGTCGATGCGACCTTTGTGGCCCCGGACAGTCGCACGCATGTCATGCCCGCCTTCTATGATGGCGACGACACGTGGCGGGTTCGCTTCCGGCCCGATCAGCCTGGGGCGTGGACGTACCGGATCGCCTCGTGGCCCCTGAATGAGGCCCTGGCGCAGGAGGGGCGCTTTGAGGTGATGCCGCGCACGGCGCGTGGTACGCTCAGAGCGACGCCGGGGCAGGGGTGGGGCTTTGCCTACGAATCGAGTGAGCCCGCCTTTCTGCTCGGCGACACGGTATACAATCTCTTTGGTATGGCGCACTGCGGCGGCAACGTGGACGGTTATCTCGATCGGCGCGCCGGGCAGGGGTTCAACGTCCTTCGCGCCCGCCTGCCGGTCAGCCCCTTTCACCCGCCGGACGGATACAGCACCTGGCAGAACAGGCGAACCTGGCCCTGGGGCGGCAGCGAGCAGTCGCCGCGGTTCGACCGCTTCAACCTCGACTATTTTCGCACGGTGGATCAGGTCGTGGCAAAGGCAGAGGATCTCGGCGTCGGCTTTGAGATGATTATGGAGGCGTGGGGGTTCGAGTTTCCGTTCAACAACCGCAGCGTGTTCGTGCCCGAGTGGGAAGAGCTATGGCTGCGCTACCTCGTTGCGCGATATGACGCCTACAACAGCGTGTACTTTTGGACTTTACAGAACGAGTACGAGTATTACCCCAACGGAGATTGGCGCCACAATCCGGTTGCCGATCGATGGGCCATGCGCGTAGGCCGCTGGGTCAAGCAGTTGGGGCCGCACGGGCACGTCATCTCGGTGCACAATGGCCCGAACCTGCCTTCTTTCGCGAAGCGGTTCGCCGCCGATCCTGGAGCGATAGACGCGGTGATGTTCCAGGAGTGGGGGACGCGCGGTAGGGAGGATGGCTGGCTGGCCAGCGGGATCGAGGAAGAGATCGAGGGCAGCTTTGCCGGGTGGGAGGGGTCGGCCGTTTTTGCCGAGTATGGTTACGAGCGCAACCCCAATCTGCCGATCACGTTCCCACCGTTCGAGTACTGTGATGGCAACCACACCCGGCGCGGCGCGTGGCGCGGTGCGTTTTGCGCTATGGGCGTGATCAACGGCTTTGAAAACACCTGGGGACCGGTGATGAACCTCGAACAGGACCAGGAGGGGGTGCGCTACCTGCAGAACGTGGGCAAGTTCTTTACCCAGGTAGTGCCCTTTGTGCAGCTCGAGGTCGCGCACGAGTTGGTGCTGCCGGGCGCCCACGGGCGAGGGCGCAGGCCGCTGGCGCTGGCGAGCGAAGGCCGGGATCTGGTCGCAGTGTACTATCCGGCCGGAGGTTGCGCGGCGCTCGACGTGCCTGCGGCACGCGAGTACGCCGGCCAGTGGTGGTACGATCCCCGCAGCGGCGAGTTGAGCGACGCGGCAGCCAGCCGCGTCGCAGGCGACGACCGGCTTGCCTACCAGGCCCCACCGGGAAAGGATGAGGCGGGATGGCCACTGGATTGGGTCCTGGTGTTGTTTGCCAGCTAGTAGCGCTGCGCCGCGGCGTGTCACGTCACGCTTTGACCGCGCGGCATCGACGGGAAGAGGAGGAAGGCCATGTTCCTGGCACTGAACACGTTCGTCTACGAGGTGGCAGGTGTGCCGATCGAGCAAGCGCTGCGCAGCGCGAGCACGTTCGGGTTCCGCTACGTCGAGTACGCAGCCTATCACTCGGGTGATCCGACCCACATGAGCGGCGAACAGCGCAGGGCGATCGCCGGGCAGTTCCGCGATCGTGGCTTACAGTGTTCGCAATTGCTGTTGGCCAACACCGAGCACATTGCCTCGGCCGACCTCTCCAGGCGCCAGGCCACGCTGGACTATATGAAGGCTTGTGCCGACTTTCAGCTCGAGCTCGGCGGAAGACAGGTGTTGGTCTGCTGGGGCTGCGGCGTGCACGAGGCTGGCATGATGCCGGAGCAGGCGTGGCTCAACACGGTTTCTTCCATCCGCACCTACGCCGAGTGGTGTCTAGATAAGGGCGTGTTGGTCGATCTCGAGCTCGATCCGCACGTCTACTTTGTCGTGAACAACACGGTCAGGATGGCGCAGGTGATCGAGGATGTCGGCATGCCAAACGTGTTTGCCAACGTCGATATCGGCCACCTGTGCATCACTCGCGAGGCGCCACACCGCCTGGAGAAGCTGCGCGACCGGATGCTCCACGTGCATCTCAGCGAGACGGACACGTACGAGCACACGAACAGCATCCTGGGCACGGGCAAGGCCGATTTCCGTGCGTACGTGGACAAGGTGGTCGCGCTGGGCATCGAGGACAACTGCGAGCGGCACGGCGAGGAGTGCGTGGCGGGAATCGAGATGGGAGAGCCGGGAGGACACGTCGATGACGCAGATCGCTGGGTACGCGAGAGTCTGGCCTACATGCAGCGGGTCCTTCCGGATGTGACGCGCTGAGGCGAGCGCGCGGCCTGGTACGAATGAGCCGGCGGCGCGATCGGGTCAAGTGTAGAGAGGAGTGGACGAGATGAGGATGATGGGCAAGAAGCCGACCTTTGGTCTCATCGTTGGCACGCGCGGCTTTTTCAACGCCGAGCTCGCCGTCGGTGTGCGTGCGACACTGCTGCAGGTCCTGGAAAAGGAGGGCTATGGCTACGTGATCCCTCCTGAGGATGCGACGCCCGCCGGCGCGATCGAGACGCGCGACCACGCCAAGATGGCGGCAGCACTGTTCAGGGAGCACGCCGACGAGATCGACGGCGTGATCGTCGTGCTGCCCAATTTCGGCGACGAGCTGGGCGTCGTCGAGACGCTCGACATGGCGGGACTGAACGTACCGGTGCTGGTCCAGGCCTGCGACGACGAACTGGAAAAGCTCTCGGTCATGGAGCGGCGAGACGCGTTCTGCGGCAAGTTCTCCGTGTGCAACAACCTCTACCAGTACGGGATCCCGTTCACCAACACGAGCTATCACACCTACCCGATCGACAGCCCGACCTTCCGCGAGGACGTCGAGCGCTTTTCGCGGGTCTGTCGCGTCGTGAACGGGCTTCGGCAGGCGCGCATCGGGGCGATCGGCGCGCGCCCGGCAGCGTTCCAGACGGTGCGCTACAGCGAGAAACTGCTGCAGGCGGCGGGGATCACCGTGGTGCCGGTGGACCTCTCCGAGATCATCTTTCGCGCGCGGTCGCTGCGGGACGACGACCCGGCAGTGAGAGCCAAGCTGGAGCAGGTGCAAGATTATGGCACCATCCCCGACGCGATCCCGCAGGCCAATGTGTTGCGCCAAGCCAAGCTGTCGCTGACCATCGAGCGCTGGATGGACGAGAACGAGTGTGATGCCAGCGCCGTCGAGTGCTGGGACTCGATCCAGCGGAACTATGGCTGCGCGACCTGCCTCTCCATGGCGATGATGGGCGATCGGCTCCTCCCCAGTGCGTGCGAGGTCGACGTCGCGGGTGCGGTGTCGATGTACGCGCTGCTGCTGGCTTCGGGCAACCCGCCGGCGTTCCAGGACTGGAACAACAACTATGGGGACGATCGGGATATGTGCATCAACACGCACTGCTCGAACTGGCCCAAGCGCTTCATGGGGCGTGAGGTCGAGGTGTCGAACCTGGACGTGCTTGGGAATACCTTGGGACCTGAGAATTGCTTTGGCGCGATCAAGGGCCAGGCCGCAGCGGGACCGATCACCTTCTTCCGCGTCTCGACCGACGACACGTGGGGCTCGATCAAGGCCTACCTGGGCGAGGGCGAGATGACGGACGATCCGGTGGGGAGCTTTCAGGGAGGTGCGGCCGTGCTGCGCGTCGGCGGGCTGCAGATGCTGCTCGACTATATCTGCAAGAACGGCTTCGAGCACCACGTCGCGGTGACGCGTGGCCTCGTAGCCGACGTGCTGGAAGAGGCGATCGAGACCTACCTCGACTGGGATCTGTACTATCACCGCTAGCTGCCTACATGAACCGAGATCGGAATGCGTGGAAGTGGCAGCGGTCGCTTCCACGCGGTTCTCTATACTTCCGGTGGCCTCGGATTCCGCTACAAGGGGAATCTGTGGCTCTACAACGTCCTCGTTCTTGTGATGGCGCAGGAGGGAACCAATGAAGATCGCGCTGCATTCAGTGAGCTACTCGGGCACCGTCACGCCCGATCAAGCGGCCCTGCCGCTGATGGAAGTGATGCGCAAGGCCGCCCAGCTCGGATTCGACGGGATCACGCTGGCTGCCAAGCGGCCTCACGCACTACCGCTGGACCTCTCTCCAGTAGACCGGGAGCAGATCGTGGAGGCTGCGGCTGACCTCGGCCTCGAGATTGCCTGCATCGCCGGCTACAACGACTTTTGCCATACCTCTGCTTTCGATCGCGAGATCAACCTGGCCTACACGATAGAGTGCATCAAGCTGGCACGTGACGTGGGAGCGCCGATCGTACGCACCTTTGCCTCGGGGATGGGTGACTTGCACCAGCGGGCATCTGTGAGCCAGCAGATCCAGTGGACGATCGCGCTGGCCAAGGAAGTGGCGCAAGTCGCCGAGGACCTGGGCGTGACGCTGGTCATCCAGAATCACTCGCCGATCGGCAACGACGTCCACAGCCTACGCCAGATCGTCGACGGGGTCGACTCGCCTGCCTACAAGGCAGCGATAGACTGCCCGCTGCTGACCAGCTCTGGGGTCGACTATGCGGAAGGGCTGGGGGCGTGTGAAGACGTCATGGCCTTTACCACCGCAGGCGATTGGCGATTCTACCCAGGGCCGATCGCGAGGTCACCGGGCGGCCAGGTGGTTACCCGCAGGGAGCTGATGGTCCCCCTGGGGCAGGGTGAGTGCGACTGGCCCGCCTTTCTCAAACTGCTGCGAGAGATCGGCTACGACGGTTGGATCAACTATGAGATGTGTAGCCCGGCGCGGGAAGGAGGCAGCGAGGCGAACCTGGATCGCATCGCGTCTGCCTCTCTGGCCTATATCCGCCGGGCGATCGATGACGTCTATGGCCAGGGCTAGCCGTGCAGCGCAGAGAGGAGAGTAGCGTGCCGGGAAAGACACTCCGCATCGGTATGATCGGCTGCGGCGAGATATCGAACAAAGCCACCGCTCCGGGCATCGCGGCGGCGACGAACGCTCGTCTCGAGATGGCGATGGACGTCCGCGAAGAGATTGCCACGGACATGGGCGAGCAGTACGATGTGCCACACACGACAGACCTCGATGAGTTGCTGAGCAACGAGTACGTGGACGCCGTGTACATTGCCACGCCGCACTATTTGCACGCGCCGCTGAGCATCAGGGCGCT
>CAZLMZ010000158.1:0-5416 GCA_964560475.1 uncultured Anaerolineae bacterium
GCCCATTGCGGCCATCATGACGACCATCATCCTGCTTCCAGCCGCGAGCGAGCCAGTCTGCTGCTCGATCCAGGTCGGCAGGTAGGTACGGAAGGAGCCCTGGAACCACGCCAGGCACATCACGGTCAGCACCACGAGTACGAGCCCGGCGAGCACGCTGCCCGCCGCTTCACGCTTTGCAGTCGACCTTGCCCGAACCTGTGGGCGGCCCAACCGCCGGAGCCGGGAAAAGAGCACGAGGCTATACAACACGGCTACTGGGATGAGCACGATGGTGCCCTGCATCCCCATCCAGCCAATGCCCGCCGTGATCAAGAGCGGGCTGAGTGCCGAACCCACACTTCCGCCCACGGAAAAGATGGAAACTGATGCGCCTCGTCTCCCCGCTCCTGATGAGGAGGCAATGGTAGCACCCGGTGGATGGTAGGCCGCCGATCCCAGGGCGCCGAGCCCAATGGTCAGCGCCAGCACGGCATAGTTGCCAGCCAGCCCAACCAGGCCCATGATCAGGCCGATCCAGGCCACGCTCAGGACGCTCATCCATCTCGGATCCCAGCGGTCGCTTAGGTAGCCAAAGAGCGGCTGCGCGACCGATGTCCCCAGGCTCGCGACGAGGGCCAGGAGCCCAATCTGGGTATAGCTGAGCCCCATTGTCTCTCTCACCAGGGGATACATCACGGGCAGGAATTGGCTGGACAGCTCGATCACGGCGTGACCGGCAGCCACCAGGAACACGGGGTAGGATCTGTTGAGTGACATCCGATTCTCTTTGTCTGTTGTGCTGATGCTCGGCCGATGCGCTCGACTGCGCCCGCGAATTCGCGAGAGCAGTGGGCGATTATAGCACCCCCATAGAGGCAAAGCAAGCCGGTGAACGGCGTCCACCGGCTCTCGCTTTCCTGGCCACACCTAAAGTGACAACCCAAGGGTGCGGTTGTATAATACAGGCAGAACAGTTAGGTCGCGTCCCCATCGAGCCGCAGGGCGTACTTGCGGATGATACGCGGCGGACACGCTACAGACTATGCTGACACCCTTTGAGCGCGGCCTCATCGCCAACCTGGTGGCGGACTGGGTCCTGCAGAACGACTGGATGGCTCGGAACAAGGCCAGTCTGCGTCATCCGGCTGCGTGGGTGCACGGTGGCATCCACGCCCTGCTGCTCAGCCTTGCATTAGGCTGGCAGGCGGGGCTGGTGTTGGCGCTGGTCCACGTGCTGGTCGACACGCGCAAGCCCGCCACGTGGTGGCAGACCCTCTTCCGGCAGACCTCCCAGGGACAAGTCGGCCTGATCGTCAAGATGGGCCTGGATCAGGTCCTGCACATCACGGCCATTGCCCTCTGGGTGGCCCTGGTCTAGGTTTCGGCCAGACTCAGCGCTGGCACCTACAATGGGAGCTCGCGACCCAGGTTACAGCGGGCAAGCGTCGCCGCCCATCAACTGTGCATACACGATCCGGATATTGTTCTCGTGGTAGCGCTCCGCCGCCGCCTCTGCATAGCGCGGGTAGCCTTCGTCTGCGGCAGCCTCGTCGGCCGTGTGGCCCTGCGCGATATGGTCTATTGTTCGCTCCCACGTGCCCTGGATATAGTCCAGCATTACCTGGATCGCCTCATCGCCGGACGTGGGCCCGTGCCCGGGCACGATGGCCTGCGCCTCGAACGCCCGGATCCGTCGCAGCGCCGAGATGAGCGCAGGGATGTCGGCATCCCCGATAAAGGGATAGCGGCCCACAAAGAGCAGGTCCCCCGAGAGCAACACCCGCTGCTCCGGCAGCCAGACCACGGACGAGCCGGGGCTGTGCCCACCGACGTGCTCCACGTGGATGTGTAGACCGCCCACGTCAATGTCGCGCTCCTGGTCAAAGACCTCGCTGGGCAGCGTGATCTCGAGCCCCGCGATCTTGTGCCGCATCTCTTCTGCCCAGCGCGGATCGGTCTGGCCGCGCTCGGCGATCGAGGCCCGGATCCGGTCCAGGCGCCATGCGTCCTTCAAGTTCGCGGCCATCGCTTCGCGGCACAGCCGGTGTGCCAGGATCGGGCAGTCAAAGAGCTGGTTGCCCCACGTGTGATCACTGTGCTCGTGCGTGTTGATTGCCAGCCCCACGTCGGCGGGAGAGACGCCTACTGCGCTCAACAATCCCCTCATGTCGGCCGCGGACGAGGTGGTATCCACGACGACCACGCTCCGTTCAGTCCGCAGAAGCGTCGCGTTCGCTCCTTCATCCGGCCGGATAAAGGCACAGACCCCCGGTGCAGGCTCAACCACGTTCATCGCCAACTCCTCGTCCCGGCACGTTGGGCCGCATCTCTCTCAACTGCTGCACCGCATCACTAGCCCTGCGCGACCGCGTTCGCCTCGACATAGTCCTCGTTGATCGCCACACCTAAGCCCGGCCGCTGGGAGACGTGCACGTATCCCTCTTCATCCATCGGATCGATCGGCTCATCCAGCCAGGGAGCCAGCTCCTCATAGTCGAGGTCGGGATGGAGGAGCCCCCGCTCATAGTACAGCCCCGGGATGCCCATCGCACAGAGCACGTGCAAGTTGGCCGCCCCTCCGCCGTGCACTTCCATCTTGACCCCGAACGATTCACAGAGGTGCACGATCTTGATCAGAGGCGTGATTCCACCCACGTCCGAAACGCCACCACGGCTGATGTCTGATGCCCCGCGCACGATCCATTCGGCGCGCGTGTACATCTTGCCTTCGGCAGTCTCTGGGCCCACGACCGGGATCGTGAGCTGCTCGGCAAGCCAGGCGTACGACGAGGTGCTGTGTTCTGGCATCGGTTCCTCGATCCACAGGTAGCCGAGCTTTTCTAGCTCCCTGCCCAGGTACAGCGCCTCCTCGCGGCCATAGTAGTGGTAAGGATCGATCATCAGGTCCATTTCCTGCCCCACTGCCTCGCGTACTGCGGCGCACGCGGCGACATCTCGCCTGACATCCGGCGCTCCAGGGACCGGCGGCTGCCAGGTGTGGAGCTTGAACGCAGGGTAGCCGCGCTCCTTGCAGCGAACCGCGAACTCCGCGTACGCTTCGGGCGTATCGAGTCCGCCCTCCAGGTCGTCGCCGCACATTGTGCTCGCGTACGCGGGCACCTTGTCTCTGAACGCCCCGAGCAGCTTGTAGACCGGCTGTCCCAAAGCCTTGCCGGCCAGATCCCAGAGTGCCAGGTCGACGTTCGCCAGTACCCGGTCTGAGAGCCTTCCCATATGCAGCCGCTGCCGCTCCTTCAGCGTCTGCCAGATGCGCTCCCGGTAAAAGGGGTCCTGCCCGACCAGTAGGGGCTTGACGATCGTGCCGATTACACCTGGGTTGGCTCCCAGGGCCTGTCCTTCCAGCCCTTCCTCTGTGATGATGCGCAGCAGCGTCTGCGTGGCCTCGTGCGGTTCTCCCGGGTGCGCGTGGCCCTCCGTGTCCGCGACGACGCGCGACTCGTAGCGGAAGGTGGTTGTCTTGACGTCGACGATCTTCATAGTACGCCGGCCTCCTTGAGGACGTTCCTCAGCTCTGCGCGGGCCTGGTCCGACATCGGCCCCACCGGATCCCGCGCCGGCCCTGCCGGCTTCCCGATCAGGTGCATCGCTTCCTTGACCACGACCGGAAAGGTACCCAGCCCAAAGGCGAGCCGAACGGGCAGCACCTTTTGCTGGAGTTCCCGAGCGCGATCGAGATCACCGGCACCGACGGCATCATAGATCCCGACCGCCAGATCGGGAACCACGTTGGCCGTTGCGGTCACGGCGCCCACGCCGCCGTGCAATAACGCGGCATAGATCAACGAGTCCCGTCCCACAAACACGCGGAACCCTGGTGGGCCGAGCCGGATGTGCTCGGCGAGCTGTGTCAGGTCCCCGCTCGAGTCCTTGATCCCTACGAAATTCGGCATCCCCCGCGCGATACGGGCGACCAGCGACGGCGGCAGCGGGACGCCCGTACGCCCGACATTGTCGTAGGCCAGCACAGGCAGCGCCATCGCCTCGCAGATGCTGCGGTAGTAGCCATACAGCTCGTCCTGCGAAGGCTTGATGAAATACGGCGTGCATGCCGCGACGGCGTCCGCACCCGCGCGCTCGGCGTGCTTTGCCAGCGCTATCGCCTCACGTGTGGTCACAGCGCCCACGTGCGCGACGACAAAGACCTCTCCTGCGGCCGCCTCCAGTGTGACCTCCAGCACACGCTCGCGCTCTTCCGTAGCCAGAGAAAAGAACTCGCCCTGGCTCCCACCGGGAAACAGGCCGTGCACCCTATGCCCGATCAGGTACCGCGTCACGGTCTTTAGCCCAGCCACATCCACCGATTCGTCCTCGTCCATCGGCGTGATCATGGCCACGATAATGCCCTTTAGCTCTTTGCTCATCGGATCCTCCCTCAAGCCAGGGCGCGATCAGCCGCCCTTGCCCGCTGTTCTCCTATTCGTACCCCATCTTTCCTGCTGAGACGCGCCCACGCGCTTCATTGGTACCCCAGGCTGCCGTCCGCCCGCCACAGGAAAGGCCGGTGCCAGGATTCGTACACCTGATCTCCAATAGTATCCAAGTTGAGCTCGATCCCGAGCCCGGGCCGGTCCGGCGCCATCAAGTAGCCGTCCTGCAGCGCCATCGGCACGTCCACGGTGGCCCGGCGCTCCTCCACGTCATCCGGGTGGTATTCGAGAACGACAAAGTTGTGCGTGCTCAGCGCAAAATGAACGTTGACTGCGGTCGCGACTGGGCCACAGGGATTGTGTGGCGCCACCGTGACATAGTCCGCCTCTGCCAGCGCCGCGATCTTTTTCATCTCCCATAGGCCACCACACACACACACGTCCGGCTGGACAATATCTGCCCCTTGGTGGGCAAGCAGGTCCCGGAACTCGTACTTGGTATAGAGCGCCTCTCCTGTCGCGATCGGGATCGGTGACTTGGCTCGCAGATGGCCCATCGCCTGCCTGTTCTCTGGCCGCAGCGGCTCTTCCAAAAAGAGCGGGCGGTACGGTTCCAGCACACGGCACAGCGCCAGCGCTTTGGCCGGCTCAAAGACCTGCGCATGGGCATCCAGGCCGATGTCCACCTCATCGCCCACTGCCTCGCGGACCGCACGGATCCGCGCCTCCGCCTGTTTCAGCGTCGCCGCAAGCCCGGTGTCGTGCCACAGCGGTTGGCCCCGGTAAAAGGGGAACATCTTGAGTGCCGTATAGCCATACTGCTCGACCAGCCGGCGCGCATTCGCCGCCAGCGCATCTGGCGTATCTCCGCCCACGGACTGGTAGACGCGGACCTTGTCGCGACACTTGCCGCCGATAAGCTGGTAGACGGGCACGCCGAACGCACGTCCCTTGATATCCCACAGCGCGTGCTCGATCCCGCTGATCGCCGCGTTCAAGACCGATCCGCCCGGGAAGCGCGAGCCGGCATACATCAATTGCCACAG
>CAZLMZ010000158.1:5516-7812 GCA_964560475.1 uncultured Anaerolineae bacterium
TCTTCGCCGGCCGCCGTCGGGACCTCGATCGCTTCCCTGACCTCGCGGTGTCCCTCGATGTCCCACCACGGCATGGGGTCCTCCATCCACGCCAGGCCGTATGGCTCTAGCGCGTGGCCCAGGCGAATCACCTCTTTCGCGGTCATGTAGCCGTGCCCAAAGTGGTCGATGCACAGCGAGACGTCCCAACCGGCAGCCTTTCGCACGGCGTCGACGACCGCTGCCAGCCGCGCGATCCCCTCCTCCGTTACCCTGCTCCCGAAACCGGCTCCTGGGGCGCGCCACCGTCTTCCCAGCGCGTACTCGCCCTGTGGCGGCGTCCCGATCAGCGTGTTAGGATGGCTCTCCAGGATCCGGGGACCGATGTCAAACTTGATGAAGGTCAGGCCCATCTCCTTGCGGCCCAGAACGCGCTCCGCGTATGCCTGCGGCGTCGGTTCGGCAGGAGCGGGCGTGTCCGCATAGATGCGTACCTTGTCGCGGTACTTGCCACCCAGCAACTGGTAGCACGGCACGCCGTATACCTTGCCGACCAGGTCCCACAGCGCAATCTCGATGCCAGAGACGCCGCCCCCCTCGCGCCCTGGTCCCCCAAAGTGCTTGATTGCGCGAAAGATCATGTCGACGTTGCATGGGTTCTGCCCCAGCAGCACGCTCTTGAACTGCAGTGCGTTCTCCTTGTGCCCTGCATCCCGTACCTCGCCGATCCCATAGACGTCCTGGTTGGTGTCGATGCGGATGATCGGATAGTCATAGTTGCTCGCGACCACGGCGACCCGCAGATCGGTGATCCTTAAGTCAGAGGGGGCAGAATGCGTGTTTGCTGCCTCCTCTATCTGTTCTCCTGGTGTGCGACCCTCGTCCTCCACAGCTCGCGCTCCTCTCGTGATCCTCGGTGGCGATGCCCTCCGGCCATGCCCGCTCCCTGGGACAGGCCCACAGTGTGCAGACTCGCTATCCCCGCCAGCTCAAGTAGGGCTGGATCCGCTCCCAGACCCGGTCGATCTCGCGCAAGTCGTCCTCGTCGAGCGGTCGGGCTCGTGACCGGATGCGATGGTTGCGAAACACGCCGCGCCGGACCATGATCTCCTTGGCAAGAGCCATTCCCATCAACCCCTCCATCACCAGTCCAGGCAGCACGTGCTCGTGCAGGTCCCGCGCTTTCTTCTCCTCACCTGCATCGAGGAGATCCCAGACACGCTGCACGACGTCGCAGAACTGGCACGCGTGGACGACGCCCTTGGCGCCACGCGCGTACTCGGCGATCATGTACCGGCCGCCGCCGCCGCCCATCACGCCCTCTATCGCCGGGCAGTTGCGCGAGACCAACGCGCCAATGCTGTGTGTGCTCGGATGCACTTCTTCCTTCACCCAGCTCACGCGCTCGATCTCGGTGCACAGGCGGACGACCTGATCGGGCGACAGCGCCGCAACGCCCGCGTTCTGGATCCATACCGGAACCGTCACTGCGTCAGAAACAGCCTGGTAGTAGGCATAGATCGTCTCGAAATCGGGGCGGAGCGTGTACGGTGGCATCGCGATCACGGCGTCCGCGCCCGTCTCCTCCGCGAATCGTGCCAGCTCGACGGCCAGCGGGGTGTTGACCGCAGCACAGTTAGCGATCACTGGCACCCGGCCCGCGCCGATCATCACCGGCACGCGGACCATGGTGCGGCGCTCCGCTTCCGAGAGCACGCGGAACTCGCTCACCATCACGGGAGTGACCAGCCCGCCGACGCCACTCTCGATGCAGAACGCGATCTCGGCAGCAAGCACGTCCTCGTCGATCCGATCGTGCTCGTCGTAGGGGGTCATTGGGATCGCAAAGCTACCACGCCACTCTCTCTCGCTCATCGCTGCCTCCTCCCTTTGTCTAGTTGGGTGCCCTACTCGCTCAAGGCCTCGACCTCGCGCAGGACGCGCTCGTACACCTCATACTGCTCCCCCTCGGCCTCCTCCGGATCGACGTACTTGAGCCATAGGGCCTGGTCAGGGTTGCTGCGGGCGAGGTCACGCCGGCTGGCACGGATATCGCTGCGCTTGTCGTGCCACTGTACCTGGCCATCCTGTAGCAGGATGTACTCACCTGCGTAGCGGCGGAACTCGAGCATATGGTTGCGGTAGTATAGGGCCTGTTCCGCCGTCGTGCGCCGCCAGTTGACCACGCGCTCCCTCGAGTCCGTGATCTGGGCATAGAACTGGCCCAGTGGTGCCTCGGCCTCGGACCAGAAGTCGATTTCCTGCGCGTCTACCGTGCCAAAGCCGCCCTCTGCGGCAACCAGCAGTGCGTTCCGAT
>CAZLMZ010000159.1:0-5038 GCA_964560475.1 uncultured Anaerolineae bacterium
AGATGAGAAATATCAATTTCCCTCTTGACAGGGACGCTCTCATGTGATATAATCTCGATCAAGTGGATAAAGAAATCAAGGTGTAGCTTAACTTTACCACGTGAAAGGACGAGGCCATGTCACTCACACTCGAAAGGCAACAGAGGGTCGCAGTGCTACAAAGCACTCAGCCTCGACGAGTAGAGGAACGTGGTCTCGACGTCGCGTACCGTTGTGCGTGCGCACGGCGCGACTGCGAGCGGCGGCAGCACCTCGTCCGCCGCCGTAACCTCACCAACCCAGTATGCAATGGCTTCGCGCTCTAGCGAGCGGACCGAGGCCAACGCGGCACACTCACGAAAGGAGATCCCAGTGAGCGAAGACAGAGCAAGAATCCTGCAGATGGTCAGCGAAGGCAAGATCAGTGCCGTGCAGGGCGCCGAGCTGCTGAACGCGATGCGCAGCAACGGCGAGCCCGACGCGCCCCCCGCCCCGATCGGCGGCAAGGCCAACTGGCTCCGCGTCCGCGTCACCAACCTGGAGACCGGCCGGGCCAAGGTCAACGTCAACCTGCCCTTCAGCCTGGTACGCGCCGGCCTCAAGATCGGCAGCCACTTTGCCCCCGAGATGCAGGACATCGATTGGGAAGAGCTGCTGGCAGCGATCGATGAGGGCGCGCAAGGCAAGCTCGTCGACGTCGAGGACATCGAGAGCGGCGAAAAAGTCGAGGTCTTTGTCGACTAGAGAGGGCGCCATGAACAAGCTGCAGTACGATGTAACGGAAGGAACGTCCGTCGAACTCGCGCGCGTGAACAGCGATGCCGTCATCGAGCGCGGAGAGGCAGGGAGGGTCGTGATCCTGCTCGACGGCGAAGAGACAGAGGTTGGCGTACAGGAGCAAGAGGATGCGCTGCGGATCGAGAGCGAGGTCGCCCTCTCCATCAGCGTTCCGCCCGCCACCGCGGTCGACGTCGTCGAAGCGACCGGCGACCTGATCTTGCGCGGGCTGGACGGCACCACGAGCGTGCAGGCTGCACACAGCGATCTCCTGATCCAGTCCTGCCGTGGTCCAGTCACGCTGGGCACGGTGCACGGTGACGTGACGATCGAGCAGACGAGCGGCCCGGTCACCGTCAGCGAGGTCTATGCGGACGTACGCCTGAGTCAGGTCAGCGCGCCGGTCCAGCTCGGCGCGGTGCACGGCGACGTGCGCGCCCGGTCGCTGGCTGCGCCGCTGCAGATGGGCGCCATCTCGGGCGACGTGCGCGTGCGCGACACGCGAGGCCAGGTCACGCTCGAGGACGGCTCTGGCGACGTCAAGGCGACCGAGCTGTCCGGCGGGATGCAGTTGCACCACGTCAGCGGGGATCTGGTCCTGAAGACCTCGCTGGGCGCCGGCTCCACTTACCACGCGCGGGCCGACGGCGACATCGTGGCCCGTTTCCCCGAGGACAGCAGCGCACGCTTTGTGCTCGAAGCCAGTGGCACGCTCCTGGCCAAGCTGCCGGAAGTAGAAGAAGAGGGGCAAGGGCGCCTGGTCGGGCGTTCAGGCGAGGGAAGCGCCATGGTCGAGCTCAGCGCGGGCGGGACCTTGTCGGTCAAGATGAGCGGCGCTGGCGAAACGCGCGCACCCTTTGGCATCGACCTGGGCGCTGATCTGGGCGCACAGATCGAGGCTCAGATCGCCGAGAGCCTGGGTGCATTCGACGTGGGATCCGTCGCCCAGCGCGAGGTAGAGAAGGCGATGCGCAAGGCCGAGCGCGAGATCCAGCGCGCCCACGAACGTGCCCAGCACGAGCACGAGCGAGCCCAGGAGCGCCTGCGCCGCGCGGAGGAAAAGGCTCAGGAGGCGGCGCGCCGCGCACAGGAGCGCATCGAGCGCCATCGCCCACCGAACGTCGGCTTGTTTGGCAAGGACGTCAACGTCAACCTCGGTGCCAGGCACCGCTCGCGCCGGCCCAGGGTCTCCGACGAGGAACAGCTCATGATCCTCCGCATGCTCCAGGAGGGCAAGATCTCGACGGAAGCGGCGGAAAAGCTCCTCAAGGCACTCGAGAAATAGCAGCGCGCCGATACGACCGGGTCCCCAGGGTCCGTCTCTTGCCAGTCCGAGACAGGCCCACAGGACCCGGTTTGCATCTGTCGCAGTAGGCCGACCCAGAAAGGATCGCCCCTCTATGTCGCGGCCCCGAGAAGCACAGGCGCCAGGCAAGCGCTGGCAGCCTGCCTTTTTCACCATCTGGACCGGGCAGCAGCTTTCGTTGATCGGCAGCATGCTCTCCGGGTTCGCCCTCGTGTGGTGGCTGACCCAGTTGACCGGTTCGGCAACCGTGCTGGCCACCGCATCGCTGGTCCAGACCCTGCCTCGCGTCTTGCTGGGACCCTTTGCCGGGGCGCTCGTCGATCGCTGGAATCGCCGCAAGGTGATGCTCGTCGCCGATAGCACGATCGCGCTCGCCTCCGCTCTGCTGGGCTACCTTTTCTGGCGCGATGCCATGCAGATCTGGCACGTGTACGCTGTGATGGCGATCGGTGCGGTCGGCGGTACCTTTCACTGGCCGGCCATGTCGGCCTCGACCTCGCTGATGGTGCCCAAGGAGCAGTTATCGCGCGTGGCAGGCCTCAACCAGGCCATGCAGGGCGCGCTAAGCATCATCTCGCCGCCGCTGGGAGCGCTCCTGGTCACCATACTGCCCCTGCACGGCGTCATGGCAGTCGACGTCACCACCGCGGCCTTTGCCATCGTCCCCCTGTTTTTCGTGCCCATCCCCGAGCCCATGCGGCGCACAGTGGAAGGTGCATCCCGGCCGACGCTGTGGGCCGATATGCGGGAAGGGTTCGAGTACATCTGGAGCTGGGCCGGCCTGCGCCGGGTGATGCTGATCGCCGTGGTGCTCAACTTTTTGCTGACCCCGGCGAGCTCACTTCTGCCGCTGCTGGTGACACAGCACTTTGCGCGGGGCGCGCCCGGGTTGGCACTGGCCGAATCGCTGTGGGGCAGCGGCGTCGTGCTCGGTGGGCTCCTGCTCGGCGTGTGGGGAGGCTTCAAGCGGCGCATCCTGACCTCGATGCTCGGCCTGGTCGGCATGGGCGCTGGCGCACTCCTTCTCGGCGTGGCGCCCGCAGGCGCCTTCTGGGTCGGCCTGAGCGGCATGGCCCTGCTCGGGCTCATGAATCCGATCGCCAACGGGCCGATCAGCGCCATCTTTCAGTCCGTCATCGAGCCCGACATGCAGGGCCGCGCCTTTACCATGATCGGCACCGCGTGCAGCGCCATGGCGCCGGTCGGGATCGCCATCGCCGGTCCGGTTGCGGACAGGGTGGGCATCCAGTCGTGGTTCGTCGTCAGCGGCGTGGCCTGCGTGTTGATGGCGACGTATGGCCTCTTTTCCCCGGTATTGATGGGCATCGAGGAGAACCATCGAGCCGGGCAGAAAGCACCGGCCAGCAGTGCGCACGCTGGCGCCCAACTGGATGCCAGCGTCTGACGCTGCCCACGCATTGTAGGGACTGGATCACGACCAGGGCGCGTGCAGGCGGCGCGCGGAATCTCTCTGCGCCGCCTGCAGCGCCCCTATCCCCCTATACGACGTCGATTTGTATTAGCCACTTGACCCATTTGTTGCCGTCGAGCGCCGGAAACACGGCGCGCACCGGAAAACCGTGCAGGATCGGCAGTGGCTCTCCCTCCCACTCGTACGCCAAAAAGCTTTCGCCCGGCTCCAACTGATCGAGGAATACGACCGTGGAATAGCCGTCGGCACTGACCAGGCGCAGTTGCCGCGCATCGGGCTGCACGCCGGCCCGCTCCAGCACCGCGTCCAGCGAGGCACCTGCCCACGTGGCCTCATCCTGGAAAAAGCCGGGACAGTTGAGCAGGCAGCGCCTCTCGACCCTGGGCAGGCAGCGCAGTTCGTCGTAGGTCAGGCTGAGCGGCTGCTCTACCTTGCCTGTGACCTCCAGGCGATAGCTCTGAAAGTCGATCTGGGGTGGCGTGCCCGTCATGTGCAGCCCTGTCGCCGGGTCGAGCTCCGTGTAACCCGGGACCTCGGCCGGGCGCGTGGGCACGACGATCGGCGTTGGATTGCAGGGCGCCGCCGTCGCTGTCGGCACGCTCGCCGCAGGCGTACTCGCCACAGGGGTAGCCGCCATACACCCCATCAGGCCGAGCGTCAACAGCAAGATGATCGGCTTCAAGAGGCGCTTCACAGGTCCTCCATTCCTTGGGTCACAGATGGACGATACACCCCGCCTGTCCTGTGTTGCGGCGAGGGCCGCCCCGTGGAAAGAGTACAAGGAGGACGGGCGCGTCACGCAGAAAGGAGAGGTTTCTTTTTTGTGCTCATTAACCGGCCCGTCCCCCTCTGATCATAGTATAGGCCAGGTGAGACAGGACGTCTATGACTTTTATCTGATCACTCTTGCATGGCTTCCCGCTCCAGCGCCTCGCGATCGCCGATCACGAGCCGCCCGCGCCAGCGGCGAATCAACCCCTCGCGCGCGAACCCACGGAGCGTCCTACCCACCACGTCGCGCACCGTACCGATCTGCGCGGCGATCTCTTCCTGTGTCCAGCGACGCGCCCTCGTGCCATCCGCCGCGTTGGCCAGCAGGAAACGCGCCAGCCGCGTTCGCACCGTGTGCAGTGCCAGATCCTCCACCGCGTCGCTGAGGTAGCGCACCTGAGTCGCCAGCAGTTCGAGCACCGCCGCCGCCACCGCCTTGTGCCGGTCCAGGATCTCGAGAAAGCGAGGAGCCGGGATCACGTACAACGTGGTGTGGCTGAGCGCCTGCACCGTTGCCAGGGTCGGGCCCCGATCGAGGACGGGAACGAGGTTAAAGATATTGCCCGGGCCCAGGTAGTCGAGCACGTACTCGCGTCCCTCGATCGAGAGCCGCTGCGTGCTGACCTCGCCCTGCACGATCAGGCTTACGCCCGTGCACGGTTCACCGGAAATCACAATGATCTGGTCGAGGTCGTACCTGGCCTCGGTGACGTACGGGGCAATCTCGCGCAGCGCTGCTTCGTCTAGCTGCGCAAAGAGGCCAAACTCGGACA
>CAZLMZ010000159.1:5138-7795 GCA_964560475.1 uncultured Anaerolineae bacterium
GCAATCTCGCGCAGCGCTGCTTCGTCTAGCTGCGCAAAGAGGCCAAACTCGGACAGGGTCCTGCTGACGACATCCATGATCACCCCTCGAGGGCGTGCTCAAACGACTCGGCGGCTCAGGTAGATTGAGCCACGGTCCTTGGATTATAGCCCGCGAGAAGTAGCGTGTCAAAAAAGATGCCTCCCTCTCGATCGAGAGGGAGGCATCGGTGAATAGGAAAGGAATGGTTAGTTGATCCGCCCGCAGGCTTGATTCTACTTGTATGCTACCGCCAAAAGGCCGCTGCGTCTAGGACTTATGTCGTTTCTCGCGTACGCCGGACGCTCGCCACACCCCTCCGCAGGTCGCCAAGGCCAAAGGGTGCGTAGAAGAGCATAAAGAATACCACGCCGACGAGCTCGAGGCTGAGCACGTACCAGGGCCACGGCCCCAGCACATCGAGCAGGGAGGGCGTCTCGGGCTTGTGACAGATAAAGAGATAGTTCCCGCCCACAGCCCAGTTGAACAGGGCAATGACAACCATATAGGCGTTCGTGATCATAAAGACCTTCTTAACCGACCTGAACGTGGGACGATACCCGACCACAAAGGTCATGTACACGCTGGCGGTGACGATCGCCCCATGTGAAAGGAACACCTGGAAGAAGCGATAGTGCGGGAAACCATACGTGCTGTCGGGCGTCAACAAGGCCTGGATAGCGCCGCCGAATCCCCAAAAGTAGGTGATCTCATAGAGCGCATAGCTGTCGTTGACCAGCATCACCGCCGAGAGCAGGATCGCCGCCCCGCACAGATGGAGGGGCAGCGAGGTGCCGATGGACCAGGTCCCGTTTGCGAGGCGCCACAGGTTGTACGAGATCTCTTGCAGGATCAGGAACGCGGCCAGGACATAGCGGAACCAGCGCCGTACGGCGGGCCGCTGCGTTCGCCTCTGCCACCACACCATCAACACGTTGGCCAGAGCCAGGATCGCGAGCACGGCGATGTGCGTCGGAGAGAGCAGCTTGAACTCGCCCAGCATCGACTCGGCGGCAAAGTACTTGTCCATGGACGGATTCCTTTCTGTCGTGGTGCTTGGGGTCGAGCGATCAGCCTAGCGGGCACCTGCCTCGCGTGCCTCGAGCAGCAGGCGATCCAATGCGTCGAGCAGCAGCGTAGAGAGCAGCGCGCTTGCCGTGGGTGCCCTCTGAGCGTCCGCCTGGGGTTGGACGTAGCCCAGGTCGTCGTTCGCCGGCCCCACCACAAAGCGGTAGGGCGCGTCGAGCATCCTGCGCACTTCTGTGCCGACCTGCGGATCGATCAACCCGGGCAGCAGCGCAACGCGCGCCGGGCCCAACTGGAGCAGCGCGACCTCACTCTTCACCGGCCCATTGCTGCCAAAGGTCGAGGCGGACACGTCCAGCGGGGCACGCCATAGGTCGAGCCGCTCCACAGGGACGGGCGGGCCATCCAACGCCGATTCGACGGCCTCGGCCAGATTGCCCCCCACCCGTGCCGCCTCTTCCCTCGTGCGCGCGCGGAAAGCCGGCGCGGGCTCCTCCCGCGCCTCCGCGCAGGTATAGAGCGTCACCGGCCCACGCCGGTCTGGCCCTTCGAGCGCCTCGTAGAACTCATCCACGAAATCGGCGCCTATGGCGTCGTTGTCGGGGCCGAGCACCTGCGGCACCAGGGGATAGTTGACCAACGTGGCGATCGTCCCGCCCGCGACAGCGCGGAACTGGGCCACAGACAGCTCGCGCTGGCTGGACCCGCCGACCACGTCGCCGATCTGCTGGCGCGCCAGGGTGAGTTCGGCCGGCCGCAGGTCTGCCATCGCCTGCTGCGCGACGGCGTCCAGCTCACCATACAGGAAGCGCAGATAGCGCTGCTCCGGCTTTCGCAGCCACCTGAACCGCGCCCACCGCCCGCTCACGTCGTGGGCCGCGTGGTTGCGGGTACAGGCGATCACGACCCGCTCGCCGGGCAGACCCGACGCCGCGATCTCCTGCCGCGCCGCACACACCTGCTCGCAGGACAGACCCAGCAGGTCCAGCACGATCAGTACTGCGGTGCTGTTGCCGCAGCGCAAGGCGAGCGCGCGCGCCCAGAGTTCGTCGTGGATCGCGCTGGCACGCCGCCTCGTGCCAGCGCCGGCCATGTAGACGGGCTGCCCCTCGATCGCCGGCGTGATCGTTTGCCTGGCCGCTCCCGCGAGCAGCATACCTCCTCCTCGCTTTGCTGCCTTCACCGTACTCCCCGCACGGTCCCGATTGTACCATCCTCCGCAGCGACGCGCAAAGGGGATGACCGAAGCGAACGGCATCCCGCGTGTCGGGGAGAGGCGTTCCTAACAAGGCGTCCTGAAACCTGCCAGTGCTCCTGCGCGTAATCTAGATGCGGGCCTGGCGTCACGCCGCATGCGTGACCTGCAGGAACGATGATCGGTGCTCCTCGAATGGGCACCAGAAACACCGATTCTGGGCGCGACCCTCGCCAGGGGACCCGTAACGACTGAAGGTCGTTACTACGAACAGGATGCTCACCGTTCGTAGTAACCGCTTTAGCGGTCGGTACCTCTCAGGGCGTCTTCTGGCGACTGGGGGTCGTCACTACGAACGCAAACTCGGTGCTCCTGAAACGGGCACCGAGTTGCTTGGCATCGCCTAGAGGACGTGCTA
>CAZLMZ010000160.1:0-5754 GCA_964560475.1 uncultured Anaerolineae bacterium
GCATCGAGGGCCTGATCCACATCTCAGAGCTCTCTTGGGGACGCGTCACACACCCATCGGACGTGCTGCAAAGCGGCGAGGACGTCGATGTCTATGTCCTCAACGTCGATCCAGAGCGCGGACGCATTGGCTTGAGCTTGAAGCGCCTCTACCCGGATCCGTGGGAGACGGCAGACGGCAAGTACGGTATCGGTGAGATATTCGAGGGCAAGATTACCAATATCGTCAACTTTGGCGCGTTCGTCCGCCTCGAGGAAGGGCTCGAGGGCCTGATCCACAACTCTGAGTGGGGAGATCCCGCCTCGCAGCAACGCGTGCGCGAAGGCGATCTGGTCCAGGTGCGGGTGATTAGCCTGGACAGTGAACGTCACCGCATGGGCTTGAGCCTCGAAAAGATTGCGGGAGACGAGTCGCCGCTCGTCTCGATCTGAGCGGAAAGACAGACCGGCTCCAGTGTGCGCCGGATCTGGCTAGCGTCGCGGCGTCCGCGACGGCATGCCGGTTAACAGTCCCTGCAGCCCCTCGAACCTCTCCGTAACCGCGATCCCCCCTCGCCTGATCTCGTATCTGTGGATGCCCTGGGCGTGGGCACTGCCGCGCGTTTTGAGGATCAACAGGGCGCGCTCGATCGCGCTGTTCACCTCGACGTACTGCATCATCAAGAGGGCATCGACGACGTAAGCGAGCTTGTCTCGCTGCGGCCGAAGGCGCGTGCCGCTTACCTCGCGCGTGAGCAGCGCCGTGATCTCTTCGCGCTTGAGAGCATTCAACACAGTCGCATAGATCTCGCGCAAGGCCACGGGATCGGACGAGATGCGCTGCAGGTGATCCACGCTGTCGAGGACAACGCGCCGGATACCCCACCTCATGATCGTGTCGTTGAGCGGGCTGCCAGGAGATTGCAGGCTGGACAGCAGGATGCCGGGTGAGGTAAAGAGGATGCGCAGCTTGTTGGCTTCCTCGAGTGCGCTCAGGTTCCATCCATGTGCCCGCGCGTCGCGCAGCAGCAGAGATGGAAACTCCTCGAAGGTGATCAGGAGCCCTGGCTCTCTCTCCTCGACAATGCCCGTATAGAGGAACTGCAGCCCCAGTGTGGTCTTGCCCGTGCCCGCCGCACCCTCGACCAGGACAGCCGATCCCTCGAGGAACCCGCCGTGCAGCATTTCATCGAGGCCGGCCACCCCTGTCCGGACTCGCTTGGTCATCCCTCTCCTCCCGCACGCAGGATGTGGTAGACAAGCTTCATCCTGAAGGTTCGATCGCCGGCCGCTTGAACCAGGTCGGCGATCAGCCGGCGTGTGTCCGCATCTGCAGTCAGGTGATAGATCGTGTGTTCACCCATCCTCCCCGACTCGAGGATTCCCTCCTCATTCATCTCTTGAGTCTCCCTCACGATGACGTGCGGTGCGCGGCCGACGAATCGTGCCAGGTTCGCGGCCGTGTCTTCGGTGTTGGGATTCTCGTGCAGGAAACGGATCACGTCCCATCGCGTGAACGAGGTGATGTGCTCCTTGATAAAGGTGAGCACATCCGCATCCATCTCGTCCATGATATCGGACAGCAGGGTGTTGTAGCTCTGCATGCCGGTTCCCTCGGGGCGTGGTTGGGCTGACACAGTGACGTATAGTTGATCGAGCTGAGGTGCTAATAGTTTTTCTGGAAATAGACCAAGATCAGGTTCGTCGTGCACTCTCCGGTCGTCCGGGTGTTCACCGTGGCCGACTCCTTGCTGCCCTGAATCACCTTGACGTGGACAGCGATCGACTCGTGGCAGCTCACGCCCAGAAACTGGTCCCACCACGCGCGTGTACCTTTGCCACCATAAGCCGAGTCATAATACTGCCAGTACCGGATGCCGGTGTTGGTCTCGACTTGGCCCGGGTGTGTCTCCCATACGTGCCCAAAGTCGTCCCAGATGCGGATCGTGACGTCCATGACCGCCTCGCCGTTCCGGTTAGTGACTTCACCCGCCACTCCCGACCACCAGTTCCTGGGCCACTGGCTATCCGGCTGCCCTGCGTACAGGCTGTCGTAGGCGATCTGCGAGGTAAAGATCGGCTCCTGGCGCAATGAAAATGCCGGCAGCGGCTTGGGCGTGGAGGTTGGCGGCCTGGTCGGCGTCGGCGTCCACGTCGGCATAGGCGTCGGCGTGTTGGTCACCGTCGGGGTCGCAGTGGGAGTCCACGTCGGCGGAAACGGCTGTTGTGGCGTCGACGTCGGTACCGCAGTTGGCGTAGAAGTAGGATCAGGGTTGGACCCCCCCAGCGGTATCTCGGCCACAGGCGGCTTGAACGGGTTCAAGAAGATCTGTGGATTTGCAAAGATCACCGCGTACAATGACAGAACGACGATGGTCAGGAGCATAAAGAGAACCGACCCCACCCGAGCAGCGGGCCGTTCTTCTTTTTCCTCTTTGAAGGATGGCTGCTCCCAATTCATGGCGGCTCCTCCTGCTGGGCTCGTGGCCTGGGGCGTAGCAGCCAGGCCGAGGGAGCGCAGTGTCCCTGGCAGCGCCCACGTATTATCTATTTTTCAGTATACCATAGCGAGCTATGCTTGTCTACCTGGGCGAGATGCCCACGACGACGCGCGGCCGAAGGCATCCCGGCGAGGACGCCCTGTCCCCTGGTCTTCTCGCCACCGGATCCACGTATGCCTACACGGCAATCAGGACGTCGATCTGGGCGTTGGCCCACAGATCGGAAACCCAGTCGCGAAAGGTGACTTCTCGTAGCGCTTGCCACGATTCCTCGGTCAAGGTCATTCCTTCAGAACGTTCCACGACCTGCACGATGTGATAGCCCATGGCGCTGTGCACGACATCGCTCACCTGCCCGACCGAGAGCGAAAAGGCGACGTCCTCTACCTCAGGAACGACCAGCGTCCCGCGTGGGAAAAAGCCCAGGTCGCCACCGCTCTCCTTCGTGCTTGGATCGAGCGAGTTCTCGCGCGCGAGCTCGGCAAAGTCGGCTCCGTCTTGCAGTTGTGCCAGCAGATCACGCGCTTCCTGTTCATTGGCAACCAGGATGTGCCTGGCATGCACCTGCTCGGCTTCAGTGGGTACGTCTTTTGTCACCTGCTCGAACATTTGCGACGCGATCATCATGGAGCGCTGGCGGCTCTTGTATTCTTCGTAGGTCCAGTTGTTATCCTGCAGCCAGGCGTTGAACTGATCTTGCCCGCCGTTCTCCTCGATGTCGCGCGCGATGACGCTTTCGACCTCGGCATCAGAAATGGCCACGCCCTGCCGGCTAGCAGCTTGCTCGATCAACAGTTGTTCGATCATCACGTCCAATACCTGCCGCCGGCCCTGGATCAGCATCTCTTGCTTTTCCTGCTCCGACAGCTGGGCATTCTGCGCGAGGAACGCCGACTCCCATTCGTCTACCTGCTTCTGGTAGTCGATGAGGTAGAGCGGACCGCCGTTCACCTTTGCTGCCAGTGCGTCCTTGTCGGCTGCTACGGTCGGTGGCAGCGCGTCTTGCGGCGTGGGGGCCGTCTCTCCCGGCCCGCTCGTAGCCGTCGGGCCGGCGTACGGCTGTGGCGGCGGAATGGTTTCGGCAGGCTGCTTGCATCCTGCCAAGGCAATCAGCACGCCCACGGTCAAGGCGAGCCACGCCAACCGAACTATCGTCCATCTCTGTTTCATATCAGTACTCCTTCTGCTCTGTCACCGAGCGGTGGTAGGTGCCAAACCATTTGCTGAACTCGGCATACTGCCGTTCGGTTTCCTCGCGCGCCCGTTCTTCCCTGTATGCCGTGAGCCGTCGAAAGATCTCTTGCTGCACTTCGCCCGGACGCGCAACGAGATCGAAGGTGAACGCTGCCTGCTTTGAGGCCGTATCGATCGTCACGTTCCCAATCCTGAGGATGCGGTACAACCAGTTGGGACTGCTGTAATCGGTGCTCTGGATCACGTCAAAGGTACCCTCGATGCGGCTCTCTCCCTTGATGTGGAAAGGCGATCCCTCCACGTCGATGATCCGTTCGTCGGTGACGATATAGATGTCATTTCGCCAGCCATCATACCGCCACAGCCACCACAGCAGGGAAAGAAAGGTGACGCCGGCGGGGATCGGCACCGCCAGGCGCCAGGAGATCTGGCTCAGGAAGCCAGGCCGGATGATGGTAAGGGCCAACACAGCTGCCGAGAAGAGGGAGAGCAGGGCCGGTGGCGTGACCTTGCGCACCAGGATCCACCAATGCCTGCGCCAGATGATGCGATCCGGCTTGACGATGCGCGTACGCGGCACGAAATAGTCCACGATCTTGAGCAAGCCCTCTCGTTCTGGCGTGACCGGTTCGCCTTCCTCTGCCTGCAGCGGCTCGTAGGTCCGCGTAGCGGGGCGATCCAGCTCGTCCATCAACCTGCTGCGGATCTGGCTCCGCTCCTCACCGATGCGCCGAGCCCGGGCCAGTTCGCGTGCTTGAAAGATCTCGTCGCGGATCCCCTCGGCGTCTTCCAGGTAGGGAAACTCGACCAAGCCGATGCCGGATGTGCGGATGACGAGCGTTTCGATCCCAAAGAGCGAAGTCCACAAGCCATGGTTGCGCGTGGTCATGTCCTGCACGTGGCCCAGTGCGACCTCGTGGCGTTCGATCGGGAAGGGAGGGACGAGAACGCGCTCGATCTGGATCACCCGCTTGGAGGTGACGATCAGGTCGTCATTATGCCAGTCTTGGTACATCCAAGAGATCCACAAGCCAGCGCCGATCATAGCCGCCAGGAGCACGCTGATCAGGATCTGATCCGCAATGCTGGACAAGAAGATCAACGCGCCCAGCAGCCCGATGGCAGCGAGCAGGACCAGCGACGGCACCACGATCGCCCGCGCCAGCCCAAACCAGCTCTTGTGGGCCATGACGATCGTGATCTCGTCCCACTGCTTGCCCTCGAAGGACTGGTTGCTCTTGCGGATGCGTTCCTGGCCCCAGGTATGCAAATAGTCGCTGATCTGCGGATGCTGGAGGATGCGCTCAAAGCCCTCGCGGTCGAACGCCACCAGCTCGGTATCTGTGATCATGTCGACGTTGGCTGCGCGCGGCTTGTCTTCCAGGAACGCGAGCTCCCCGACAAAGTCGCCCGATCCGTGATAGTTCAGCAGGCGTCCCCTGCCCTCCTCCATCCGATCCCAGACCCGGACCTGGCCGTCGATGATCACGTACAGGGTCTTGTCCGTATCGCCCTTGCGAATGATCAGATCGCCGGCCTGATAGCGGACGAGGCGTGCTCGTTCTGCGATGTATGCCAGTTCTTCCAGGGAAAGGGACTCGAACAGACTGACGTGGCGAAGCTTGCCCACGATCTGGGCAAGTTGCTCCTGACCGGAAGGGGACAGACGCCGATAGCGGCCCATAGCTTGAATTTGATCGAGCAATTGCTCCGTCATTCCCCCCCTCCGCTGTGGTCCACACAGCAACGGAATGCGTCCGTATTCCCATTCTATCACAGCTACTTTCAAGCTGTCAATTTTATGAAAAGTAACTTCTGCTGAGGACGGGGATCACCATCGGGCGGCGGCGCGTCTCGGCATAGACATAGTCCTCGATCTGCTGGCATAGCTTGCGCTCGAGGTCGCCATTTTGCGACGCCAGGTTCTTTTCCAGGACTTCCATAGCCTGTTCCGAGATTCTGGAGAGCAGACCGCTCGAATCGGGCTCAAAGACGAACCCGCGGGTCACGATCTGAGGTGGAGCGCTGAGGTGATAGTCGCGGGTCAGCGGGACGATCACGATCACAAAACCGTCGCTGGC
>CAZLMZ010000160.1:5854-7787 GCA_964560475.1 uncultured Anaerolineae bacterium
TCGTATACGACCTGGGCGCCCTGCTGGTAGAGCCGGTTGATCGTCCGGTGCACCATCTCTTCGTTGCCCGGGATGATCTGCGCGGACATGATCACCGTATCGCCCTGGCGGATCTGGATCTGGCGGTGCCGCTGCGCCGCCATGCGCGCCAGCGCAGCCGAAGGCTCGCCCTGCGTGCCAGTTGCCAGGATGACGACCTCCTCCGGGCACAAGCGCTGGGTCTCTTGGAGCGAGATCAGCAGATCCGGCGGAACGTCCAGGTAGCCCAGGCTACGCGCGATCGACACATTGTCGGTCATTGTGCGGCCGGCAATGGCGACCTTGCGCCCACACTGCTCTGCACAAAAGAGCACTTGCTGGATGCGTGAGATCAGCGAGGCGAATGTGCCGACGATGATCCGTCCCTTTGCCTGGCGAAAGACGTCATCGAAGGCCTTGCTCACCGTCTGCTCAGAGGGCGTGAACCCCGGTGATTCCGAGTTGGTGCTGTCGGCGAGGAGAACCAGCACGCCGCGCCCCCCATACTGAGCCAGGCGTGCGAAATCGGTGGTGCGGCCATCGACGGGCGTATGATCGAACTTGTAGTCGCCCGAATGGATCACCAGCCCCACGGGCGTGTCGATCGCCAGTCCCACGCCATCCGGAATACTGTGGGTGACGTAAAAGAACTCGATCTCGAACGGCCCGATCGTGAGCCGATCTCCGCTGCGCACCGTGTGAAAGGTCACTCGATCGAGCAGGTGATGCCGCTGCAGCTTGATCTCGGCCATGCCGCGCGTCAACTGCGTCGCATAGATCGGTGCGTCGATCTGGGCCATGAGGTAGCCCAGGGCGCCGATGTGATCCTCGTGCCCGTGTGTCAGGAGGACGGCCCTGATCTGATCCTTCTTGTCCAGCAGGTATCCGAAATCGGGGATCACCAGGTCGACGCCCAGCATGTCGCTCTCTGGGAACATCAGCCCGCTGTCGATGACGATGATCTGCTGGTCGTATTCCAGGACCATCATATTCTTGCCCACCTCGCCGAGCCCGCCGAGGGGGAGGATGCGCAGTCGCTTGTCGGTCAATGTCCTTCTACTCCGTTACACCCGAGTGGTTCTCCATCCGAGGCATCCTCTTGCTCGCGCAGCCGATCGAGGAACGCCCGATCGTCCTCGCTGAGCGGCGCTTTTTCCAGCAGGTCGGGCCGTCGCCGGTAGGTACGGCGCAGAGACATCTCTCGCCGCCAACGGGCCTGCCTGGCGTGATGCCCAGAGAGCAAGACCTCGGGGATCGCCCAGCCCCGGTAGACGGCCGGGCGCGTGTATTGAGGATGCTCGAGCAGACCCTGGGCATGCGAGTCGGCGAGCGTCGCGCCCGGATCGCCCAGCGCGCCCGGGAGGAGGCGGGTCACGGCATCGGTCACGACCATGGCCGCCAGCTCGCCGCCCGACAGCACATAATCGCCGATGCTGATCTCATCCGTCACCAGGTACGCGCGCACCCGCTCGTCGATGCCCTCGTAGCGGCCACAGATCAGGACGATCTGATCCTGCTGCACGAGTTCGCGTGCGACCGCCTGCGTAAAGGTCCGGCCCTGGGGGGTCAAGAGGATCACGGGACAGCGAGGGGCATCTCCCGGCATCATGTCCAGTACCGCTTCCACGGCGCGAAAGACTGGTTCCGGCTTCATGATCATGCCGCCGCCGCCGCCATAGGGGATGTCGTCACACTGGCGGTGCTTGCCAGGCGCCCAATCGCGGATATCGTGGATCGCAATGGAGATCAGCCCTGCCTCACGGGCACGGTGGATGATGCTTTCGTCAAAGGGGCCGACGAACATGCCCGGGAACAGGGTCAGGATGTCGATATGCATGCTGTGTGCGCTCGCTTTGGGATATACACTGGCATTATATCACAACGCCACCTGCGCTGCAAGCCTTCCGCCTTGCTC
>CAZLMZ010000161.1:0-4386 GCA_964560475.1 uncultured Anaerolineae bacterium
GCGATTCACGAGTAGCACTCACCCCAGTATACCGACAAAGAGAGCGTGCGTCAAGGCGTACGAGCCCGCCGGATGCCTGGGTTTGGGTACCCGCAATACGAGACGACATATGGCATCAAGATAGATTGACAAATCATGCTTCATCCAGTATCATGTAGCGCGAAGTAGGGGTCCACCTTTTTGGCATAGGGAGCGATGGGCTCAAGACCCTGGACAAGGGGACAGCGTGTCGAGTTCTCGGTGGAGCAGGGCGCCAGGGGCCCCCAGGTCACCGATGCTATGGCGCGGGAGAGCGCCGGGGAGGCAAGTCAGGATGGCCAAGAGCATCTATGTCGGCAACATGAGCTATGACACGACCGAGGACACGCTGCGCGAGCTGTTCGAAGCCTATGGCGACGTGGTCAGCGTGAACGTGATCACCGATCGCGCGACTAGGCGGCCGAGAGGCTTTGCCTTTGTCGAGATGGTAAGCGATGCCGCGGCACAAGAGGCGATCTCGGAGCTGGATGGCCGGTCGGTCGATGGTCGGACGCTCAAGGTGAACGAAGCCAAGCCGCGTGAGCCACGCAGCGGCGGTGGCGGCGGTCGCGGTGGCGGTCGTGGTGGTAGTCGTGGTGGTGGACGTGGCGGCGGTCGCGGCAGTGACCGCGACAACGATTGGTAGTGTCTGGTCGGTCTAGCACGCAGGCCGGCTGACCCCGGATCGCAAAGGTCACCTCATACTTGAGGTGACCTTTTTCGATCGACAGGCCCGCAGTCCGTTGTGCTTTGACCTGTCATTACTTCAGTGATACACTGAGGGCACGATTCGGCGCGTGCCGTGAGGATCCGTAAGCTCGTAGAGACGGAGGCGGCTGGGATGCGCGAACGGCGGTGGTACAGGTGGATCGTGCTCGTGGGCCTGGGGGCCTTGTTCTTGGCACGTCCTGTCCCTGCCGGTACCCGCGGATATGCTGCCGGGAACCTCGCTCCTCGCAAATACGCGAGCTCGGCAATCGCAGTCACCGCCGACGGAACAACCCTCCTCGTCGTCAATCCCGACTCGAATTCGCTCTCCCTGGTCGACCTAGCTGCAGGTAACGCCGTAACCGAGCTCACAGTTGGCGTCGACCCGCGCGCTGTGGCGGTAGACGATGCGCGCGGGCGCGCGTATGTGGCCAACCAGGGCGCGGATACGATCTCGATCGTCGACCTGCGCGCCCGGACCGTCGTCGATACGGTGACCGTGGGCAACCGGCCGGTGGGTACGGCGGTCTCGCCGGATGGACGGCTGCTGGCGGTCGCCGAGCTGGGAGAGGATCAGGTACGGCTGCTGGACGGCGGCGATCTGCGCACGCGTTCGATCGTGCCGGTCGCCGATCGCCCCTACGGCTTGGCCTTCACCCCGGATGGACGGCGTCTGCTGGTCAGCCATCTCCTGAGCGGCCAGGTAACTATCCTCGCTTTCCGTCCTTTTGCGCTCTATTTTCCGGTCGTCTCCGGGGCAGCCTTGGGGGCAGGCCTCGGGGGCGGGACGCGATCCTTCGCCTCGAACGAACCGGCGGTGATGACGATCGCCACCTGGCCCAACGTCGCCCCAGCCCCATCGGTAGTCGTCAACGGTTCGGGCACGCGCGCCTATCTGCCGCAAACGATGGCCAATGGCCGGGGGCTGAACACGGCGTTCGACACGACCGTTTTTCCCAAGATCTCGGTGCTGGATCTGGTGACGAACGCGCACCTGACCTCAGAGCAGGTTCCGCTGCCCGAGCGCGACCAACCGGTGGGCTTGCCGTGGGATGCCGCCCTGGCCAAGGACGATGCCGAGCTGTGGGTGGTCCACGCCGGCAGCAATGACCTCTCGGTGCTCGACTTACGCGATCCCTCTCGCCCCAGCCGCGTCGCCCACCTTACGGTGGGTGACAATCCGCGCGGGATCGTGCTCCATCCCGACGGGCATGCGGCGTACGTGAACAATGTCCTGGCGGGTACGGTCAGCGTGATCGATGCCGGGACCTATACGGTGACAGAGGTGATCACGGTTACCGAACTTCCCTTGCCGCCAACGTTGCTGCGCGGCAAGCGGCTCTACCATTCCTCGGCGCGGCCCGACCTGGCTCTGGCCAAGTGGATCAGTTGCAACACCTGCCACGTGGAGGGCGAAGGAGATGGGCGAACCTGGCTGCTGCAGTACACGGGCGAAGTGCCGGTGGGCGCGACGCCGATCATCACGCGCAACACGACCAGCCTGCTGGGCATGATCGAGACTTATCCGCTGCGCTGGTCGGCCGAGTGGGACGAGTCGGCCGACAGTGAGTTCAGCATCCGCTTCGAGCAGTTCGGACAGGGACTGATCGCAGGCCAGATGCACCCCACACTCGGCGCCCCTAACGCAGGGCGCTCCTACGACCTGGACTGCCTGGCGGCGTTCATCGACAGTCTCGCGGTTCCGGCACGTACGCACACCTTGACCGCTGCCGAGGCACGAGGGAAGGCAATCTTCGAGTCGGCAGAGACGGACTGCCTGCGCTGCCATCCGCCGCCGCTGTACACCGACCTGAAGCAGCACGACGTGGGCACCGCAGATGCGCCCGGCGAGTGGTTCGGTCCGGCGATCGACACGCCCACGCTCCGCTACCTTTATGACAGCGCCCCCTACCTGCACGATGGCAGTGCGGCGACGCTGGTCGAGGTGCTGACGAGCGCAAATCCCCAGGACACCCACGGCGTCACCTCGGGCCTGACGGCGCAAGAGGTCGATGACCTGGTAGCATTCCTGCGCGTGCTGCCCTATCAGGAATGATCTGAACCCCTTGCGAAGGTGGCGAACGCTTCGTTCGCCACCTTCGCAAGGGTGGATAGCAGGAGAAAAGCCATGGTCCGCATGTCGCGTTCGGTGAGGGTGCTCCTGGCCATCGGGCTGGTGTGCTTGCTCGGTGCGGCCCTGTTCCTGGTCGTGCGGCGCCCGTCGACGGCAGAGGACGCTTTGCCAGCGCCGACGCTGGCAGTGAGCGATGCAACGGCGATCCGTGCAGCGACTGCCGGTTCGCCGGCAGCGGCCACCGACCCCGCTGTGTCGAGCGCGATCCCGCAGCCCTTTCCGGCAGAGCCGCCGGATCTGCAGGCCATTGCGGTGAGCGATCCGGACCTTGAGGGTTATGCCACCGTGGTCGGCGGCCCGGGTGCAGTGGCGCCCGATGCGGCGGTGGCGGTCATCAATCTCAACGGCAACAACTATATTACGGCCACGGCCGACGCGCACGGCGCCTTTACGGCCGAGCTCTACGCCCCACCCGGCTCCTCGCTCCTGATCAAGTACGACGTGCAGGGGGATCGCGTCCGCTGGTTCTGGAAGCTGGGCCAAACACAGGTCGCGGACGAGACGGTCTACAACCTGAACCCGCTGCCCGGAGCGATCTTGACTGTGGGTGAGCCGGTGCTGCCAGAGGGGAACAGCCAGCACTGGAACAGCGTCAGCGCCTTCCTGTCTGAGGGAAGCAAGGGCTGGGCAGGATGGTGGATGTCGGGCACGCTGCAGGTGCCTTCTGGCGGGAGTGGGCCGGGCTTGCCCCTGCAGCGGGGCCAGTCTGCCGTGCTGACGGCCAAGGTGCGGGTCACGTCGCCGGGCCTGAACTGCACGGGTACCCCTGCGTACGACGTGACGGCACACAACTTTGGCTGGCGCTATCTCTTTAACGGCGAGGGCCGTTCCCAGCCGTGGAACACGTGGTTCAACGCCTATCTCTTTACGCCGACCGGCCTACCGATCGAGCACGAGGCGTACGGGGAACACCGCGGCACCAACGCCCCGGTGAGCCTCACCGGGTTGACGTGCATCACAGCCAACGCCTTCGAAGGCGACCTGGTCGTGACGCTGCAGGTTCCGGCGGACCTGCCCGACGGCCTCTACCGGCCGGAAGCGTGGCTGATGAGCGACGTGCCGCGGAATGCAGACGTGCCGATCGCCGACGTGTGGTACCACAACCCGGAACAGGTGCTCGGCCTGCCGCCGGTTCGCGTCGGCACGCCCGCCCCGCCGCGCATCCCATGGACGCTGCTGGGCGATTACCCGGTCAACGGCCACCGTGGCGTGGGCGCGTTGGAGGACCAGGGACAGTACGCCATGCCGACGCGAGTCCTGTTCCCGCCGCACCAGGTCGTGATCCCTCGTTTCGACGAACGGACAGGTGAGCCGATCGTCTATCGCCTCGAGCCGCAGTCGAACTGGCTCTCGTCCACCGACCGGCGCCTGCCGCCGCCACCGCACATCCCGCTGGCCATACCGTCGGGACAGTTGGCTATCGAGGTGCACAAGCCCGATGGCAGCATGGATGCGCTCGGTTCTCACGCGATCGTGGGGACCTCGGTGCGCACGCCGACGACGCGGGGCGGCGCAGACCTGCACGA
>CAZLMZ010000161.1:4486-7757 GCA_964560475.1 uncultured Anaerolineae bacterium
GTGATGCAATTGCCCTTCTCCGATCTGGGCGCAGCCAACGTCGTGACGATCGACGGGCAGGCGAACCGCTTTGGCTATTTTCAGTTGCCGGCAGGAGCTGCGGTCCGCATGGAAGAGCCGGGCGAGTTCCGCGTGGACATCAGCGCCGTGTACGAGGACCCAGAGGGCACGTTGTGGGCGGGGTACATGACCTGGGGGAACGTGATCGAGGGGACGGATGCGGCGTCGCGGATCGTGGCCCACGGGCGGCGGGGGATGGATTACAGCAGCGAACACATTGACCCGCTGATGCCGGCCTGGTTCGAGAACCGGGACCTGCTCGGCACGGCGCGGTTTGGGATCGAGAACTATTACCCCTACTGGAGTGGGGACGTGCACTGGGGCGACGAGACGGACAGCGTCGCGCAAAAGGGGGATTCGATCCACTCGATCGTTACGTTCCAGGATACTCGCGGGGTCGATGGGCAGCTCTACAACTTGATCCGGGCGCAGTTTCCCAAGGCGCGCAACTGCTTCCGTTGGCCGCCCACCGGCTGCACGGCACAGGGGCTCGAGGAGCGAATCCAGATCGGCGAGGCGCCGCTCTTTATCACTACCGACAGTGGATACGATCCGGCGGTCTATCCGGACGAGATCGATCTGTGGGGCTATTGGTACGGCTCTTCCGAGCGGCCCGACGTGCGGGTGCGTGAGATCCTGTCGGAAGACGGCATGGGCACCGCATACTGGCGCTTTAACGACACCTATGGCTACCAGATCGGCGAACCGGCGGACGGCGACAAGCCGGGCGATTGTAAGTGGGAGTTCGGCGGGGTCGTGCTGCGCGTGCCCGGCACCGACCTGCGCGAATACGCGATCTATAGCTCGCTGTGGGTGCTGCTGCCGCACGGGGATCCGGTGGGCGCGCGCGTGACGCCGCCCTTCCAGGATGCGACGGGGGCCAGCATCAACGGCGGGCCGATCCTGACCATGACCGTGGAGGGGGAGGTGCAGGAGATCGACATGCTGTTCCTGCCCAAGTGCGTGCGCCCGGGCGACGTGCTGCAGATGGACGACATGGTCGCCTTTTGCGGGCACGTGGGCCCGCCGCTCGACAGCCGGGTTAGCGTGACTTTTACCTCGCCCTCGGGCGCCCGGATCCCGGCGGTGCTGCGGGCGAACAAGATCGGCTGGGTCTATGATCCCGAGTTCGGTTTCTCGGCCTACGAGGTCGGCAAGTGGACGGTGGACGTGCAGGTGGTGCACGACCGCCCGCTGGCTTATGCCGGTGCGCCTGCAACCCATAATAGTGGCACGGTGATGGGCACGACGGGACGGTATGCCTTTTACGTCGTCGAGCCGGACGCGCCTCGCCTGGCGATCCTCTCGCCCAGGCCGGGGTTCCTCACCTGGCCCTCCGGTCACGTCGAGCCGATCCAGATCCGCGGCTTGGCCCCGCCAGGGACGACATCTGTCCACTATACCTTCCACGACAAGGGGGTGGTGATGGGACAGGGTAGCGTCGTGCCTGGCGAGAACGGCGCTTTCACCGTAGTGTATGATCCAGTCGCCCTGCACGACGATTTCTCGATGCTCAGCCTGACCGCGCACGAGGGACGGTGGGAGGGCCTGGCGGACGAAGTGGCGATCAACCTGCTGGCAGAGCGAGGCGAGGAGCGCTGGGCCAACACGGTGACGCTGATCGGCGAGGAGGTTTTCGTCGGAGGTGGCGGCTGGGCCGGAGAGAACGGGGTCTACCTGCCGACCGTGCTGCGCGACTGGTAGGCGCGAGGCGAAAGATGAGGCGTGCGGCGTTCTTTTCGAGTATCCTCCTCGGCGCGGGCCTGCTGGCACTGCTGCTGTGGCAGCTAGGCGGGATGGCCCAGCAGCCGGGCACGGTCAGTGGGGTCGTCGTCGACGCGCATGGCCCGGTCGGCGGGGCGGTGGTGCGCTGGCAGACGACGCGCAACCACACGACCAGCGCTGCCGACGGCAGCTTTCTCCTGGGCGACCTGCCAGAGGGGATCACGGTGACGGTCACTGCCTGGTCGGAGGGCTACTATCCGGGCGGCGTGGCGGTCGTCCCGTCGGCGGCGGGGGTGACGATCACGCTGCTCCCACACCCAGATGTCGATAACCCCGATCATGAATGGTACACCTCGATGCCGGACCCGGCGGACCCGATCGGCTGCGGGCACTGCATGGTCGCCTACCCGCAGTGGGTGACGAACGCGCACGGCACGTCGGGCACCAACCGGCGGTTTTTCTCGCTTTACAACGGCACCGACCTGACGGGCACGCAGCACCTCGGCGGCGGGTACGTGGACGACTTTCCAGGGACCGCCGGCAACTGCGCGACCTGCCACGCCCCCGGCGCGGCGGCGAACGCGCCGTTCACGACCGACATGAACGCATTAGCGGGCGTCGAGCAGGAGGGCGTGTTCTGCGACTTTTGCCACAAGGTGGCCGACGTGTACCTGGATCCGGTTACCGGGCTGCCGTACGGCAACATGCCGGGCGTGCAGTCGATCCGCCTCAACCGCCCGCCGTCGGACACGCACATGTTCTACGGCCCGTTCGACGACGTGACGCGACGCGTGAGCTACCTGGAGCTGGAAAAGCACAGCCAGTTCTGTGCGCCCTGCCACCAGTTCAGCTTCTGGGGAACGCCGATCTACCAGTCGTTCAGCGAGTGGCTAGAGAGCCCCTACCCGGAGCAGGGGATCGAGTGCCAGGCCTGCCACATGGCGCCGACCGGCGTGGATCATTTCGTGTTCCTGGACAAGGGCGGACTGATCCGCCCGCCGGACATGATCGCCTCCCACCTGCAGCCCGGCGCGGCAGACGAGGCCCTGCTGGGAGAGACGGTCGAGATGGCTCTGGCCGTGCGCCAGGAGATGGGCCGGATGGTGGCTACGGTGGCGATCACCAATACCGGCGCAGGGCACCACGTGCCAACCGATCACCCCGGGCGGCACATGATCCTGACCGTGACCGCGATCGACGCGAGCGGGCAGCCCCTGAGTCAGTTGAGTGGGCCGGCGGTGCCAGCGTGGGGCGGGGCACAGGCCGGGCAGCCAGGCATGGCCTATGCCAAGGTGCTGCGCGACGTGGCGACGGGCGAGGCGCCGGTGGTGAGCTACTGGAAGCAAACGCAGATCGTGAGCGACAACCGCATCGCGGCGCTAGAGAGCGATGCATCGACGTACGCCTTTGCCGCTCCAAGGGCGGGGGGCGCGGTGACGGTGACGGCCAAACTGCGCTTCCGGCGCGTCTACCAAGAGATCGCCGA
>CAZLMZ010000162.1:0-7693 GCA_964560475.1 uncultured Anaerolineae bacterium
CGACGCAGATCCGGTCATAGGGGACCAGCTCCTGGTTTTCGTCGATCAGCCCTTGCAGGAGCTGGCCAAAGCCAAAGGTGCTGCTGGCGATCCGCAGGTTCATGCGGCAATCACTGACCTCCACGATCGCCGTCGCTTGCAGGGTCAGTCCTATGCGGCAGGTCACGTGTACCTGGCTATCAGCGCCAAAGGTGACGTCGGTACTGCTACACGGGTTCTCCGGACGCCTGTCGAGTTCTTCTGTCAACTGGCTCTGATCGATGCTACACACAAAAGCCTGGCCAGGTGCGAGCGAGATCTGCCCCAAGGTAGTAAGGTCATCGCAGACCACAGCCGTGGGCGTGGCAGATGGGCGCGCAGGCAAGTCCGTCGGCGTAGACGTGGCACGCGCCGTTCGGGTGGGTTCGGGAACTGCCGTCGCGGTCGACGTGGCCGATGGCCGCGCGGTAGGCATCGGTGTCGCCGTCGGCGGCGGGGTGGGCGTCCGCGTTGGAACGGGCACCGTTGCGAGGCGCGTAGGGGCAACAAAGGTGGGCGACGCGGCGGGCACTATTTGCCCTCGCCTGGTAAAGAGGATCCCCGCTACCCCCAGCGTGCAGGCCAGGATGGCGCAAGCCAGCACGACGACGCCCACCACGAGCACGATCTCCCAACGTGCCCTCACCTCTGGCCCGTCCTGATCGGAACTCAAACTTGCCTCCTGTACAGTCTAGACATCACCCAGCGAAATGGCAAAATCGCGCAGGATCGAGCCGCCGACAAACTCGCGCAAGATCGAATTGCCCGGAACCAGGTCCGGCTTGCAGGGCAGGATCCACTGCAAAAAGCTCAGCAGGCGCTTGCTCTCGATATAGGCCAACGTATCCGGCTCGACGTAGCGGAGGTAGGGATCGACAAGCGGCTTGATCACGGCCAATTCGTACGCTAGGGCCGAGTTGAACATCGCGTCGGCATTCTCTTGGTAGGGAAAGATCCAGCGCACTTCGCCACGAGTCACGTTCTCCCAGCGGTTGATTGTGCCCTCGGCCGAATAGCCGCGGTATTGTGCATCACGCAGGATACGCCGCAGCAGGCGCGTATCGGTGGTCGAGACGCGGTTGTGCGCGTCGACGTTGAGCTGGGTCAGCGCCGAGATATAGACGCGATAGGTGCGGTCGGGAGGGATGCTGGGCACCAGCTCCGGGTTCATGCCGTGGATGCCCTCGGCAATGATGATGTGCTCTGGACCGATGCGCAGGGTAGGGCCGGCGTGGCGCGTCCCGGTGCGAAAGTCATACGCCGGCAGCTGCACCTGCTCGCCAGCCATGAGACCGAGCAGGTCCCGGTTCAGCAGCTCCAGGTCGAGCGCATGCAAATGCTCAAAGTCGTACTCGCCCTGTTCGTCGCGGGGCGTCTGTTCGCGATCCACGAAATAGTTGTCCAGCTCGATCGGCACAGGGCGCAGCCCGCGCGCCAGCAGTTGCACCGCCAGGCGCTTGGAAAAGGTGGTCTTGCCCGACGAGGAAGGCCCGGCGATCAGCACCAGGCGCACGTCTTGGCGTCGCGCCGCAACGCGCGCCGCAATGTTCACCACCTGCTGTTCGTGAAGGGCCTCGGAAACCAGGATCACCTCAGCGATGCGATCCGACTCGATGGCCTCGTTCAGCGCTGCCACGTCGAGCACGTCGAGCTTGTATAGCCACTCGGCATACTGCATGAACACCAGATCCAGCTTGGGCGACTCGTGCCGATCCGGCAATTCGACCGGCGTGCCACGCCTCGGCGCGCGCAAGATAAAGCCCAACGGATGCGGGACCAGGTCAAAGAAACGCAGATAGCGGGTGGAAGGGACCATGTAGCCATAGAAGTAGTTCTTTACGCCGCGCAACGAATAGAGGACCAGGTAATCGCGCTCCCGGTAGCGGAGGAGACGAACCTTGTCGTCGTATCCGCTGGCGGCAAAGATGGCCTTTGCTTCCTCCAGCGGGACCTGGCTCTTGACAATGGGTTCGTCCTGGTCTACAATCTCCTGCATGCGGGCCTCTATCCGAGCGATCTCACCCTCGGTGAAGGGATCTCGGCCCCCTGTCTGGCACAACAGGCCGGCCATCGTCACCGCGTGCTCGATGCGGATGCGTGCCTCCGGAAAGAGCTCGTGTACGGCAACCAGCATCAAGAGGCTGAGAGAACGCTGGTAGATGCGCTTTCCATCGCTGGTTGCGTTGGACAAGAGCTGTACGTCGACATCCTTGCGCACGGAAAAGGTCAGTTCACGCAGCTTGCCATCCACCAGGGCAGCCACGATCGGCGGTTCATCCGGCTGCCAGACCTCGGCCACAAAGGCCTCGAGTGGGGTGCCGACCGGTCCCTCCAGGATGCGGTTTTCGCCCAAGCGTACCTGGACGGTGTCGCGAGGGGGAGCAGAGCGGATGCGTTTGTGGGACTGGTCCTGGGTATTCACGATCTCGGGATCTCCTGTCTAGCGCGCCGATAGGCGACCAGGGTGCGGGTGATTATACCATAGACAGCCAAACTGGCAATTGACATGTTAGAACATTTGTGCTAGAATGGTACCATCAGCACAAAGAGGGAGGTGGCCCATGGCCAGGGACGGACGCGAGCAGGCACTTGGCACGGCACTGGACGCGATTCACAAGCGGTTTGGTGAGGGAGCGATCATGAGGCTGGGTGCGGCTTCGCACCTCAACGTTCAGGTCATCCCGACAGGTTCTCTAGCGTTGGACATTGCCCTGGGCGTAGGTGGTGTGCCCAGGGGGCGGATCACTGAGATCTATGGGCCGGAAGGCTCGGGCAAGACGACCGTGTGCCAGCACATCATCGCTGAAGCACAGCGCATGGGCGGTACGGCGGCGATCATCGACGTCGAGCACGCACTCGACCCGGCCTATGCGCAGGTATGTGGCGTCAACGTGGATGAGCTCTATATCTCGCAGCCGGACACGGGCGAGGAAGCACTCGAGATCGCAGAGGCGTTGATCCGCTCTGGCGCGCTCGACGTGCTGGTCATCGACTCGGTAGCAGCGCTGGTGCCGCGCGCCGAGATCGAGGGCGAGATGGGCGACAGCCACCCCGGCTTGCAGGCACGGTTGATGAGCCAGGCGCTGCGCAAGTTGAGCGGTGCGATCAAGCAGAGCAACGTGGCGGTGGTCTTTACCAACCAGCTCCGGCAAAAGATCGGCGTCATGTTTGGCAACCCGGAGACGACCTCGGGCGGCATGGCGCTGAAGTTCTATGCCTCCGTCCGCCTCGACATCCGCCGTATCCAGGCGATCAAGCAGTCGGGCGAGGTGATCGGCAACCGGACGCGCGTCCGGGTGACCAAGAACAAGGTTGCTCCCCCGTTCCGCGTCGCCGAGTTTGATATCATGTACAACGAGGGCATCTCGCGCTCCGGTGACGTGCTCGACTTTGCGGTAGACATGGACGTTATCGAAAAACGCGGTTCATTCTACACGTACAAGGAAGAGCGCCTGGCGCAAGGACGTGAGAACGCCAAGGAAGCGCTACGCCTCGATCCGGCCGTACTGTTCGAGATCGAGAACCTGGTCCGGGAGGCGAGCGGGCTGCCTACAGTCACGCCACCCGAGACAGAGGACGAGCAGGAAGCCACCGAGGAAGCGGAAGCTGCAGTGTAGCCCATGAGCATTACGCTATTCGTGGGCGGCATCATGCAGGGGTCGAAACAAGAGATGGCGGTGCACGATCAGACATATCGCGACCGGATCGCCGCGGTCGTGCATCGCCATCATCCCGATATCGAGATCGTGGATCCCGCCAAGCTACACCCGAACAGCGTCACCTATACGCGCGGGCGAGCGATCGAGACCTTTCGCGATTCGCTCGAACGCGCAGCCGCTGCCGACGCGCTGATCGCCTATCTGCCTGAGGCAAGCATGGGCACGGCGATCGAGATCTGGCGCGCCCACGAGGCAGGCAGACCGGTGTTCATCATCTCCCCCATGCGAAACAACTGGATGCTGTGGGTCACGGCCACATGCATTTTCCCCGACATCGATGCCTTTTCCAGCTTTGTCGCAGGCGGTTACCTGAAACAATACCTTCAGCAGGCGTCTGGCTCTATGTAGCTCTCTGCACGTCACTGGTACCCGATACCTCATCCTCGCCAGCGTGACGAGAATTTGACTGTTCTGCCCCAGCGGTATCAGCTCGGTAGGTCGCCTCTGCAGGAAAGGCGGCACGTACCGCACAGGATTCGGCAGTAACGTGGGTGCTGGATGGCGCCGCACGAAGCATGGCTAAGAAGCTACTGTCAAGTCTGCGCAGTTGCCACCACGATATGAACGGTGGGCTGCGGATCCCGGTCTGGGGGCACAGGACTACCGCCCGGTAGAAAGCGCAGTGCGTAGGTTGAGCAAGCAAAGCGCGAGATAGATGAGGTGAAGATATGACGGAGCCGATCGGCATAAGCGGCACGATGCGACAGGCCGAGGTAAGAGCGCTGATCCGGCGCCTGCACGAGGCACAGCAGCGGGCGACGAACGAGATTCTCGACCACGCGAACTGGGACACGCTGGGCAATGCCACCCCCCACGGGTTCACGGTCAATGACGTGCTCCGCATGTGGGTCTGGCATTTCTGGTCGCATCACCGTGAGCTGATACTGGCGCGCGGGCGCCTGACCGACGACAACCCCCACTTTCACGTACCGCACTATGTGCGCGAGGCAAACGAAGCCTTTGGGCGTTTCGTTGGAGAGCTGGCATGCATGACCGACGAACAGCTTGACCTGCGCCTGCCGGGCGAGGGACGTACCGTGCGTGAAATCGTTGAGCACACGCTGGCTACGCTGGAGGGCTACTTTGCGGATGAGATCGCCAATGCCCAGCCTGGCGAGGAGGAACAGTAAGCCCAGCCCATCCGTCTCCCTCTGCGGAATGCAGCCGATCCCATACAGGAGGTGCAGCGATGCCAAGTCCAGCGCACGGTGATCTCCCTCAAGTGATCGCAATCGCGTCGCTCTATGGCGAGGGCAAGCTCTCGTTCGTCAAACGAGTCCGCCAAGAGCTCGCTGCCGACGGAGAGACCTTCTACGTCCATGTCGGAGACGAGGTCATGGTCACCGCCCAGCCCATGAAGGGGGCCCTGCCAGCCGAGTTCACGGGTCGCTACCTGCTCCTGCCGGAAGCAGCATGCGCCGCGCTGGGCGCCGAGGCGGGAGACAGTGTAGCGCTCGTCCAGTGCGAGCGTGGCGTAGCGCTGAAAGGGGTGACGATCGAGGAGCGCCCAGGCGGGCACGCAGCGGCGTTAGATGTCGAGACATCTCGCCATATTGCCCGGATCGTACAGACCAACCCGGATCCCGATACGGTCCTCCCGTATTTGCGAGAGAAGGTGCGCGACCTGGCGCTGCGGTACGAGATCACGCCCTACTTTCGGAATCGGAAGACGCTGGCGGCCTGGCAGGCTAGGCAGATCCTCCAGGCGCGCGGGGCTGGAGACGATCGGTTGCGTGAGGCACTGATCGGGGAGCGACTGGCGCAGCAGGAGGAGGACGGATCATGGACGGGCGACGTGGTCTGTACCGCGCGGCAGATGCGCGAACTGGCTGCGTTGGGGCTGACAGTGGACAAGGCGGCGATCCAACGCGGCGTCGAGTGGTTGATCGCGCGACCGGAATCAGACGCCAACCCTGGCATGTGGTTTGGCAGCGACGAACTGGTCGCTGCGCAAGCCCAGGTGCTCGCCCAGCGCGAGGCGGGACATGGCGGGCGCTTCCGCGAGATCCGGACCTCCGAGCAGCGGCGCGTCATGGGAGGAGATGATTTGATCTGTGCTCCGTGCGGGCCGCGGCTCATGTGGCCCAATGCCCTGGTCCTGCGATCGCTGCTGGGACTGGGCCTGGAGAGCAAAGAGCGTGTACAACGCGCATTGCAGACGATGATGCTGGGCCACGACTGGTGCGAGTGCGGCTACCAGCACGGCCTCGCGGATTGGCGGCGCAGCGAGCCGCTGAGCGACGAGGAGTTGGAGGCGTTCGAAAGTGCGTGCCTACGCCAGTTCCGGTATGGCGGCATGGCCTCGTCCGATGCGCTCCTGGAGGCCGATCTCGCGCATCGCTCGCACCAGCTGCGGATTGGGCGTCATACGACGCCACACGCCACGGAGTACAGCCTGCACATGCCGGACCACATCCAGGGCTGCGAGTTCATCACCACCTATGCGCTCAGCGAGGTCCAAGACGAACGTGCACGGCGCTATGCGTGCGCGCACTTGTGGCGCTTTGCCGGCATCCAGTGCGCCGATGGCACCTTTCCGCATGAGCGGCACGGCACAGGCTTCACCCCAACCGGGATCCTGGGCCTCTTTGCACGCTACGATCACCCGGCAGCCACGATCGTCCTCATGCGCGCCCTGCCGTGGATCGTGGCATCCCAGAACCCGGACGGGTCGTGGGGAGAGGGTGAGCACGCTGATGCGGCAACGCTGGCTGTGCTGCGGGTGCTGCGCAGCCTTGAGCCATACTTGCCGGAACTGCTTATTCGCTAGAAGGGGCTGCACCCGGCCATCTCCGAGCAGGAAGGAGAACCAGACGTGAGCTTGCCTGAAGGAACGCGGGTGTTCGACCGCGAGACGTGGGGCCTGGTGATCGACTGGCTGGGCACGGGCGAGAGCGGGATGCCCGAGGAGAAAGAAGCGCGGGAACGCCTGATCGCGGCGGCAGCGCGCGACCCCGACGTCACCGTCGTCGACGCGTGGCGGGCAGAGGCTGAACCAGTGCCCGAGTGGGCGCTGCAGCTCGATCGTGAGACGCCGCACTGGGGCGTCGAGATCTGCAACGTGAACTGGCTGGCGCACCTGGAAGGGCAGATCGACTGCGTCCGCGAGGAGAGGGCGGCCCAGGGCGTCGGCTGGTGTGGCGCGCGGCCGGCGTGGCGCATACGATGGGCAACCTGGGCCCAGGCGGCGCTCTCTCGCTGGCTAGAGGGCCAGGATCCCGAACAGACGAACCCGATCGGTGCCGAGATCCACGCCACGTTGGGCCGCCGGGGCGAGGACAAGGCCGGCGCCGTCTCGCTCCTGCGAAGCGCGATCGACCTGGCAGTCTCGCACCGGCCCGCAACCTTTGAGGAACACTATGCCGCGCTGGAAACGATCTCGGACCTGGCGGCAGAGCTGCGCAAGCCGATCAGTTACCTAGAGTTCTCGTGCGGCTATCGCTGGGAAAAGATCGTCCTCGACCTGTGCCGGGCGATCGGCGACGAAACCTACCGGCGAGGCCACCCTCGCTTCTGGCACTTTGGATGCTGCAACGGGCAGATCGCGTTCGCCGATCGCGACGACCCGCTCCGTGTGCCTACCACAGCGGGGATCATGGTCGGCCTCTGGGCGTGGCTGGTCCAGGCTCCCTCCCAGGTCGTCACCTCTCGATATCCAGAGCACGCGCCCTTGGCGGCCCAGGTAAAGCATCGCCTGGGCGGAAGCACGCCCGTCAAGCGATGGCTCGCCGGGCGGCTCTTTGTGGGGGTGCGCCTGTGGCTGCAAGAGTACGATCGCGTGGCCCTCGAGCTGGCACGTCCGGCACTCGAGGTCTACCCTTGTCTGTCCACAGCGGTGCCACGGCGACCAGATCGTGCATGATCATGCAGCACAGCCCGGCATGGGATGCCGGGCTGCGGTTGTGCCAAGGAAGAATGCAAGAGCCGTAGCGTCGGCTATGCCTTAGCATCCTCCG
>CAZLMZ010000163.1:0-1479 GCA_964560475.1 uncultured Anaerolineae bacterium
AGAGAGGAGTGCGATCGTGATCGCGAGAACGCCACCGATGGGCTGGAACAGTTGGAACACCTTTGGCCCGGCTGTCGACGAAGAGGTCGTGCGCGAGACGGCACAGGCCTTTCTCGACTGCGGGCTCAAGGACGCGGGATACGAGTACGTGGTGATCGACGATCTGTGGGAGGCCGACGAGCGCGTCGACGGACGGCTGACCTGGGACGGGAACAAGTTCGCGCACGGCATCCCCGCTCTGGCCGAGGAAGTACACCGCCGGGGGCTCAAGTTCGGCATCTATTCCTGCGCCGGCAGCCATACCTGCGCCGGGAAACCGGCCAGCTATGGGTACGAAGAGGTCGACGCGCAGACCTTTGCCGGTTGGGGCGTGGACCTGCTCAAGTACGATTTCTGCTATGCCCCGCCGGGCGTCGACGGGCCGGCGCTCTACCAGCGCATGGGCCAGGCACTGCGCGCCACCGGCCGGCCGATCCTGTTCAGCATCTGCGAATGGGGACGGCACAAGCCGTGGGAGTGGGGTGCGCGCGCAGGCGGGCACATGTGGCGCACCACGGGCGACATCAACGATTCGTGGGAGTCGATCTTGAGCATCGGCTTCGAGCAGCAGGTGGGCCTGGAGGCCTATGCCGGGCCCGGCCGTTGGAACGATCCCGATATGCTGGTAGTAGGAATGTATGGCGAGGGGCACGTGGCGCGCGGTGGCTGCAGCGACGCCGAGTACCGGAGCCATTTCAGCCTGTGGTGCCTGCTAGCAGCACCGCTGATGATCGGCTGTGACGTGCGGGCGATGAGCGAGACGGCGCGCACGATCCTGCTCAACCAGGAGGCGATCGCCGTGAACCAGGATCCGCTGGGCCGGCAAGGGTACCACGTTGGCAAGACGTTTCACGGGCGCGAGGCGGTGGACGTCTGGGCCAAGCCCTTGGCAGATGGATCGATTGCAGTGGGCCTGTTCAACCTGGGCGAGCGCGAGGGACGTCGTGCTACCGTGGCCTGGGAGTCGATCGGGCTCCACGACCGGCGCTCGTGCCTGGTGCGCGACCTATGGGCGCACCAGGATCTGGGCGTGTACCGCGGCGATTTCTCGACGCGCGTCGACCGGCACGACGTGGCGCTGGTCCGGATCACGCCGCAGGGGACCTCGCTTTCAGGTTCCTAGACCAGCGGCCGGCCTTCCATCTCTTCCGGAAGGCCGAGAGTGGAGAGGATGTGCTCCTGTAGATCGTGTGCCAGATCATCCGGGTCCTGGTCGATGAACGGGATCTGGCCTCCTGCCAGGGCACCGTGGCCACCTGCGGTGCCCAACTCACCCACGATCTGCTGCACGACCTGATCGGCCTGGCTGTCTCGCGTGGTGCGGATGGAGAGGATCAACTCTTCTTTGTACGCGCCATAGCAGACCACCCACTCGGCACCTTCCAGGCGGAGCATTAGATCGGCCATCTCTGCGGCCAGGCCGGGGTAGGCTAATCTGCC
>CAZLMZ010000163.1:1579-7602 GCA_964560475.1 uncultured Anaerolineae bacterium
CCGATCTTGGGCCGGACGTCAGAGAACGGAGCCTGGCGTGTTTCCTCGCGGTAGGGGTGGTGATCGAACACGATGCGCAGATCGCAATCGTTGGACAATGAGTTGTTTCCCGCTCCTGGCTGCGTGTCGATGAGGGCCAAGGGCAACGGCGGGCAGGGGTCGGCGACAGGAAGGCGCGACAGCGGGTTATCGAGATAGCGCAGCAGGGCCTTGTTCTCGGCTCGTCCGACGATGCCTCGATACAGGATCCGGCATTCGAGCCCGAGCACCTCGGCGAGCAGGTAGCGCAGCGCCACAGCAGCAGCGATGGCGTCGGGGTCTGGATCATTGTGCGGCACGATCACCAGTTCGTCGACCGCGTGGACGGCTTCCAGCAATGCCTCGAGGCGCTCCTTGGCCTTGTCCATCATCCCTCCTGTTTCCGCAAGCGAAAGTCTCCCTCCAGGTCCGGTAGACCCACTACTTCGAACGTAGCGGAGGCGATCTGGATGGTCGGCTCTTTTTCAAAGTGCTGCAGCAGTTCGCGATGCAGTTGGGCCTTGACCGTGCGCCGCTGTCGTGGCGGCACGATGTAACGGAGTGCCACCTGGATCCAATTGTCGGTCATGGCCAGGTAGAGGGCCGGCTCGACCTGTGTCTGCTGCAGCGGGTAACGCGCCATCGTGCGCTGTAGCTGTGCTTGTGCGTCGGCTTGCAGGTTGACCGTGTATTCCTGTGCGTGGGAAAGCATAATCTCGGCGGCCAGCCGCCAGTCGCTGTCGTAGGTAAAGGGGAGCAAGATCTCATCCCATACGTATCCCCAGTGCTGGGTATAGTTAAAGACAGGCGCGGCAAAGAGGATGCGGTTGGCGACGGATACGGTGCGTCCCGTATACTGATCGGCCTGGACCCATGCGCCAATCTCCATCAACGTAGTGCGCATAATGGTGATGTCTATGACGTCACCAGAGACATCGCCGATGCACACCCGATCGCCGATGCGATAGATGCTACCCGTGACAATGCTCAGATAACCGGCAAAGGAACCGATCACTTCTTGTGAGGCAAAGGCGATCCCGGCACCGAGGATGCCCATCGCCACAGTAAAGTTGCTGCCCAGCCCCAGCCAGATGATGAGGATGATCACGCCGGCCGCGAAAAGAAGGGCGTTGCGTATCAGCATGCGCAGCGTGTAAAAGTTTGTCTTGTCGCTCACGCGCCTGCTGAGAATATTGCGCGCAACGCGGTAGGCAACGTAGGTTGCCACTCCCACGAGGATCGATGCAAAGAGCTTGACCCCGATCGACACGTAATCCGCGATGGATGTAGGCATAGCTGTTCTCTCTCTCTTAACGTGCTCTAGACTGGCGGTGGTTTATCTCCCAACTCGGCCTTTGGCCCCTGGATACGTACGACGGCGGGCACACTGCGCCACCCCAGCCGCTTGCAGGCCTCGACGCGCATGTGCCCGGCGACGACGTGATATTCGCCAGGGCCGGTCCCATTCAACACGATCGGTTGGATCAGCCCTTCCTCGCGGATGCGATCCGCCAGCTCACTGATCTCTTGCTCGTTACCGAGAAAGCTCTCATGCTCTTGTGGGCTAAGCTGGATCTCGCTGAGCGGGACGTTGACCGTCGGCCGATCGAGGTCTGCCTCCTCGTAGCGTGCCGTGGCCTGGACGCCTTTGCGGAAAGAGTAGACGTAGGGGATCGCAAAGTCGACGCGCGCGCTGCGCTGGAACTCTTGAAAGATGCGCTTGATGATCTCGTACGTGATGCGCGGGCGATCCGTGGCCTTGGTCATGTAGCGCAGGCGCATGTACACGCCATAATCATACAGGTCAGAGCGGACGTAGGGCTGGTGCCCGGTCTGCACCATGATCTCGTCCGTTACTTCTCGCGCCGCGGTGAGCAGGATCTGCTCGGCCTCGTCCCAATCTGTGTCGTAGGTGATGCGAACCACCACCTCGTCGAGGATAAAGGCGGCATCTTGTCGCGCCGTATAGTTGATCGCCACCTGGCTAAAAAGCATGGCGTTCGGAATCAAGATCGGGCGCCCGACCGCTTCCTCGCTACCTACCGCGCCCCCCACCTGGTTGAGCGTCGTGTACATGGGGTCGATGCTGACCACGTCACCGACCAGGCCGAGGGAAGGGAGTTGGATTCGGTCGCCGACGCGAAAGGGACGCTTGAGCGAGACCATGATCCAGGCCGCCATTCCGCTCACGGGTGCCTGGAGGGACCAGCCGAGGAGCAGACCGCTGAACGCGCCGAGTGCAGTGCCCACCGTGCCGAGCTGCCCAAACAGGGCCAACAGGACACCGGCAATGACCACGCCCACGACCAGGCGAAGCAGGCCACTCAGCATAGCGACTTCGCCCGGGGTGCCGCGCTGCACCTTGATTGCACCCTTGATCCCCAGCACGCTGAGGTGGTATCCCGCCATCGCTGCACAGACGATGGTGAGGGTCATGCTGGCGCTGAGGCCACCTGTAGCAGACCACAGATGGTAGCCCTGTGTCTCGAGTACACCAAAGAGGCCGGCGATAGCTAACCAGACGACGATCCAGATCACGTTTTTCTTGACCTGCATGCAAACTCCCTATCCAATTTCCTGTGAGGTGGTAGCGAGGTCCAGATCCGGCAATTGTCTTGGCAAGCGGATCGTAAAGCGCGTCCCCTCGCCCTCTTTGCTCGAAACCTGGATGTCGCCCCGATGCATCTTGACGATGCCATAGATGATGGACAGCCCCAGGCCCGTCCCCTTGCCCGGCGGCTTGGTCGTGAAAAAGGGCGTGAACAACTGCGAGCGCACCTCTTCCGACATCCCTTCGCCCGTGTCGGCAACTGAAAGCTCGATATGCTGCAACCCGGCGTGACGCGTGCTGATCGTCATCACGCCTCTCTCTTGAGAAGCCATCGCATCGGCGGCGTTGGTCATCAGGTTGACCAATGCCTGGCGCAGTTGCTCCGGGTCGGCTTGGATGATCGGCAGGCGCGGCGCGAGATCTTCCACGACTTGGATGTGCGCGTACCGTTCCTTGGGCGACTCTTCGGTGACGATACGTTGGACGAGCTGGTTGACGTCGGTCCGCTGGGCCATGACGCGGTTCTGACGGGCAAAGCTGAGCAGGTCGAAAACGATGCCCTTGCAGCGCTTTGCCTGGGCAGTGATCATCTCCAGGTCCTCGCGTCGCGGGTCTTCCGTCGGCGTCTCTTTGCAGAGCACGTCGGAGAGGAGCATGATCGTACCCAGCGGGTTGTTGATCTCGTGCGCGACGCCGGCGGCAAGCTGGCCTACCGACGCGAGCTTTTCCTTCTGCACCAGTTGCTCCTGCGTTACCTGCAGTGTTTGAGCCATCACGTTGAACGACTTGGCCAGCGCGGCAAGCTCGCCCTGGCCCCGTGGAGGCACGACGCGGACACCCATCTTGCCTGATGCCAGTTGGCGATGCGCCTCGACCAGTTCGCCAATCGGCCGTGCAATGGCGATCGACACAGGGAAGGACAGGGCTGCAGCGAGCACCAGGGCGCCGAGAGCAATATAGATCACGCGCGCGACAAAGGCCTGTACGAGTGCCTGGAAGGTCGATTCACGCGCACCGACATAGAGGCTGCCCACCACGTCGCCACGGTAGTTGTGTAGAGGGATGTAGCGGGTGATGAACCACTCCTTGACCACATAGGCACGACCGGGGTATTCGAGCCCCTGTAGGAGCACCTGGTCGCCCACCTCTTTCGAGATACGGGTCCCGATCGCGCGTTCGCCCTGCTCGTTGAGCACGTTCGTTGAGACGCGCAGATCGCCGAAAAAGATCGTCGCCGTATCGACGCCGGCTACTTGCTTGATCTGATCGACGAGCGAAAAGTCATTGTTAAAAAGGTGCATCGAGACCACGACGCCCGCGATCTCCCCGTCTCTGCCGTGGACTGGCGCTGCAGCGAAAAGTGTCAGCCCGGCTGTTCCCTCCCGTGGATCATATGGCTCGGGTGCGGCCTTGGGCGTATCGACAATGCTCACCCTGGCCTGGTCGGCCAGGCCGACCGAGGCGAGATACTCGGCCGGCACGACCTCGGTTGCCACCAGTGTCTTTCCTTGCGCCATTGCGGCAGCAACGATGGGCAGCGAAGCCCAGTTTGTGGCGTGAGGCTCGATCCGAGCAGACGTCTCCTCCGTTACCAGTTCGCCAGAGACGACATTGCCCTCCCGATCCAGCAACAGGATCAGCTGGTTGCGGATCGGTGACTGGGCCTGGATCTCGTTCTCGACTGCTGCGTCGATCAGCTCAACTGTGTTCGCATATCGTCCTTGGTCGTTGAGAGAGGCGTACAGCGAGTATGTGTTGCCAAGGCGCTGCGCGATGCGCTCGATGCGCTCCTCCCGTGTACGGTAAAAAGCGAGTGCCAGGTCCATATCTCGGGCAACGCGCTGGTCGGCGGCACGCGTCAAATAGTCGGTGATGGTCTTGGAAGTGGCGATTGCGCCGATCCCGATCGTGATCGCCGCGATCATACAAAAAGAGACCGTCAACATGGTCTGCAGGCGGCCGCTGAATAGAGTAGACCAGAATCGCTGCATAATCGATGTCTCCGTCTGCCCTCTAAAAGAGCAAGAATATGCTCCAATTCTACTTACAATAGGTCGATCTGTCCAGTGAAAAAGCGCTTTGGACACGATTGACAGGGTTGCGGTTCTGTGCTATCGTTATGGGCGGCAGGCGGCCGCGCCGCCATCGACGTGACGGGCAGCATATCTAGGGAGTGGGCGTATGAGGACGTATCTGTACCTGGCTACCGGTCATGGCTTGGCCATTGCCGAATGGCGCGATGGGATGTGGCAACTGGCGCGACGGGCCTTGCCCGGTCGGGTCGTGACCAGCGTCACGGCTTGCGAGGGTTTGATCCTGGCCGGTACCACGGAAGGTATATTTCGTTCCGACGACAATGGCGCGACGTGGCGAGAGGCAGAGCAAGACCTGACGATCCGCCACATTCGCTGGCTCTCCCGCCCGGATCCTTGCCTGGCTTTCGTCCTGGCGGGCACCGAGCCGGCTGGTATCTTTATCTCGCGCAACGGTGGGGAACGGTGGATCCCGTGTCCTGAGGTAGAAGAGCTGCGCGACGCACACGTGTGGCAGCTACCTTACTCGCCGGAGGCGGGCTGCGTGCGCGGCTTTGCCGTCCATGGTGCGGACCCCTACAGCGCACGCGTGTATGCTGCCGTCGAGGTGGGAGGCGTCCTGGTTTCGGCGGACAGCGGCGAGACCTGGCAGTTGGTCGTGGGCAGCGATGGCAACCCTGACCTTCACCGTACCTATCGCTCGATGGTTCACCCCGACGTGCACTCGATCTCGGTGCATCCTTCCTCGCGTGACCTGGTCACGGCGTCCACAGGGGGCGGCCTCTATCGCTCCGCCGATGCAGGCGCAAACTGGCGCCTGGTCTACGAATGCTACTGCCGTGCGGCGTGGGTCGACCCGGAAGACCCGCAGCACATTGTCTTTGGCCCGGCGGATTCGGTCTCCAAGAACGGGCGCATCGTCGAGACGCGTGACGGTGGTGCACACTGGCGCAGCGCCTCAAAGGGGATGGCTACACCCTGGCCGGATCACATGGTAGAGCGCTTTACCCAGGACGATGGGTCGTTGCTGGCCGTGCTCTCCAATGGCGAGCTGTGGTCGGCGTCGCTCGACGACCTGCAATGGCAGCGTATCTTGCCGGACATCCCGGACGTCCGCTGCGCTGCGGTCTATCAGTAACCTTCAGCATAGTCCCCCTGGTACCTACGCTTTGTGGCAGCCCTGGGCCGCTTGACTCGGCTGGCTGCAGTTCGTACGTGCGAGCCGGGCCGCCTGATCGTGCAGGAACGAAACAACCTATATGCCTAGACGACAAGGAGCGCACTCATGATAGATTCCAACACCTTGATCCATCTTCAGCAGGAGCAGTTCGGCGAGCGTGAGCGGCGGTTGGTCGAGCAGGGAACGCTCGTGGCGAGCGCCTTTCGCTTCGACAGCGGGGTATGCGCACTCAGGCTCGAAA
>CAZLMZ010000164.1:0-7557 GCA_964560475.1 uncultured Anaerolineae bacterium
CTACTTTGACCCGACCTCGGCCAGCGTGGCAAATGAAATGGTCATTTGACAAATGAGACAGAATCTGTTATAATGTTCTCCATACAGTGAAGCGAGATTCCAAGTTGATGTGTAAAACAAGCCCTGGACTCCCGAGTCCAGGGCTTTTCGTGTGTAACGCATTGCCTTGAGGCTTGCTTTCAAACCATTCAGATGTACACAGAAGGATGAAGCACACAATGAGTGAGCGTCAAGTCGGAACCGTCAAGTGGTTCAATGCAGCCAAGGGCTATGGGTTCATCACACGCGAAGGTGCGGAGGACGTGTTCGTCCACCACAGCGCGATCCAGGGCGAAGGCTACAAGAGCTTGGATGAGGGGCAGCGTGTCGAGTTCTCTGTCGAGCGCGGGCCCAAGGGCTTGCAGGCGACCAACGTCGTAGGCCTGTAGGCTAGAAGAGGAGAGTTACAAATGGGCAAGAACATTTACGTCGGCAACTTGAGCTATGACACGACCCAGGATCAACTGCAAGCGCTGTTCGAGGCACACGGCGAGGTCAGCTCGGTGAACGTGATCACCGATCGCGACACCGGGCGCCCCCGCGGCTTTGCTTTCGTTGAAATGGCGACCGAGCAGGCAGCCAACGCAGCGATCGCCGCGTTGAACGGCCAGGAAGTGGATGGGCGGGCGTTGACGGTCAACGAGGCCAAGCCCCGTGAGTCGGGCGGTGGTGGTCGCGGTCGTGGTGGTAGCCGTGGCGGCAATCGAGGTGGCGGCCGCGACAGGTGGTAATGCCACGCCGCTAGGTAGATAACGAGAGCCGGTGACACGTGGTCACTGGCTCTTTTTGTTCCAGTGCCGGTTTGCCAACCTCACTCCTACGGCGTGCGCACCATGCATCGCCCGTAACTCGCCACATGGACCACGCATCACGCCCCGCAGGCAAACCAATACGGAATACGCGATACATCTGCCTATTGCTTCACTCCCACTTCATGCTATAATAGACTTGTCTCCAACCATGATATGGGGCTGAAAGAGAGGGATCGATGGCCAAGAAGGTGCTGGTCGGCGTGGATATGGGGGGCACCAGCCTGTTCGCCGTGGTCACGAGCAACAAGGGCAAGATCCTCGGCGAAAAGCGGCGCAAGACGCGCACCGAAGAAGGCGCTAGTTCGGTCCTGGAGCGTATGGTCGGGACGATCGAGAAGGCCATGGCCGAAGCCGGCGTGAAGCACAAGGACCTGCGCGCCATCGGACTCGGCATGCCCGGCCCGCTTAATCCGGTGACCGGCGTGGTCTATCACGCCCCCAACCTCGGGCCGACGTGGAACGACACGCCGGTCGCGGCTTACGTGAGCGAGCGTATGGGCTGCCCCGCCTACCTGGACAATGACGTGAACGTGGGGATCGTCGGCGAGCACGCGTTGGGGGCTGCGCGTGGCAGTGACAACGCCGTGGCCATCTTTGTCGGCACGGGTATCGGCGGCGGGATCGTGATCGAGGGCCAGCTCTACCGCGGCCAGCGCTATACGGCGGCCGAGTTGGGGCACACCGTCATCCTGGCCGATGGCCCGCTGTGTGGCTGTGGCCGTCGCGGTTGTGCGGAGGCACTGGCCAGCCGCACAGCGATCGAGCGCGACATCCGGGCTGGCATTGCCGCCGGACGCGAGAGCGTGATCCCGTGGATGCTGGAAGAGAGCGGGCGGACCACGATCAGCAGCGGCATCCTGGGCGACGCGCTGGAGCGAGGGGACGAGCTGACGCAAGAAGTGATGTCCAGGGCGCAGTACTATATGGGGCTGCTGGTGGCGAACGTGGTCAACACGCTCGACCCGCAGGTCGTCGTCCTGGGTGGCGGCGTGGTCGAGCGGCTGGGGGCGCGCTACGTCGATCCGGTGCGCGAGGTGGCCGAGCAATATTACCTCAACCAACAGGACAAGGACCAGGTGCACGTCGTCGAGAGCGAGCTGAAGGACTATGCTGGCGTGCTGGGCGCAGCCATGCTCGCCAGGGAGCTGGACAAGGGGAAGAAGAAAAAGCGCTGAGCGGCCTGCCCGACCTCAAAAAACTTGACGCCGCAAAATGACAGTGATATAATACGGATGCGTTCATACTCTCCTCGTCAAAAGTGGGCAACCCCCACTTTTCTTGTTGTAGGGGAGTGTTAGAGCACAGATGGTAGGCGAGATGCCAGGAGGTCCAGGAAGTTGAAAAGCGAATTCGCGATCGCGATCAACCAAATTTGCAGCGAGCGGAATCTGCCGCAGGAAGTGATCTTTGAGGCCATCGAATCGGCACTCGTCTCGGCGTACAAGCGAAACTTTGCTTCGACCTCGAACATCAAGGCCGAGATCGATTTCGGGACGGGCGAGCCGCACGTCTACGAAGAGCGCATCGTCGTCGCAGAGGTAGAGGACGAACGGTTCGAGGTCACGCTGAAAGAGGCGGTCAAGATCGATCCAGAGGCCGAGCTAGGTGCCTTGGTGCGGGAAGAGGTCACGCCCAAGTCGTTTGGTCGCATCGCTGCGCAGACGGCCAAGCAGGTGATCCTGCAGCGGATCCGCGAGGCAGAGCGCGACGCGCTCTTTACGAGCTATGCCGATCGCGAGGGCGAGCTGATTAACGGCATGGTGGCCAACATTACGCCGCATTCGATCACGCTGAACCTGGGGCGGACCGAGGCGGTCATGCCGCGCAATCAGCAGGTGCCCGGCGAGCGCTATCGCATCGGCCAGCGTATTCGCGCGTTCGTGATGGAAGTGCGCCGTACAAACCGCGGCCCGCAGATCGTGGTCTCGCGCACGCATCGCGACATGCTGCGGCGGCTGCTCGAGCTCGAGGTGCCCGAGATCTTTAACGGGAGCGTCGAGATCAAGAGCATCGCCCGCGAGGCAGGCCGCCGCTCAAAGGTGGCGGTGAGCGCATTGCAGGAAGGCGTCGACCCGGTGGGATCGTGCGTAGGCGTGCGTGGCATGCGCATTCAGTCGATCGTCGCCGAGTTGAGCGGCGAAAAGATCGACGTGGTTGAGTGGAATTCGGATCCCTCAACCTTTATTGCCAATGCGCTCAGCCCGGCGCGGGTCAATTATGTGGTGCTCAGCAACCCGGATTCGAACGGCAAGACGGCCACCGTGGTCGTCCCCGACGACCAGCTCTCGCTGGCGATCGGCAAGGAAGGTCAGAACGCGCGCCTGGGTGCCAAGCTCACCGGCTGGCGGATCGACATCAAGAGCGCCAGCGAAGCCACGAATGAAGGTCTGCGACCGGGGTTGCAGTACATGCCGTCCGTGTCCAAGGAGCAGCGCGACATTCTGGCCATGGCCGAGGCGATCCTGTTGGGCAAGGAACCGCCGCCCGCCAGGCGTGAGGCTGAGGCAGAAGAGGCAGAGCAAGAGGCTACTGCAGAGCAAGAGACCGCTGCGGAGCAAGAGGCCCCGCCCGTCGTGGCAGAGGCGGATGCCTTGTTGGAGAGAGAGGAAGCGGCGATTGAGACTGAGCCGGCGGTAGAGATCGAGCCGGCGGCAGAGATCGAGCTGGCGGCAGAAACCGAGCCGGCGGCCGAAGACGTGGCCGCAGCCGAGAGCGTGGCGGCGGTTGAGGACGTGTCGGTGCCGGAAGGTGCGACTGCCGAAGCGGCGGAAGCACAGGCAGAAGAGCGTGCCGTCGTTGGCGAGGTCGAGGCTGAACTGGTGGCCGAGGCCGAGGTGGAGGCTGCCGGGGCCCAAGCGGCAGAGGTTGCAGAGGAAGAAGAGGGAAAAGAGGAGCAGCGGCCAGCAGAGCCCGCCCGCAGGCAGACCAGGTATCGCTACGTGGAGGACGAGCAGTTGGACGAGATCGTCAGCGGCCAGAAAAAGTCACCACGCCGCGGGCGTCGTCGCCAGCTCTTTCTCGACGAGGAGACTGGCAAGCTCATTAGCCGCCGCCGGCACAAGAACGAGGACGAAGAAAAGGTCGACTGGCAGGATATCGACTACTAATGCGCCGTAAACACGTGCCCCAGCGGACGTGCATTGCATGCCGCCAAGCCAGGCCCAAGCGCGAGCTGGTGCGCCTGGTCCGCACGCCGGAAGGCGTGCTGGTCATCGACGAGACCGGCAGGCGCAATGGTAGAGGTGCTTACCTCTGCCAGCAGCGCGCCTGCTGGGAGTCGGCACTCAAGACGGACCAGGTGGGCAAGGCGCTCAAGATGGAGATTGGCGAGGCGGAGCGAACGTTGCTGCGCGCCCATATAGACGAATTATAGGGCTTGCCAGTGCTCCCGTCCTGAAATGCAACTGGCAGTTTCCTGCATCAGGCAACACCCGTGAGAAGAGGAGATGGTGGTATGGCGGAAAAAGTGAGATCGGTCGAAATCCCGGAGTTTACCACCGTGCGTGATCTGGCCGAGATACTGGACGTCAGCCCGATCGACGTGATCAAAGAGCTGATGAACAACGGCATCATGGCCACGATCAACCAGCAGATCGATTTCGATACTTCGGCCATCGTCGCGGCCGAGATGGGGTTCGAGGCTCATCTGCCCGTGCAGCAAGAAGTGGTGGTCGAGGAAGAGGAAACGCTTCCGCTGATGGCGCGGCTGTTGGCTGGCGAACGGCCAGAAGACCTGGAGCTGCGTCCACCCGTCGTCACCTTGCTCGGTCACGTCGACCACGGCAAGACTTCTCTGCTCGATGCCATTCGCAATACCAGCGTTCAGGAAGGTGAGGTGGGAGGCATCACCCAGCACATGGGCGCCTACCAGGTAGAGCACGGCGGCCACAAGATCACCTTCCTCGATACGCCGGGTCACGAGGCGTTCACGGCCATGCGTGCACGCGGTGCCCAGGGCGCCGATATCGCCGTCCTGGTCGTGGCGGCCGACGACGGCGTGATGCCGCAGACGCGCGAGGCAATCTCGCACGCGCGGGCGGCGCACGTCCCGATCGTGGTGGCTATCAACAAGATCGACCTCGCGACGGCCAACCCCGAGGTGGTCAAGCAGCAGCTCTCGGAAGAGGGCCTGATCGTGGAGGATTGGGGCGGCGAGGTGATCTCGGTCCCGGTCTCTGCCAAGACGCAGGTCGGCCTCGACGAGTTGCTCGATAACCTGGTGCTGGTGGCTGAGGTGAACGAATTCAAGGCCAATCCGGACCGCAGCGCCATCGGCGTGGTGGTCGAAGCCGAGATGGACCGCACGCGCGGCGCCACAGCGACGATCTTGGTCCAGAACGGGACGCTCCACGTGGGCGATAGCTTTGTCGTTGGCGAGGAATACGGGCATATCCGCGCCATGTTCGACTTTCGCGGCCAGGCGGTCGAGAGCGCGCCCCCCTCGATGCCGGTGCGTATCCTCGGCCTGAGCGGCGTGCCCAAGGCAGGAGACCGCTTCGAGGTCGTCAAGGATGACCGTACTGCGCGCCAGATCGGGATCGCGCGCCAGGAAAAGCGCGAGCAGGCCGTTGTGCCCATTCCAGAGGTGACGCTGGAGAACCTGTTCGAGCAGTACGAGGCCGGCGCGGTGCGCGAGCTCAACGTGATCCTCAAGGCGGACGTGCAGGGCTCGATTGAGCCGATCGTTCACTCGATCGAGGATCTGAGCACCGACGAGATCAAGGTCCAGGTGCTGCACGCCGGGACAGGCAACATCTCCGAGTCGGACACGATGTTGGCCATCGCCTCGCGGGCGGTGATCATTGGTTTCAACGTGACGGCAGACACTGCCGCGCGGCGCCAGGCCGAGTCTGAGGGGATCGAGATCCGGCTGTACAATATCATCTACCAGATCATCGACGACATGGAGCGGGCCTTGCGCGGCATGCTGGCGCCTGAATACCGCCAGGTGGCCCGTGGGCACGCCGAAGTGCGCCAGGTGTTCAGTGTCTCGCGCGTGGGCCAGGTGGCGGGCTGTTACGTGCAGGATGGGGTGATCGAGCGCAATGCCCAGGCGCGCGTGCGGCGCGGAGACGAGGTCGTGTTCGAGGGGCAGATCGAGTCACTGCGGCGCTTTCAAGAAGACGTGCCTGAGGTGCGAAGGGGCTTTGAGTGCGGCATCGCGCTGCGCGGGTTCGCCGGATTCGAGGAAGGTGACGTGATCGAGGCCTATCGCCAGGAAAGGGTAGGCTAGCGTGTCCAAGCGACGGCAAGCACGCATCGCCGATGTCGTCCAGCGCGAGCTGAGCGATATCGTACGGCGGCGGATCAAGGATCCGCGCCTGGAAGGCCTGACCATCACCGGTACGCGGATCAGCGCCGACTATATGTACGCCGATATCTACTTTTACCGGCTGGGCGGCGATCAGGAAGGGCTCGAGGAAGCACGCGAGGGCCTGGAGAGCGCGAGCGGCTTTATCCGTCGCGAGTTGGGCGCCCGGCTGCGTACGCGCTTTACCCCGGAACTGCGCTTTCACCTGGACGAGTCGATCGATTACGGCGACCACATCGATTCCTTGTTGCACCAGATCCAGCAAGAACGCCAGGGAGAGGCCGAGGAGGCAGCGGCCGACGCCAGCGAGAACGCCGGGCACTCGCAGCCTACGGCCGTCAGGGGGCAGCCCGGCAGCTCAGACTGTGAGACAGACGACGCGGAGGATGGCTGACTCCACGCGGGAACACCAGGCTCTCACAGCCTACGGTCCTCAGAGGACAGCCTGGCTCTCCAGGCAATCTGAGTGGGACCGCCAGGCTCCGGCCTGGCTCTTCAGGCGGTCCAGATGAAACAGCAAGCCACGCAGCGGATCGCTGACGCTGAGCACATCCTGATCATTTGCCACGTCTCACCCGACGGGGACGCGATCGGCTCTTTGCTCGGACTAGGCCTTGCGCTCCATTCCCGCAAGGCAAGCGTGGTCATGGCCTGTGCGGACCCTGTGCCAGAGCAGTACCATCACCTCCCTCACTGGGACGCGATCGTCCAGGCGCCCCGAGGTGCCTTCGACCTGGTGATCAGCCTCGATTGCAGCGATCCGCAGCGCATGGGATCGGCTTACGACGCCGAGGCGCTGGCCGGCTTTCCGCTCCTCAACATCGACCACCACAAGACCAACCTGTTCTTTGGCACGGAGAACTGGGTCGAGCCCACCGCAGCCGCGACGGCACAGATGCTCGTTTCCCTGCTGCGTGCGCTTGACATCCCGTTCACCGTCGAGGTCGCGACGTGCCTGCTCTTTGGCATCCTCACCGACACGCTCGGCTTTCGTACGCCCAATACCACGCCCGAGATTATGCAGGCTGCCGTCGAGCTGACGCGCGCCGGCGCGCCCTTTGCCGAGCTGACCGACCGCGCCTTTGGTCATCGCCCGCTGGGCGCGATCCGCGTGTGGGCTTTGGCCCTGCAGCGTATGCGACTGGAGGGGCACGTCCTGTGGAGCGAGATCACACAAGAGATGCGCCGCTCCGCCGGTTATGCGGTGAATGGCGACGCGGGGCTGGTTAGCTTTCTGGGAACCGCCAACGAGGCCGACATCGCGGTCGTCTTTTCCGAGCTCGAGGATGGCAGGGTCGACGTGTCCATGCGCGCCATCCCCGAGTACGACGTCTCCGGGGTCGCGCTCAGCCTGGGTGGCGGCGGCCACCCGCAGGCGGCGGGGTGCACGCTGCC
>CAZLMZ010000165.1:0-5998 GCA_964560475.1 uncultured Anaerolineae bacterium
TCCAGGAGGGGGAGCTCGTCCAGCACGTACGTGACCGTGCCCGGCCCTTCCACAGCGCCCACGGGATAGTCAGAAGTGTTCGTGTTCGAGCCGTTGATCCACGCCCCCTCTGCCGAGTGGAATGCCATGCCAAACACAGGATCCTCGACCCGCCTATGCGCGACATAGTCCATCTCGACCTTCAGCGCTTCGCCCGTGCAGAACCAGCTACGCTCTACTCCTTGCGCGTCCAGGAAGCGCACGCCCGTGATCTCGATCTCGCCGCTTCCCCACCGCTGCCCTCGGGTCAGTGGCTTTCCGCGTGCGATGGCCTCCAGCTCTCCATCCGCGAAACCCCGCAGATACTGGCTCACCACTTCCTCCGGCTCGCCCTCCGCACGCACCCCGCCCCCATCGAGCCAGATCGCGCGGTCGCACAACTCGCGCACTGCGTCCATGTCGTGCGAGACGAACAGAATCGTCACGCCGTTGTCCCGCAACTCGTCAGCCCTGCGCAAGCACTTGAGCTGGAAGGCGTGGTCGCCTACCGCCAGCACCTCATCGACCAGCAGGATCTCTGGATCCGCGTGGATCGCCACCGAAAAGCCGAGGCGCATGTACATTCCTGAGGAGTAAAAGCGGACGGGGATATCGATCGAAGATTCGAGGTCAGCAAAGCGGACGATATCGTCGAACTTGCAGCGGATCTCTTTCCGGCTCATACCCATAATCGAGCCGTTCAAATAGATATTCTCACGCCCCGTTAGGTCCGGATGGAACCCTGCGCCGAGCTCCAGCAGGGCAGAGAGGCGGCCGTTGACCTCCACTCTGCCTGAAGTGGGCTCGATGATCCGCGTGATCAGCTTCAGCGCGGTGCTCTTGCCCGCGCCGTTGACGCCGACGATACCCAGCATCTCGCCGCGCTTCACGGCAAAACTCACGTCGCGCAGCACATAGTGGCGCTGCCGTGGCTGCCGTACACGCAGGCGCAGCACGTTCATCAACAGCGCCTGGAAAGAGAGTGGACCCTCGTGTCGTACGTTGAAGCATTTTGTGACGTTCTCGAACTGAACCGTATGCGCCAAACCCGTGCCCTCGCTTGCCGTGCACCGGATTCCTCTTGGTGTACAGTCCTCCCCCCGTCGAGCAGGCAGCTATTATACCACAAAGCTCAACACCCCCAAATCCTCGGCTCGCACGCGCTTTTCTTGGATCCTTCCCCTATCTGTGCTATAATGCCTCCCTGCTACGGAGGAGAAGTAGATGGCCAAACGCCAAGATAGCCCTGACGAACCACAGCACCATTCCTGGTTCCCGATCCTCTTGCTCCTGATCGGCCTAGCCGTTCCTGCCGGTGGCCTGTGGTTCCTCAGCACCACGAACCACGCGCCCGATGTCGCCGCCGCGATGCACACGTCCGTGCCGCAGCCCTCCGCCACGGCCACGCCTGTTCCACCGACCGCGGCTCCCAACGCGATGCCGACGGTGAACATCGACCCGACCCCCGTCGCCCCTACCGCGACGCCGACGGTCGCGCCTGCAGCAGCGCCGCCCGAGGAAGCGATCGAGATCGCGATTGTCCACAGCAACGACACGTGGGGCTATACACTCCCCTGCGGTTGAGCGGTTCCCTACGGTGGCGTCGCCCGGCGGGCGACCTTCATCAAGCAGCAGCGGTCCGCACACGATCACGTGCTCGTACTCGACGCAGGCGATGCGCTCCTGAAAGACCAGGCGCCTGCTACCACCAGCCAGGGTGCCACCAGCATCGACACCATGAATCGCATGGGCTACGACGCAGCAGCCCTGGGCGAAGGGGACCTGGCCCAACTGGGGGTCGACGCAGTGCGCGAACGCATGGCCGAGGCAGAGTTCCCCTTCCTCTCGGCCAACGTCTACCTCTCGGGGGCAGCACCGGGCACTGGCCACCCCTTCCTCGACGGAGAGCTGCTGGCTGAGCCCTATCGCGTGATCGAGGTCGGCACGCAGCGCGTCGCCCTGATCGGCCTCACGGGCGAGGCAGAAATCGCGGGCCTCACGATCGGTGACCCGCTCGCGGCCGTGCAGGAAGCGGTGCAGCAGATCGGCGACCAGGCACAGATCCTAATCTTGCTCTCCCACGCTGGCCTGGAGACCAACCGGCAGATCGCGGCACAGGTGCCGGAGCTCGACCTGATCGTCAGCGGTGGCGGCGCGCGGATGACGGCCATGGCCGAGGGAGGAAACGGCGAACCGCTCATCCTGCACGCCGACGTCTCAATGACCGCACATGCAGGCCGCCGGATCGGCGCGGGCTCTTTTTCCTTCGACCAGAACGGCGTGCTGCAAGCCCAGCAGTGGCAGTCGGTCACGCTTGACGCGGAGACCCCCGACGACCCGGCGATGGCAGCCTGGGTCGCATCGCACCGCTGATCTATCGGCCCAGGCTCAGCCGCTCTCCGCCGCACCGCGCAGGCTGGCAGCCACCGCGCTCGCCCGTTCCGGCGCGTCGCCCACGTAGGCGCTGGCGTCGAGCAAGGCGAGCACCCCTTCGGACGGCAAGTAGCGCGCGATCCGCTCGTCGCTGCACAACCGCGCCGCGAGCGGGTTCTCGCTGCCCGCATCGGCCTGCAGGGCCTCCCACGCGGCGAGCGAGTGCGTTCGGATCATCTCGTGCATCTCTTGCCGGTTCGCCCCTGCCTTGACCAACGCCATCAGCAAGCGCTCGGTTGCCGCAAAGACACCATAGACCTCCATGTTGCGCGCGATGGCTCCCTCGTTGACCCGCAGCCCGCCGACGATGCGCTGGGTCGCGTGCAGGATCTCGTCGACCGCCAGGTAGGCCGAGGGCAGCACCTCGCGCCGGTTGGCCGAGTCGTCGAGCGTCCGTTCGAGCAGCGAGTGCGCCGCGTTATCCCACGCCACGCGCGGCAGCGCCGCCACGTATCGTGCCAGCGAGTCGATCTTTTCCGACGTGATCGGGTTGCGCTTGAACGGCATGGCCGACGAACCGACCTGCTTGCTGCCAAACGGCTCGCCCCACTCCCCGATCGGCGGCGACTGCAGCACGCGCAGGTCAAAGGCCAGCTTGTACAGCGTCCCTGCCAGGCCCGCCAGCGCGTTCAGCACCAGCCAGTCCTGCTTGCGCGGGTAGGTCTGCGTGGCCACGTCGAACGGCTCCAGTTCGAGGAGCGCCATCACCCGCGCCTCGAGCGCTGCCGGCGAGACCCCCGTCCCCTCCAACAAGGCCTCGTAGGAAGCACTCGTCCCCACCGCGCCCTTGATCCCCTTGCCGCGCACCTCGGCGCGGGCGCGCGACAGCTCGCGGTGGTCGATCAACAGGTCCTGCCCGTACTGAGCCAGGCGGTACCCTACCGTGGTTGGCTCGGCTGGCTGGATGTGGGTAAAGGCCATGCACGCCTGGTCGGCGTGCGCATCGATCTGCCGCGCCAGTGCCGCCATCAGCTTGCCCAGCGAGGCCAGGATCAGGTCGAGCCCCTCGCGCAGGCGCAGCGCGTCGACGTTATCTTCCACGTCCATGCTCGTCGCGCCGAGGTGAATGATCCCGCCCCCGATCGGGCACTGCTCGGCGTAGGCGTGCACCTCGGCCATCAGGTCGTGGCGCAGTTCAGCCTCGATCTCGAGCGCCCGTGCAATGTCCACCTCTTCCTCGTGCGCCTCCAGGTCGGCCAACTGCGCGGCACTGACCAACCCGGCTTCGTGCTGTGCCCGCGCCAACGCCACCCACACGCGCCGCCACAGCCGCCGCTTGTAGGTCTGCGACCACAGCCGGCGCATCGCCGCCGTGCCGTAGCGCCAGGTAAAGGGAGAGAGGTAGGTCTCGTAGGGTAGGGATGCCTCAGCCATGCTTCCTCCGGTAAGGCCTTGCATCTGGCCGTCGAGGGCTAGAGATGAAAATGCACCAGGGACATCGTCCGTTCGCGCCGGTAGCCCAACTGCTCGTACAGCGCCACCGCGCCCGCGTTCGAGCAAAAGACGTGCAGCAGGACACGGCGTCCCGTGTCCAGCAGCGCCCGTGTCGTCGCCGCCACCCCCATACGCGCCAGCCCGCGCCTCCGGTAGTCAGGGTCGGTGACGACGTTGCCGATCTCGCCGATCGCATCGACCAGCAGCCGCGTCCCCGCCATGGACACCAACCGCCCGTCGCGCCACACCCCAAAGTGGGGACCCATCTCCAGCACCCCGGGGTCAAAGGCGTGCACCACGCTGCGCTCTACCAGCGCCTTCACTGCAGGCAGATCGGATGGATCGAGTGCAACGGCCTCGCCTGGATCGAGCGTCGACGGCTCGCCGGCGTACGGCATCTGCCACTCCAGCGCGACGTCGAGCACGTGCACGGCCCCCTCGAGGTGCGCTTGCTGCGCCTCGGCGACCAGGGCGTAACACCGCTCCGCCTTAGCGAGTACGCCAGAGAGTGCCTCGCGCAGCCCCGCTCCTTCGCCGTAGAACGAGACGGCGGCAAACGGCAGGTCGAGGTAGCGCGCCGCGAACGCACCCCCCGTCGCGAGCGCAAAGCGGCAGCGCTCCCCCAGCGTGGTCAAGTCTGCCAGCAGGGTCAGGTAACGCGGATCGGTCCCGATCTCTTTCAGGATCGACACGGCACGCTGCTGGACCGCAGGCGAGGAAAAGGGCAGCCCGGCCACGTCACGGCGCTTTGACGACCATCTGGTCGCGCTCGGGCCCCACCGAGACGTAACGGATCGGCGCCCCGGCCAGCTCCTCGATGCGGCCCAGGTAAGCGCGCGCGTTGGCCGGCAGCGCGTCCCAGGTCCGGCACATAGCCGTGCTCTCCATCCAGCCCGGCCAGGCCTCATAGATCGGCTCTGCCAGCTCTTGCGTCGCCGTGTCGGGCACATAGTCGATCGTCTCGCCCTCCACGCGATAGCCGACGCAGATCTTGAGCTCCTCGAATGTATCGAGCACGTCCAGCTTGGTCACCGAGATCCCGGTAAAGCCGTTGAGCCAGCTCGCATAACCAACTGCCACGCCGTCGAACCAGCCGCAGCGGCGCGGCCGTCCCGTCGTCGCCCCAAACTCGTGCCCGACCTCAGGTCCCCCCGTGCGCAGCAGCTCGCACATCGGTCCATCCAGCTCGGTCGGGAACGGCCCCCCGCCCACCGAGGTCGAGAAAGCCTTGACCACCCCCAGCACCTCGTCGATCGCCTTGGGCGGGATCCCGGCCCCGACGCAGGCGCCCCCTGCCGTCGGGGAGGAAGAAGTGGTATAGGGATAGATTCCCCAGTCCAGGTCGCGCATCACGCCGAGCTGGCCTTCCAAAACTACGTCCTTGCCCCCGCGCACCGCATCGCGTACCAGGGGCACCGCATCGACGATGCGTGCCGCATACCGCTCGCGCCACCCCATGCACAGCGCCATGAGCTCACCCACACTCGTCTCGGGCAAGCCGAAATACGCCAGCTCGCGGTTCTTACGCAGCACGAGCATCTCCAGCCGCTCGCCCAGCCGCTCCGGGTGGAGCAGCTCGCCCACCCGGATCCCGTGCCGGCCCGCTTTGTCGGCATAGGCCGGCCCAATACCGCGCTTGGTCGTGCCCACCTCCCACTCGCCCTTGCGCGCGGCTTCTTCGGCGCCGTCGAGCGCGCGGTGAAAGGGCAGTACCAGGTGAGCGCGCTTGTCGATCACCAGCTTGCCCGTATCGACGCCGACCGCCTCCAGGCTCGCCAGTTCCTCGGTCAGCACGTCGAGGTTGACCACCGTCCCCGCACCCAGCAGGCACGTAGCGCGCGGGCCAAAGATGCCAGAGGGCACCAGGTGCAGCCGGAACTCGCCCAGCTCGTTGACCACGGTGTGACCGGCATTGTCGCCGCCCTGGAAGCGGATCACCAGGTCGGCGTGCTGCGCCAAATAGTCTACCGTGCGTCCCTTTCCCTCGTCGCCCCACTGGGCACCTACGACAGCGGTTACCGTCATCTCTACTTCCTCTCTAGCAAAGGCCTCGCGGCCAGGTCACGCCCATTGTATGCGATCCCCCCACCAGGCGCAAGTGCCCGCGCTCTTC
>CAZLMZ010000165.1:6098-7554 GCA_964560475.1 uncultured Anaerolineae bacterium
CCCCCGGTTGGCCGAAGGGCCGGAGGGGGGCTCTGTGCCCCCGGCACGAAAACGCGGCGCAGATGTCAGGCATCTGCGCCGCGCGTCTGCTCGTGTGCGCTGGGCTACTTGTCGTACTTTTCCCGTTCCGCAGCAATGAATGCAGCGAATTCGTCCGAATCGGCCTTCAGTAAACCGTCCAGCTCGCCCAGGTCGGAGGCCTCGATCTTGGCCAACCAGCCCTCGCCGTAGGGATCCTCGTTGACGAGCGTGGACTCCCACTCGACCTCTTCGTTGGCTTCGGCGATCTCTCCCGAGACCGGCGACTGGATGCGGCCCACCCACTTGCCCGACTCCATGGACATGAAGGCCTCGCCCTTGGAGACGCTACGGCCCACGCGCGGCACCTCGACGTAGACGATCTCGCCCGCCAGGTCCTGGCCAAAGCTGGTCATGCCGATCGTCACGATATCGTCGCCCTCGACGCGCGCCCAGACGTGCTCCTTGTCATAGTAGAGATCATCCGGGAATTCGTACTGATCGATCGTGGTCATCTGATCCTCCTCCGGACTGCTATCCGTATCCGTTTCTCGATGATTCCGGCGTCCCGCTGCCTCTGATTATACCACATTCGCCGACAGCAACCTAATCCTAGACAAAACTCTCCAGGAACTGCTCCACCTCTTCGAAGCAGAACACCGGGCCGTCGGTGCAGACAAAGACCCCGCCCATATTGCAGCGCCCGCACTTGCCAATGCCACATTTCATCTTGGCCTCGAGCGTGACCCAGTTCTGGTCAGAAGTAAAGCCCAGCTTTTGCAGCGACAGCATGGCGAACCGGATCATGATCGGCGGCCCGCAGGTGATGCTGATCGCGCCTTTGGACGAGGGCGCGACCTCCTCGACCAGCGTCGTGATCAGGCCCTCCTTGTGCGGCCAATCCGGCGTCGAGTGATCCACCGTCAGGTGCAGCTCGGTATCAGGCTGAGCGCGCCACTCGTCATACTCGTCGGTAAAGACCAGCAGATCGGGACTGCGCGCCGCCCAAAAGATCGTCAGCTTGCCATAGTCACTCCGGTGATCGATGATCGTCTGGATCACCGGGCGCAAGGGCGCGCCGCCGATGCCGCCGCCGAGGATGACGATATCCTTTCCCTTGAACGTCTCCATCGGAAAGCCGTTGCCCAGCGGCCCGCGCACGCCCACCACATCGCCCACGTCCATGCGGTGTAGGACCTCGGTAACCGTACCGATGCGGTTCACGGCGAATTCGATCGTCTCTCCGCGCCCGCGCGTCGACGTGATCCCGAACGGCGACTCGCCGACGCCAAAGGAAGAGACCTCGGCGAACTGCCCCGGCACATAGTCAAAGGCAGCACTGGCCTCGGGATCGTTCAGCTCTACCTGGAACAGCTTGATCCCCGTCGCCAGGTCACGGATCCCCGTGATCGTCGCCAGTTCAGGTTCCATCGGGTTG
>CAZLMZ010000166.1:0-2814 GCA_964560475.1 uncultured Anaerolineae bacterium
AGATGGTCAAGCTCGACATCCCGCTCCGTGCCTACTGGCAACTGCTCCGGCGCTACCTGGTGGGGCAGCACGGCGCCGCACTGCTCATGGCCATCCTCCTGTTGGCCAACACCGGCATGGGCCTCGCCGGCCCGCAGGTGGTGCGCACCTTTATCGACTCCGCACTCGCTGGCGCGCCCCTGGCGGCGCTGATCCGGGCTGCGATCCTCTTTCTGGCGATCACGCTGGCCGGCTCATTGCTCGACCTGTTCGCCAACTATCATGCCGAGCGCGTGGCCTGGGTAGCGACGAACGCGCTGTGTATCGACCTGGCGGCCCACTTGGTGCGGCTCGACCTCGATTTCCACAAGCAACATCCGGCGGGCGAGCTGATCGAGCGCGTCGACGGCGACGTGGAGGCGCTGGCCGGCTTTCTTTCCAGTTTCGTCGTCGACCTGGTCGGCAGCCTGCTGCTGCTGATCGGCATCCTGGTCATTATCTTTGCGGAGGATCTTACCCTGGGCCTGCTGTTCGTAGGTTTTTCGCTGCTGGCCCTGGTCTTGCTTACCTGGGCGCATCGCTTTGCCCCGCCGCATTGGCGGGCAGAGCGTGAGTGCAGCGCAGCCTTTTTCGGGTTCCTGGGCGAGATGCTGACCGCGACCGAGGATCTCCGCGCCTGCGGTGCGGCCCCCTATGCTATGCGGCGCTACCTCCTGCAGTTGCGCGCGTGGCGGCCCGTTGCCCTACGCGCGCACATGTGGGGCAACATCTGGATGGTCACCACGGCGGCGATGGCCGTCGGCCAGGCGCTGGTCCGCGGGATGGGCGGACCCATGTTCCTCTCTGGGGCCCTGTCCTTGGGCACGCTCTACATGCTGGCCCACTACCTGGAGATGCTGATCGGGGGCCCAATCAATGACATCCGCTGGCGTCTCGAACAGTTGCAGCACGCGCAGGCCAGCATCGCCCGCGTGCGTGCCCTGCTGGATACCCCCTCGCGCCTCGATGATGGCACGGTCGTCCTACCGCCTGGCCCACTCGCGGTGGCCTACGATCGCGTCTCCTTTGCCTACGAGGACGCGGGCGAGGGAACCGGCACCTGGGCCCTGCGCGACCTCTCCTTCTCGCTGCCGCCGGGGCGCGTGCTCGGGCTCCTGGGGCGCACCGGGAGCGGCAAGACCACGGTCGCCCGCCTGCTCTACCGTTTCCACGATCCGCAGCGCGGCACGATCTGCCTGGGCGGCGTCGACCTGCGCCAGGCTCAGATCGAGCCCCTCCGGGCGCGGATCGGCTTGGTTACGCAGGACGTGCAGCTCTTTCAGGCCAGCCTGCGCCACAACCTGACCTTTTTCGATCCCCATGTCGCCGACGCAGATCTGATCGCCAGGCTCGAGGCGCTGGGCCTGGGGCGGTGGCTGGAACGCCTGCCCCACGGGCTCGATACGCCGGTCTCGAACGAGACCCTCTCCGCAGGAGAGGCGCAGCTCGTCGCCTTGGCCCGCGTCTACCTCAAGGATCCCGACCTGGTGATCCTGGACGAGGCGTCGAGCCGGATCGACCCGGCAACGGAAGCCCTGCTTGGGCGGGCGCTGGACCGGCTGTTGCGGGGCCGCAGCGCCGTGATCATCGCCCACCGCCTGACGACGGTGGCGCGCGCGGACGAGATCCTCATCCTCGAGGGTGGACGGGCGATCGAGCACGGCCCGCGCCTGGCGCTTGCCGCCGATCCCGGCTCGCACTTTTCCCGGCTCTTGCAGGTTGGCATCGAGGAGGTGCTGACATGAATGCAGATCGTGCGACCGGAACCGTTCCCCCGCTGGGTTTTTTCATCCGGCGTATGCTCGCCTATCGACCGCTGCACAGCGCCGCGCGCTCGATGCTACAGTTGGCGTGGGATAGCACCGGACTAGCTGGCATGCTCCTGGCCAAGGCGTTCTTTGACCTCCTGCAGGGCGAGGCGAGGGTGGGCCTCTCGCTGGGTGGGATCATCCTCCTCACCCTCTTGCTGGGCGGCGCGGACATCGTCCTCGGTTTGGCCCAAACCGCGGTCGGCGTCTCGCTCGGCATCCGGGTATCGGGGCTGCTGCGGCACAACCTGCTCGCCCGCATCCTCGAGCGCCCGGGGGCCCGTGCGCTGCCCGGGAGCGTAGGCGAGGCGCTCTCCACGCTGCGCGACGACGTCGACGAGCTGGAAGAAGTGAACGGCCTGCCCCTGGACCTGCTGACCGAGCTGATCTTTTTCGGGAGTGGGCTGGCGATCCTGCTCTCTGTGGATGTGGGGGTGACGCTGTTGGTATTCATCCCGCTGGGGTTGATCGTCGCCCTGGCCCAGGTCGGCAAGTGGCGGCTGGAGCGTGTCCACGCACAGAGCCGCGACGCGGCAGCCCGGTTCAGCGGTGGACTGGGAGAGATCCTGGTCTCAGTGCAGGCCGTACAGGCGGCCGGCGCCGAGGATCGCGTCATCGCGTACCTGCGCCAGCTCGGCGAGGTGCGCGGGCGGACGACGCTGCGTTACTGGCTTCAGCGAGAGGTGTGGGGCAAGCTCTTTGAGAGCGCGGTCGCGATCGGGATGGGCTTGATCTTGCTCGCCGCAGCGAGCAAGATGCGGAGCGGTGCGTTCACCGTCGGCGACCTGGCTCTCTTTGTCGTCTATCTACAGCAAGTGAACGGCTACCTGGTCTACGGTGGGGGGAACCTGGTGGCCTACCGTCTGGCGCGCGTTGCCCTTACTCGGCTGCTGGCCCTGCTGCAGGGCTTGCCCGAGCATCTGGTCGAGCACCACCCCTTGCCCCTGCGCGGGCCGCTGCCACCGCTCGCCGCGCCCGCGAATCAAGC
>CAZLMZ010000166.1:2914-7548 GCA_964560475.1 uncultured Anaerolineae bacterium
GGCCTGCTCTCCGACACGCTGCGCGAGAACGTCCTCCTCGGCTGGCCCGAGCAGGCCGACGCGTTGGCGCGTGCCGTATACCGTGCTGTGCTCGAGCGCGACGTCGAGACGTTCCCCCAGAGACTGGACACCCCGATCGGTGTGCGCGGCATGAAGCTCTCGGGCGGGCAGGCACAGCGCGCGGCGGCGGCGCGCATGCTGGTCCGCGAGCCCGAGCTGCTGGTGATGGACGACACGTCGAGTGCGCTCGATGTCGAGACCGAGCGTGTCTTGTGGGAGCGCTTGCTGGGGCAGGGCGCGACCTGCCTGGTCGTCTCGCACCGCCCGGCCGTGCTGGAGCGGGCGGACCAGATCCTGCTGCTGCAGGAGGGTCGCCTCGTCGCGAGCGGCACGCTGGCCGAACTCCTGGCCACGAACGACGAGATGCGGCGGCTGTACGCAAATTCGGACTTGACAGCGCCTGCACAACCATGATATAATTAGCCAGTTAAATGTTAGCCGGCTAATTAAGATGCCGGTTCCGGGTAAGGAGATTCCCTATGGGGCATGCGAACGAAACCGAATCGATGGAATTCCTCCTGGGCCAGGTGTGCAAGCTGCATCACGCCAGGGCACACGACCTCCTGGAAGGGTTGGGCCTGTATCGTGGGCAGCCACGCCTGCTGCACGCCTTGTACAAAGAGGAGGGGATCACGCACGGCGAACTGGCCGAGCGCCTCCGCGTGGCACCGGCCACGATCACCAAGATGATCCAGCGCATGGAAAAGGCCGGCTTTGTCGAGCGCCGCGCCGATCCGGTGGACCAGCGCGTCTCGCGCGTCTACCTGACCGGGGCCGGGCACGCGATCCACCAGGCGGTGGACGAGGCATTGGCGACGCTCGAAGAGGAGTCCCTCGCCGGATTGACCGAGGCGGAGCGGGGCCAGTTGTATCAGTTCTTGATCTCGGTGCGCGATAACCTGATCCGTGCCGTAGAAGGATTGCCCCCGCAAGCACCTGTAAAGGAGATGCGTACGATATGAAAGCTGCGCGCCAGCTCGTGCACTTTCTCAAGCCCTACCGGCACTGGGCGCTGTTAGCTCCGTTGATGATGATGCTCGAAGTGGCCATGGACCTGCTGCAGCCCAGAATGATCGAGCGTATCATCGACCAGGGCATCGCGCAGGGGAACATGCCCCTGGTGATCCACACCGGGTTCATCATGATCGGCCTGGCCGTGATCGGCGGCGTCGGAGGGGTGGGGTGTACGACCTTCTCGACACTGGCTTCGCAGGGGTTCGGCACCGATCTGCGCGATACGATGTACCGCAAGATCCAGTCGCTCTCCTTCGGCAACCTGGACCAGCTGGAAACCGGGCACCTGATCACGCGCCTGACCAACGACATCACCCAGGTCCAGGATGCGGTCTCGATGATGCTCCGCATCATGGTGCGGGCACCGCTCCTGTTGATCGGCAGCCTGATCCTGGCCATCATCACCAGCCCTCGCTTGGCGCTGCTGCTCGTCGTGCTGGGGCCGCTGGTGCTGGGCATGTTGGTCTGGGTAATCAACCGCGTCCATCCCTTGTTTGGCAAGCTCCAGCAAAAGCTGGACCAACTGAATTCAGTCATGCAAGAGAACCTGGCTGGCGTGCGCGTGGTCAAGGCCTTTGTGCGCGCCGAGCACGAGAACAAGCGCTTCCGCGGAGCGAACGAGGAGCTAAAGGACCAGACAGTCTATGCCATCCGCACCGTGTCGGCCGTGATGCCGGCGGTGATGCTGATGGTGAACCTGGGTATGGTCTCTGCCGTCTGGTTTGGCGGTGCCCGGATCGTGGCTGGCAATATGCAGGTCGGGCAACTGATCGCGTTCATCAACTATATCATGACCACCCTGCGCTCGCTGATGTTCGTCAGCATGCTCGTCATGCGCTTTGCGCGCGCCGAGGCCTCGGCAGAGCGCGTCCAGGAAGTGCTGGACGCCGAGCCCAAGGTGCAGGATCGCCCCGATGCGATCGCCGGCCTGGCATGCCAGGGCCGGGTGATGTTCGAGGGTGTCTCGTTTTGCTATGGGGACGATGGAGGTGACCCGGTGCTCAAGGGGATCGATTTCGTGGCTGAGCCGGGGCAGACCGTGGCCATCCTGGGAGCGACCGGCTCGGGCAAGTCGAGCCTGGTGAACCTGATCCCTCGCTTCTACGATGTGACCGAAGGGCGGGTGGCGATCGATGGCGTCGACGTGCGTGATATGGACCAGGCCCACCTGCGACGGCAGATCGGCATGGCCCTGCAAGAGTCGGTGCTCTTTAGCGGCACGATCCGCGACAACATTCGCTACGGGCGGCCCGATGCCAGTGAGGAAGAAGTGATCGCCGCAGCCAAGGCCGCGCAGGCACACGACTTTATCCTCGAGTTTCCCGACGGCTACGATAGCGTCGTCGGCCAGCGCGGGGTCAACCTGTCGGGCGGGCAAAAGCAGCGCATCGCCATCGCGCGCGCGCTGCTCGTGCAGCCTGCAGTCCTGATCCTCGACGATAGCACCAGCTCGGTCGACGTCGAGACCGAGGTCAAGATCCAGGAGGCACTGGAAGGGCTGATGCGCGACCGGACTAGTTTCGTGATCGCGCAGCGAATCAGCACCGTGCTCACCGCCGACAAGATCCTGGTCCTGGACGATGGCCGGATCGCCGCCGAGGGAACGCACCGCGACTTGCTGGCCTCGAGCTCGATCTACCGCGAGATCTATGATTCTCAGCTTGGAAATGGAGTGATGGCGAATGTCGCAGACTAGTGCACAACGAGCCCGATCGGAAAGCCGACCGTCACCTCGCCATCGAAGAGGACCTGGCGCACACTTGCTGGGCCCCGCAGAGCGAGCCCAGAACGTGGGCGGTACATTGCTTCGTATCTGGGGTTATTTGCGGCGCCAAACGTGGGCGTTGGTGGCGACGTTCTTCTTGGTGACGGCCAGTTCTGGCCTGGGCCTGCTGGGCCCCTACTTGCTCGGCGTGGCGATCGACCAGAACATCCTAAAGGGTGACCTGCCCGGCTTGGCCCGTACGGCGGGGCTGATGGTCGGCGCCAACCTGCTGGCTGCCGTGACCGGCTGGCTGGATGCCTATGTCATGGCCGGTGCGTCGCAGCGCGCCGTCCGCGACATGCGCAACGATCTCTTTGGCAACCTGCAACTGCTTTCACTGCGCTACCTCGACCAGCATACGCACGGTGAGATGATGAGCCGCCTGGCGAACGACGTGGAGATGGTGAGCCAGGTGCTCACCATGAGCGTCAGCCAGTTGTTCTCGAGCGTGATCAGCATCGTTGGCGTGGCGATCATGATGTTCATCATCAACGTCCGCCTGGCCTTGGTCACGCTCGTCACCCTCCCGCTGATGATGTTCATCAGCCGCTGGATCGCCAAGCACACGCGTCGCGGCTACCAAGAGCGGCAGGAGGCGCTGGGCGATCTGAACGGGATCATCGAAGAGACGGTAACCGGGCAGCGCGTGGTCAAGGCCTATGCCCGCGAGGAGGCCGCCATTGCCCAGTTTGGCGAGACCAACCAGCGCATGCGCCGGGTCTCGACACGGGCCGAGATCCTGGTCGGCACGATGGGCCCGCTGACCAACCTGGTCAATAACATCGGCTTTGCCCTCGTCGCCGGGGCAGGCGGCTGGATGGCGGTGCTGGGCCTGGCGACGGTGGGCGCGATCGCCAGTTTCATCAACTATGCGCGCCAGTTTGCGCGCCCGCTGAACCAGATCACCGGGCTCTACAACACCATCCAGTCGGCCATCGCCGGCGCCGAGCGCGTCTTTGAGGTCATGGACGAGGTGCCCGAGCTGCAAGACGCGCCCGACGCGCATTCGTTGACCCGGGTGCAGGGCGACGTCGTCTTTGACGACGTGAGCTTTGCCTACAAAGAAGACGTGCCCGTGCTCAAGCACGTCAGCTTGCGCGCCGATCCCGGGCAGACGATCGCCCTGGTCGGCCCGACCGGTGCCGGCAAGACGACGATCGTGAACCTGCTCACCCGCTTCTACGACATCGACAGCGGCAGCATCCGCATCGACGGGATCGACATCCGCCAGGTGCGCAAGGACGACCTGCGCCGCCAGTTGGGCATCGTGCTGCAGGATACCTATCTCTTTGCCGATACGGTGATGGAGAATATCCGCTACGGGCGGCTGGACGCGACCGATGAAGAGGTGATCGCTGCGGCCAAGCTGGCCAACGCACACGTGTTTATCCATCGCCTGCCGCAAGGCTACCAGACGCCGCTCTCGGAGCGCGGCAGCAACCTCTCCCTGGGCCAGCGGCAGCTCCTGGCCATCGCCCGCGCGGTGCTGGCCGATCCCGGCATCCTGGTCCTCGACGAGGCGACCAGCAGCGTCGACACGCGGACCGAGAAGCAGATCCAGGAAGCGATGCTGCGCCTCATGGAGGGCCGCACCAGTTTCGTCATCGCCCACCGCCTGAGCACGATCCGCGAGGCAGACAAGATCCTGGTGATCAACGACGGCGAGATCATCGAGCGGGGCACGCACGAGCAGTTGCTGGCGGCGCGCGGCTTTTACCAGCACCTCTACGTCAGCCAGTTCAAGGGCCAGCACGAGCTCGTGCCCGAGCTGGCAGCCGACTAGATCCCGAGGCGC
>CAZLMZ010000167.1:0-7493 GCA_964560475.1 uncultured Anaerolineae bacterium
TGGCGCGCGGCGCTGTGGCCGCTCGTGCTCCTGGTGTGGGGCATCGCGCTGCTCGCCTTTGCCAGCTTTCCGCTGTACGCGCGCTGGCTCGACGCCAAGCACGACCGCGTTGGCCTGGTCTTTTTCGACTTTGGCCGTGGTGGCATCCAGCTCATCCTATGGGGGTTGTGCGTGCTCGCGCTGGTCGCCGTTGCCCTGCTGTCGGACGGCTTTGGGTGGGGTGATGTCCTGCGTTGGGGGGTAGCGACACTGGTCTTGGTAGTCATCGTCAGCATCGATCTGAGCGGCAGCACGCCGGTGCTCAAGAGCGGCCTACAGGGCGACCGGCTGCTGCGAGTCAGGTTGGACGCAGGCAAGTGCAAGGGAGCCGGCGCCTGCGAGCAGGTGTGTCCCCGCAACTGCTTCGCGGTGGACCGGGGCGAACACACGGCAAGCATGCCTGGCGCAGAACGCTGTGTCCAGTGCGGAGCGTGCATTGTCCAATGTCCTTTTGACGCGCTGGCTTTCGTTGATCCGGCGGGGACAACAATTCCCCCGGAAACGATCCGCCGGTTCAAGCTGAACATGATGGGGGAGCGTCGTCGCTCGGGTGTGGAGCAGGAACAGCACCAGATACGACGATGAGCCGATCGGCACAGGCCGCAGGTCACAGGTCACGTCGCATGCATTTGACAGATGAGACAGAGGGATCTATACTCTCTAGACTGACTGGTCAGTCTAGAGATCTGGCAAGATCGAAAGGAGGAGATAATGGGTGGCACGATCTTGGTCTTGCTGCTGCTCACGGTGGTAGGTAGCGTGTTGGCTACGTGGCTATTGCCGATGGCTTTCAGGAGCGCACCGCCCTACGGCCTGGCGGTGGATATCGCCGTGGGCACAGGAGTTGCCATCGCCTGGTCGCTGGTGGCCTATCTGGTCCTCTCGCCGCTCATTGGCTTGAGGGGCTGGCTCGCCCTGGCGATGAGTGCCGGCGATGCCATCGGCTTTGCAGCGGTGATGATGTGGGTTCTGCGGCGCATCAAGAAGTGATAGGAGGGCCAGATGCCCCCTAAAGCAGACGTTTCGCAGGAGCGCAGGGCCCAGATCTATCAGGCCGCGCTCAATTGCTTCCATCGCACGGGCTATCACCTCACGACGATGGACGACATCGTCGTCGAGAGCGGCTTGAGCAAGGGGACGCTGTACTGGTATTTCGACAGCAAGAACGATCTCTTTATCTCCATGCTGCGCCAAGTGATGGATCAGTTCGGCCAAGAGATGGCGTCCATTGCTGCCCAGGAGGGCAGCGCCGCGGACAAGTTGCGCACTAGCCTGGCGCTGTTCCGTGCCGAGTTGGCCGACATGAGCACCTTTTTCGGGATCATGATGGAAGCCTGGGCACTGACCCGCCACGACGAAAAGGTAGAAAACCTGGTCCGCGAGATCTATACCCCTTATGCCGACCTGATCGCAGGCATCGTGAAAGAAGGTGTGTCCAACGGCGAGTTCGACGTTGAACTCCCTGAAGCGATGTCGCTGGTGCTGCTGGCCCTCTTTGATGGCATCACACTGTCCATAGGCACCGATCTGTGGCAGTGTGATTGGCAGGAGATCATGGATGAAGCGGAACGGCTGGTCCTGCGTGGCCTGAGAGCGGAGGAGCCACGTGGCAACAGATGATCCGGTCATCAAGACCGAGAATCTGACGCGAACGTTCAAGAATACCATCGCCGTAGACGAGCTCAACTTACGTGTGCAGCGCGGGGAGATCTTTGGCCTCGTCGGCCCGGATGGGGCCGGCAAGACAACCACGATCCGCCTGTTGGCAGCTATCCTGGACCCCACTGGCGGCAAAGCGAGGGTTCTTGGCTACGATACGGTGACCCAGCCGGAGCCGATCAAGCAGCGCATTGGTTATATGGCGCAGCGATTCAACCTGTACGGGGATCTGTCCGTGTGGGAGAACCTCAACTTTTTCGCCGATGTGTTCGAGGTGAGGGGCGCGGTGCGGAGGGAACGGATCGAGCGGCTGCTGCGCTTTGCGCGCTTGACCGAGTTCCGCGACCGGCGTGCAGCACACCTTTCGGGGGGCATGCAGAAAAAGCTGGCCCTGGCCTGCACGCTGATCCACACGCCTGAGCTGATCTACCTCGACGAGCCAACCACCGGCGTGGATCCAGTCTCTCGCCGCGAGTTCTGGGACATTCTGACCGACCTGCACCTGCAGGGGACTACGCTCGTCGTCAGTACGCCATATATGGACGAAGCAGAGCGATGCTCGCGCGTTGGGTTGATGTACGAAGGACGGATGGTCGTCTGTGACACGCCCGAGCGGATCAAGGGACTAGTCGAAGGAGAGCTGATCGCGCTGCGCACGTCGAACCTGCATCGCGCCCGGGAGGTGCTGGCGTCACTGCCGGGGTTGCTGGAGATGCAGACTTTTGGCGATCAGTTGCGACTGTTCGTGCGAGACGCTGACAAGGCAATCGAGTGGACCAGGTCGGCGCTGGCTGCGCAGAACATTGAGCTGCTAGAGGTGCGCCGTACACAGCCGCGCATGGAAGAAGCCTTTATTTCGCTGGTGCGGCGCCAACGAGCCCATCGTACGGATGGGCAGACTGGGAAATGAGGTCCAGGGACGGATGAGTTGGCGGCGGGTCATTTCTGTGATGCGCAAAGAGTGGCGGCATATCACGCGCGATCGCACGTCCTTTGTCTTGTTGATGCTGTCGCCGGTGCTTTTCCTGGTGACGATGGGCTATGCGTTCTCGATCGATATCAAGAACGTGCGGATCGGCGCCATGGATCAGGACCTCAGCGAGTTCTCGCGGCAGTACATCGCCCAACTGGGCAGCAGTGATGCGCTGCGCGTGGTGGCCTGGCCAACGAGCCTAGAAGAGGTTGATCAGTCGATGATCGCCGGCCAGGTCCGGGCGGTGGTGATCATCCCGCGCGGATTTGACCGGGACCTCAGGGCAGGGCGCACGGCGACGGTACAGGTCGTGATCGACGGCACCGATCCCAACACGGCCGGCCACGCCATCCGGCAGATTGGCGGACACACTGACCATTTCGCCGCACAGGTCCTCGCGCACCGATTGGCGCTTGCCGGCGTGTCGTCGGAGCGTCTCTCCCCGATCGATCTGCGTGTACAAGCCTGGTACAACCCCTCCCTGCGCTACACGGTCTCCATGATCCCGGCTCTGGTTGGAGTGGTACTGAGCGTACCGGCTATGGCTGCCTCCCTGGCGCTGGCACGCGAGCGAGAGTGGGGCACGCTGGAGGGGCTGATCGCCACACCGATACGCCGCATCGAGCTGATCGTCGGCAAGATCGTGCCCTATGTACTGGCAGGGATGTTGAGCGTGCCGCTCTGCCTGGCGACGGCGGTGTATGGCTATCACGTGCCATTTCGAGGCAACCTGTGGGTCTACCTGGCCTTGTCCGTCGTCTTTCTCTACTCGACGATGAGCATCGCCCTATTCATCTCTGTCTTGACGCAGAGCCAGCAGGTGGCCATCATCGCGTCTATGACCGTGTTCCTGTTCTCCGGGTTCTTTATGTCCGGGCTGTTGATTCCGTTCAGCATCATGGGACCGCTGATCAAGATGGAAGCCTTTCTGTTCCCGACAACGCACTTTGTGATCATTAGCCGGGCCTTCTTTGTCAAGGGGGCGGGCCTGGCTAGCGTCCAAGGCTACGTTTGGGCTCTGCTGGTCATCGGGACGCTGTTCTTGGCCCTAGCGGTGCTGATGTTCAAGAAGAAACTGTGAACCGTCTTGTCGATCTGAGGTGCAGCATATGTGGTACCGTATCTGGAGATTGACAGTCAAAGAGCTGATCCAGCTCGCGCGTGACCGGCTGTTGGCTCCCTTTGTGCTTCTGGGGCCGCTGACCGAGCTGCTGCTGGTGGCCTGGTCAACGTCACAGGGGATCAAGCACTTGCCGACGATTGTACTGGATCTGGATCACAGCGCCGCCAGCCGGGGGCTGATCGAGGCAATGGTCAACACGGACACCTTTGACCCATATGCGGTGGAAACGCTGGATCAAGCCACAGCCGAGATCCAGGACGGGCGCGCGCTGGCGGCGTGGATCATCCCCCGTGGCTTCGAGGCAGGGCTCCTGGATACGGCCGGGGATGCCCCTTCCGTACAGTTGGTCCTGGATGGGGCTGATGCGGTGGCTGCACAGACGGCGGCCCAGGTGGCGCGAGGGGTAGTGGCCGCCTACGGGCAACGGGTTGCGGTGCAGTCACAATCCGGCGGGCTCCTGAACCTGTCTCCACTAGACGTGAGCGTGCGGGTGTGGTTCAACGAGGAGATGAAAGAGTCCAACTATATGATCCCTTCCGAACTCGGGTTCATTGCCGCAGCGATCGCAGCGATGGTCGCCAGCATGGCCATCGCCCGCGAATACGAGCTGGGCACACTGGAGCAATTGATGGTCACGCCGCTCCGGACCGTGGAGCTGGTTATCGGCAAGTCGGTGGTGGCCATCGCCCTGGGCTATACCGAGTTTCTGCTGATGCTGGCCCTGGTCGTGTGGGGGTTCAAGGTACCGCTGCGCGGCTCTCTGCCGCTGCTGATGGCCATTGCCTTCTTCTACATGCTGGTCGAGCTGGGCTGGGGGCTGATGATCTCTGCTGTGGCGCGCACGCAGATGCAGGCGCTGCTCATCGCCTTTGCAGTGGTGATGGTGATGGTCATCTTTTGCGGCTATGCCTATCCGGTAGAGACGATGCCGCCGTTGATGCGCCTGATCGCGAATCTCTTTCCGCTGAAGCATTGGCTGGTCATCTTTCGCGGGATCCTGCTCAAGGGCGCCGGCTTGCGGGTCTTCTGGCGTGAACTGCTGGCCATCGCCGGGCTGGGCATCGCGATCTATACCGGTACCGTGCTGCTGATGGCACGCAAGCGGTTGGCATAGCGCAGTGGGCAGCGCATACGGAGCACATTGAGGGCAGAGATGTCGGTTGCCGAGACGAATGGCCACGCCATCGAGGCAGTGGAACTAACCAAGCAGTTCGACCATTTCACGGCGGTAGATCACGTCAGCTTTGCTCTAAGCCAGGGAGAGATCATGGGCTTCCTGGGTCCGAACGGTGCGGGCAAGACGACGACGATCCGCATGCTGCTTGGGCTGACCAGCCCTACCTCAGGGCGCGCGACCGTGCTTGGCCTGGACGTCGCCCATCAGGCAGCCGCGATCCGACAGCGTATCGGTTACATGTCGCAGCGGTTCAGCTTGTACAACGATCTGACTGTATCGGAGAACCTTGCTTTCTTTGGCGGGATCTATGGCGTAAGGGGGAAGCGGTTCGGCGAGCGTGCGCAGTACGTCCTGGATATGGCCGGCCTTTCTGGGCGCGAGAACGAGCGAGCAAAGAATCTCTCGGGTGGGTGGCGGCAGCGCCTGGCGTTGGGCTGCGCGATTCTCCACGAGCCAGACGTGCTTTTTCTGGACGAACCGACGGCCGGCGTGGACCCCGTGTCTCGCCGCGAGTTCTGGAGACTGCTCTATGTCATGTCGGAAGAGGGGCGCACCGTCTTTGTGACCACACATTATATGGACGAAGCCGAGCACTGTCACCGCCTGGCCTTTATCCAGCGCGGCAGGCTGGTCGCGCTCGGTTCGCCGCAGGCGATCAAGGCGGAAAAGATGCGGGGTCAGGTGCTCGAGATCGACTGCACCCTCCCTCAGAAGGCGATAGAGGTGTTGCGGTCCATGGATGAGTCGGGTGAGGTGTCACTCTATGGCGCGCTGATCCACGTCGTCGTCGAGGACGTCGCGGCGCAGAGAGCGCGGATCGAGCATGCGCTGCGGGATGCAGGGATAGAGATCCGCAGCATAGATGCTATCGCTCCGTCCTTGGAGGACGTGTTTATTGCCAGTGTGCGCGAGTAAGGCGCACTTACAGGAGCAGACCTATGCGGAGGAAACTGACTATTGCCGTCGTCGTCGTCGCGCTCGTGGCCGGTTCAACAGGCGTGGGATGGCTCTATTTCAGCCTCAATCCCGGTGCGTGGCAGGGGTTCATCGCCCAGATGCGAGGTGGCACAGGAAGCACGAGCCCGGCGCGCCCAGCACGCTCGGTCAGCCGGCCCGCACGTAGGTCCGCTGGGCTGGTTGCGTCCGGCAACATTGAGGCCGAAGAGATCTCCATCGCTGCAGAGATGGGTGGCCGCATCGCCGATATGCTGGTCGATGAAGGAGACCAGGTTGCGGCGGGCACGGTGCTCGTCCAGCTCGACCCGACGCTGCTGATGGCGCAACGGGAGCAAGCAGCGGCCGCGCTAGCCCGATCGCAGGGGGCACTGGATGCCGCCCAAGCGCAGCTAGATCTGACCCGGTCCGGCGCGCGGCCGGAAGAGATCGCTGCAGCCGAGGGAGCGGTGGACGAGGCGCAGAGTGGCCTGGCCGCTGCCAGGGGGCAATTCGCTGCCGCAGAGGCCGATCTGCAGATCGCGCAAGCGCAGCTCGCCGCAGCAAAGGCGGCCAGGCAAGCCGCCGAGGCGCAGTTGAGCGCTGCCCGGGCAGGCGTGGAGGGCGCCGACGCGCAGTTATCTGCGGCTCAGGCTCGCGTCCAGCAGTCAGAGGCACAACTGGCCCAAGCGCGCGACCGCGATCCCACGCCAGACATCACGGCGGCGCAGGTCGCCCTGGAGCGGGCGACGATCGCGCTGGACAATACCCAGGACGAGTACAAACAGGCCCTCGACCGTCCCTGGGAGGACCAGGCGATCCGCGACGAATGGTCCAAGCGGCTAAAGCAAGCGCAGTTGGACTATCGCCTGGCCGAGGCTCAACTCGACGGGGCGCGCAAGGCGCAGCAGGCGTACGCCCAGGGCCTGAGGGCGCTGGGAGCGCAGGTCGAGGAGGCCGAGGCGCAATCGACGCCGGCAGGTGTGGCGGGTGCCGAGGCGCAGTTCGCGCAGGCGCAGGCCGGCGTTGAAGCGGCCGGCGTCCAGGTGGCGCAGGCCGAAGGTGGGGTGGAGGCGGCCCAGGCCGCTGTGGACGTCGCCCAGGCTGGCGTCGGCGCCGCTCAGGCGCGCCTGGATCAGGCACAGGCGGCGCTCGATCTGCTGCGGGCCGGCCCCCGTGCCCAGGAGATTGCGCTGCTGGAGGCGAACGTCGCGCAGGCTGATGCCGTCGTACGCGACGCCGAGGCTGCACTGCATCTGGCAGATGCACAGATCGCCCGTTTGCAGCTAGCCGCGCCGGTAGCGGGGATCGTCCTGGACAGAATGGTTCACGCCGGCGAGCTGGCCGTGCCGGATGTGCCGCTGTTGACGATAGCGAACCTGGACGATGTGACGTTGACTGTCTATGTGCCAGAGGCCGATCTGGGACAGGTATCGCTGGGGCAACAGGCTGAGGTGACGGTGGATGCCTACCAGGATGCCTTTCCCGGGGTCGTCTCTCACATCGCGTCCCAGGCCGAGTTCACGCCCAACAACGTGCAGACCCAGCAAGAGCGGGTGCACATGGTGTTTGCGGTCAAGATCAAGTTG
>CAZLMZ010000168.1:0-7442 GCA_964560475.1 uncultured Anaerolineae bacterium
ACGTTCACGTGGGGCTTGGTTCGTACGAACTTTTCCTTCGCCATCCTGTTCCTCCGTCATACGCGAATTGCTTCTCGAACTAGATCTTTATCTCAATACCCTATCTTACATAGCCGAGAACGATGCGCTCCGCTACCTCGGACGGCACGGGTTCGTAGTGATCGAACTCCATCGTGAACGTGCCGCGCCCTTGGGTCAAGGAGCGTACCGTGGTCGCATACCCGAACATCTCTGCCATCGGCACTACTGCGTCGATGGTCTGCCCGCCAATCGTCGTGCCCATTCCCAAGACGCGTGCGTTGCGCGTGTTCAGATCTCCGAGCACATCGCCGACGAACGTCTCGGGAATGACGACTTCGACGCTCATCACTGGCTCTAACAAGACCGGCCCCGCTTTGGCCGCGCCGTCACGCAGCGCCATAGAGCCTGCAATCTCGAAAGCCAGAGACGACGAGTCGACCTCGTGGTAGGACCCACCTACCAGCGTCACCTTGATGTCGACCAGTGGATAGCCCGCAATAGGGCCGCTCTCCATGGCCTCGCGCACGCCTCGTTCCACTGCCGCATGATACTCTTTCGGGACTTGCGAACCCGAGACAGCGGCCTCAAAGACGAGCCCCTCGCCGCGCCCGGCAGGTTCGAGCTCGAGCACGACGTCTCCGTACTGCCCTCGCCCACCTGATTGGCGGATAAAGCGCCCCTGTGAGCGCTGCGACTCGGTAATCGTCTCCCGGTAGGCAACACGCGGCTTGCCGACATTCGCCCCCACCTGGAACTCGCGCAGCATCCGGTCGACCAGTACCTCGAGGTGCAGCTCGCCCATCCCCGAGATCAGCGTCTGCCCCGTTTCCTCGTCATACCGGATCTGGAACGTCGGATCCTCTTCAGCCAACCGCTGCAGGGCAATGCTCAACTTGTCCTGGTCGGCCTCTGTGCGCGGCTCGATCGCCACCGAGATCACGGGATCCGGAAAGGCAATCGACTCTAGTATCACGGGGCTAGACTCGGTACACAGCGTGTCGCCCGTAGAGGTGAACTTGAGCCCCAATACAGCGCCGATATCTCCTGCCTGAACCTGGTCCACGTCCTCACGGTGATCGGCATACATCCGCACCAGCGGGCCAATACGTTCCCGTTTGCCCTTGCCGGGATTGTAGGCCCGTGAACCAGAGCGTACTGCACCCGAATAGACGCGTAGGTAGGCGAGCCGGCCCATGTAGGGATCCGTCTGTACCTTGAACACCAGCGCTGCCAGCGGCACCTCCAGCGACGGCTCACAGACTATCTCTTCTTCCGTCCTGGGATGGATGCCCACCATAGGTGGCACTTCGAGTGGCGACGGCATAAAGTCCACGATCGCGTCGAGCAGCGGCTGCACACCCTTGTTGTGCAGCGACGAGCCGCACAACACAGGCACGAGTGCGTTCGCGATCGTAGCACGCCGCAGGACCGAGACTAACTCGGGCACTGTGATCTCGATGCCCTCCAGGTACTTTTCCGCGATCGCATCGTCGAACAGAGACACCGCCTCGAGCAGATCCTCGCGCGCGGCCTCGGCCTGCAGCAGCATCTCCTCGGGGATAGGTCCCCGTACCACCTCGGTCCCCATCTGGTCTGCGTAGGTCACGCTCTGCATGCGGAGCAGATCGATGACGCCCTCGAAAGACTCCTCCGCGCCCAGTGCAAGCTGGATCGCGACGGGGTTCGCCCTGAGCCGTTCCCTGATCATCGCGATCGTGCGCTCTAGATCTGCGCCTGTGCGATCCATCTTGTTAACGTAGCAAACACGTGGTACGCTGTAGCGGTTTGCCTGCCGCCACACCGTCTCCGATTGGGGCTGTACGCCCGCCACGCCATCAAAGATGACGACCCCACCATCCAGCACGCGCAGAGACCGCTGTACCTCAGCCGTAAAGTCGATATGTCCCGGTGTATCTATAATGTTAATCTGGTGATCGCGCCAAAAGCACGTCACAGCAGCAGACTGGATGGTGATCCCACGCTCGCGTTCCTGTTCCATCCAATCCGTAACGGTCGTACCCTCGTCCACGTTTCCCAGGCGAAAAGTCCGGCCCGTGTAAAAGAGCACACGTTCCGTCGTCGTTGTCTTACCGGCATCGATATGCGCAATGATGCCTATATTCCTCGTTTTTGCCAAGGACTCTTGGTGCGACATTGAACGGCTCCCAGCCAGGAAATCGGGGGACTCGGCAGCCAGGCTTCAAAGGAGCCGCGCGTTGGCCACCCATAACCCGAACAACCCGGAAAGGCGTGGGATTCGCGATCCCGGCTGGAACGTTATGTCCCAGCCGGGCCAGAACTACCAGCGATAGTGAGCGTAGGCCCTATTGGCCTCCGCCATACGATGTGTATCTTCTCGCCTCTTGATCGTAGTGCCTACATTATTCGCCGCGTCCATCAACTCGGCGGCGAGCTTGTCAGCCATGCTCTTGCCCGACCGGCTGCGTGCCGAGGCAAGCAGCCAGCGCAGCCCCAGCGACGTGCGCCGGTCCGGCGGCACCTCGACCGGGATCTGGTACGTTGCGCCACCTACACGCCGAGGCTTGACCTCGACCAGGGGCGTCGCGTTCTTGAGCGCCTGCTCAAAGGTCTGCAGTGGATCGCGGCTCGTACGCTCCTCGATTAGGTCGAAAGCATCGTACACGATCGAGCGGGCCACGCTCTTTTTTCCCCACTGCATCACCCGATTGATGCACATCGCAACGTGCTCGCTGTCATACTTGATATCGGGACTGACCTCACGCTTGGGCGGACGATAACGTCTCGGCATTACTCACTCCTAACAAGGATCGTCGGTCTATAACCAGCTATTCTCGGCGCGTGCCATACTTGGATCGCTGCTGCTGGCGCCCCTCCACACCCGAGGAATCGAGCGCGCCGCGCACGATATGGTAGCGAACGCCGGGCAGGTCCTTCACGCGACCTCCACGTACCAACACGACAGAGTGCTCCTGCAGTCGATGGCCTTCGCCAGGAATGTATGCAGTCACCTCGATGCCGTTTGAGAGACGTACACGCGCGATCTTGCGCAGTGCCGAGTTCGGCTTCTTGGGCGTCGTCGTGCGTACCTGCGTACACACACCTCGCTTCAGGGGTGACCCCTTTGGCTGGCGAGTGCGCCTCCCCTTCAGTGCATTGAACGTGTACTGCAAGGCAGGCGACTTGCTGCGCCCCTTCTTTGACTTTCTGCCCTTCCGAACAAGCTGGTTGATTGTAGGCAAACTGCCCTCCCTACCCGATCCGTCTACTCAGTGTACCTGCCACACAGTCAACTGCCGGGGCCAAGTACCCTCCAGGCACACGAACAGTTATTGTACTTGAAAGCTGCACACTTGTCAAATCAGTCGTTGAACCCACGGCTGAGCAAGTTCAATCCCGTGCTCAAACGCGGTACGCGCTCCCGGCGGTCCTCTTTGCCAAAGTGATAGATCTCGCCACCTTCGCCGATCGCTTCCACAGAGAGACCCAGGCTCTGCAGTTCTTTGACCAGCACGTGGAAGGAGGCAGGGACGCCCGCTTCCTCGACCGGCGCGCCCTTGACGATGGCCTCGTACGTCTTGACTCGGCCAACGACGTCATCCGACTTGACGGTCAGCATCTCCTGCAGCGTATAGGCGGCACCATAGGCCTCCAGCGCCCAGACCTCCATCTCGCCAAAGCGTTGCCCGCCAAACTGTGCCTTGCCACCCAGCGGCTGCTGGGTAACGAGGGAGTAAGGGCCGGTCGAGCGAGCGTGCACCTTGTCCTCCACTAGGTGGGCCAGCTTCATCATGTGGATGATCCCGACCGTCACGGGCTGGTCAAACGGTTCCCCCGTCTTGCCGTCGTACAGCGTCACCTTGCCTGTATGCGGCGGCGACTCGCCCGTCTCGAGGAACACCTTGCCCACGTAGGCCCGCAGTTCGTCGCCAGACAGGTCGGGCACCTCGTGCCCGAGGCTCTCCAGCCACAGCCGCAACCCAACGTTGACGGCGTTTTTGTTCTGGCGTGCCACGTTCTCTGGATCGCGAACGTCGTCCTCAAAGGACACGATCTCCTCTGGCTGCATGCCACGTTCTCGCAGCCACCCATCGAGCACGCGCCTCCGTGCATAGACCGTGTCTAGGTAGAGCCGTTCCCCGTCGTACTCGCAGCCCAGCTCGTCGAACCACTCCATAATGTACATCAAGCGCAGTTCATCGTCGCTGACATACTGCTCCGTGTCGATCTCGTTTTCTTGCGCCCATTCCCAGCTACGCGCTGTGATCGCGTCCCAGGCATGGTCGATCATCCATGCCCGCACCAGCTCGGCCGCGATCTCGTTTTCCTTGGCGCCATCGAACACCGGCGTCACCGCTTCGAAACCCAGGCGACTCGCCGCCCAGCCGAGATGCGTCTCCAGGATCTGCCCAATGTTCATACGTCCAGGCACACCGAGCGGGTTGAGGATGATCTGAACCGGCGTGCCATTCTCGAGGAACGGCATATCCTCGATCGGCATTACACAAGAGATAACGCCCTTGTTACCGTGACGCCCCGCCATCTTGTCGCCTTCGGTCAACTTGCGCTTCTGCGCCACGCTCACGCGGACCAACTGGTTGACGCCCGCTGGCAGATCGCGGTGTTCCTCGCGATCGAACATGTGCACGTCGACGACGCGCCCGTGCTCACCGTGAGGGAGACGGAGTGAGGAATCCTTGACTTCCCGCGCCTTGTCTCCAAAGATCGCGCGCAGCAGCTTTTCCTCTGGCGTAAGCTCCTTCTCGCCCTTGGGCGTGATCTTGCCTACCAGGATATCGTTCGGTCCCACCTCGGCACCGATGCGGATGACACCGCCTTCATCGAGATCCCGCAACGCTTCGTCACCTACGTTCGGGATGTCGTGCGTGATCTCTTCGGGCCCCAGCTTGGTCTCTCGCGAACGTGTCTCGTGCTTCTCGATGTGGATCGAGGTGAACCGGTCATCGCGCACCAGTTCCTCGCTGATGACGATCGCATCCTCATAGTTGGAGCCTTCCCAACTGAGGAACGCACACAATACATCCTGACCCAGCGCCAGCTTGCCGCCCTGGGTCGAGGCCGAGTCGGCCAGCACGTCGCCTACGTGCACGTATTCGCCCTTGCGCACCACCGGGTGCTGGTCGATACACGTGCTCTGGTTAGAGCGCTGGAACTTGGACAAACGAAAGACGTGCTCGCCCTCTTCGCTGACGACCACGATCCGGTCGCCTTGCGCAGACAATACCTCACCATCGACCGGGCTAAGCAAGACGTGTCCCGAGTCGTACGCGGCACGCGTCTCCATGCCTGTGCCTACCACCGGCGTGTCCGGCTCTAGCAATGGCACTGCCTGGCGCTGCATGTTCGAGCCCATCAGCGCACGGTTTGCGTCGTCGTGCTCGAGGAACGGGATCAGCGCCGCAGAAATGCCCACGATTTGCTTGGGTGAAACGTCCATATAGTCGACACGCTCGGGTGTCTCGAGCGCAAACAACTGGTTATAGCGCACCGAAACGCGGTCGTTGACAAAGTGCCCGTCGTCGTCCAGCACGGCATTTGCCTGCGCAATGCGGTAGCGGTCTTCTTTGTCGGCCGACAGGAACTCGATCTCGCCGGTCACGGTCGGTACGATGGCTACTTCGCCCTCCAGGTCGAGCTCGGCGATCCGCTGTGCCAGCTCCTCGTCCACCTTGGTGCCGGCCTCGGCGACGACCTCACCCTCCATGTCCAGCACCGGGCGGCGAAGTGTACGTCCGGTCAACGCCTCGACCGTAGGCGGCACCACGCGGATCACCTTGCGATAGGGCGTCTCGATGAAACCGAGTGGGTTGACGCGCGCAAAGTTGGCCAGGCGGCCAATGAGGCCGATGTTCGGTCCCTCAGGCGTCTCGATCGGGCAAATACGCCCATAGTGCGAGTGGTGCACGTCACGAACGTCGAACCCGGCTCGCTCTCGGCGCAGACCGCCGGGACCGAGCGCGCTCAGCGTACGCTTGTGCGTCAGCTCACTCAATGGATTGGTTTGATCCATGAACTGCGACAACTGGCTAGAGCCAAAGAACTCGCGGAGCGAAGCCACGACTGGGCGGATGTTGATCAGATCCACAGGCGTGATATTCTCCGACTCGCGGATGCTCATTCGCTCGCGAACGACGCGCTCCATCCGGCGCAGCCCGACGCGCAGCTTTTGCTGGATCAGCTCACCTACCGTCTTGACACGACGGTTGCCCAGGTGGTCGATGTCGTCTGGATCCTCCAGCCCGTTGTTGATCCGGATCATGTGGTCGATCAAGGACACCAGGTCGGCCTTGGTGATGGTGCGATGGTTCGATGGCACCGTCAAACCCAGGCGCTGGTTGAGCTTGTAGCGACCGACACGCTCCAGGTCGTACCGCCGTGGATCGAACATCTGGGAAATCAGGAATTCCTTGGCGTTGCCCATCGTCAGGGGATCGCCGGGGCGCATGCGCTTGTAGAAATCCAGCGCCGCCTCTTCGGCGATCGGCCGTTCTCCCTGCCATGCCGGCTCTTGCTGCATGGAGGAGGCAATAAACTGATGATCGGGGTGCGTGTCCGACCCGGCAAAGAGGTCGATCAGCTCTTCGTCGGTGCCCTCTTTCAGGACCGAGAAAAAGTGCCCCTCGGCCTGGAACAGCATGCGCATCGACGCATCATCGAAATACTCGTCCAGATCCTGAGGCTTGACCGCAGCCAGCGCCCGCAGGAAAATAGTAACCGGCACGGTACGCTTGCGGTTGAACTTGATCGCGATGTAATCGCTCTTGCGCGTCTCGAACTCCATCCACGCTCCGCGATCGGGGATCAATTTGGCCTGGCTCAACGTGCGGCCGGTGGCCCGGTCTTCCTCGACACTAAAGTACACACCTGGCGACCGGATCAACTGGCTGACCACGACGCGCTCGGTCCCGTTGATGATGAACGTGCCATTGTCCGTCATCAATGGAAAGTCTCCGAAAAAGATCTCGCGGACGATCGGCTGGTCCTGTTCACGGTTATACAGCAACGTCTTGACGTACAGCGGCGCCGCGTACGTCATATCACGCTCGAGGCACTCGTCTACGTTATACTTGGGCTCTCCGAACCAGAACCCCAGCTCGAACTCCTTGCACAGTTCCGCATTCCGTCTGCCGGGGAAATGAAGCTCCAAACTCTTGTTAAAGCTCTCGATAGGGGTGATCTCGTCGAACAGATCGTATAGGCCCTCCTCTAGCAGCCACCGGAACGAGTCCAACTGGACCTCGATCAGCTTGGGCAGCTCTAGCACGTCCTTGATCCGCGCATAGGATTTGGAACCCATTCACAGCTCCCTTCAACATTAATAGCGATAACACACAAAAAAACCCAATCCGCTTAATTGCATCGCTGCAAATTGGGCCTATACCAGTACTGGAGACGCATCTGAACATTATATCATCAAATGC
>CAZLMZ010000169.1:0-7389 GCA_964560475.1 uncultured Anaerolineae bacterium
TACTGCGCGATCAGCCACGGAGATTGGGCAGGGACCTTTCAGCGGCAGCATCCAGGAGTGACCACCACCTGGGCGGGGCTCTTGAGCTTTCTAGTCATGGCGCCGGACTATGCCTCAGGCTGCCAGCAGGTCGATAACCAGGACTATGAGCAGGTCCTGCGAGGGCAGGGGATCGATCCGCTCGCGCTGCTACAGGCCGGGCGACTGTTCATGGTCCTGTTCAACGTGTGCGCGCTGGCGGTTAGCTACCTGTACGCCCGGCAGCTGATCGGGCCATGGCCAGCGCTCGCCGGATGTCTGCTCATTGCGTTCAGTCCCTTCCACATTGCCCACTCGCGTCTGCTGCACCTCGATGGGCTGCTCAGCAGCCTGATGCTGGTCGCCGTGCTCGCCTTCAGCAGCTATTTGCGCCGTCGCCGCCTGTTGGACGTGGCGGTCTCGGGCGTTGCCACCGGGTTGAGCTGCCTGACCAAGTCGCCGGGCGTCCTGCTGCTACTCTTTGTCGGCCTGGCCGAGCTGTTGAGCTACCTGTCGACGCGCCGTGCGATGCCGTTTGGGGCGTTCGCTTTGTGGGGCGCCGTGGCAGCGGTCACGTTTGTCGCCTTGTGGCCCGCGATGTGGGTCGAGCCGATCGACACGATCTATCGCATGGCCGACCTGGCAAGCACCTACGCGAGTGAGGGGCACAGCAACCCGCTCTTTTTCAATGGCACGATCTATGCCGATGGGAACATTGGCCCCTCGGTCGTGCAGTTCTACCCACTGACTTACCTGTGGCGCAGCACGCCGGTCGCGATCCTGGGCATCCTCGGCGCGGTGGTCGCCCTTGCCCTCAAGCGCGACCTACTGCCGATGCAGTCCACTCGGCGGGCGGTGATCGAGCTTCTCGCATTCGTGGTGCTCCTGATCCTTGCCCTGGACTTGAGCGCCAAGAAATTCGATCGCTATCTGCTCCCCGTCTATGCGCCGCTCGACCTGGTGGCCGGCGTCGGGTGGATCGCTGTTGTCCGTTGGCTGAGGACAAGATGGCACAGCACGTCCCTTCACCCCGCCTGGGCGCTCGTCCCGTGCCTGGCGATCGTGATACAGATGGGAAGCGCACTGCAGGCCTCTCCCTACTACCTCACCTACTATAACCCGCTGATGGGAGGCAGCAGGCGGGCGCCGGAAGCAATGATGGTGGGATGGGGAGAAGGCCTCGAGCAGGCAGCGCGCTATCTCAACGAGCAGCCAGATGCGAAGCAGCTCCACGTGCTGTCTTGGTATGAGCCAGGTTGCTTCTCTTACTTTTTCGAGGGATCCAGTGCCGCCATCCCGAACGAGGATCTGAGCGACACAGACCTGCAGGGGGCGCTGAACGCCGATTACGTAGTGCTCTATTACGCGCAGCAGGTGCAGCGCCGGGCCAGCACAAATCTGATCGCGCTCCTGGACCCCTATCCGGTGGCGCACAGCGTATGGATCGACGGCATCGAGTACGTGCGCGTGTACAGGACGGGAGGCGACGTCCGCATGGATCCCGGGTACCAGCAGATCGATCGGGTACTGGAGGATGTAATCCGCTTGGAGGGGTACAGCATCTACCCCGAGACCCCGGTGGCCGGGCAGGACCTGGTCGTTTCGCTCGCCTGGGAGACACTGCGTGCGCCTGAGGAGAGACTCAAGGTGTTTGTCCACCTGCTCGACAGCGGCGGCAGGCTGGTAGCGCAGCACGATGGCGAACCGGTCGGCTGGCAGGCTCTCACCGATGCGTGGCAGGCAGGCGACCGCTATACGGACCGGCACGGCATCTTGTTACCTGCCGAGATCCCCCCCGGCGACTATGTCCTGAAGGTCGGCATGTACCGCTATTCGGGAGAGCGCCTCCAGGTCGTCACTGAGGACGGGGGAATAGAAGATGCGATCCGCCTCGGCACGATCACGATCGCACGGCCCGATCCTGCCACACCTCCATCACCGGATGCAGGCGGCTCTTGAGCCCTACTCATACCGTGTTGCCCCGAGCGGCACCCTCAACCAGAACTCTCAGCAAACTATAAGCGAAATCCAAGCCTAGTCACAGGTGGGCATAGTATGCTCATGCTGAGCAGATCGATGCTCGGCCCGTGGGACGCTCCCAACGTAGAAGGGCGTGGCCCCCCAGAGAGCACAATGGCTAGAATACAGTGGCTATCTTAAGGAAACTCTCAGGGAACTCTTAAGGTATTCTCAGCCAGGCGTTGTATGCTAAGGTTGGAAGGAGGTGATGCACGACTGACCTGTCTAGTACAGCACCGAGATCCAGTGATCGAGCAATGCAAGACGGATATCCAATGTTAGAGAGGAGCGTATATGTTGTTTAAAGCAGGACGGTGGAAGCTCGTATCGATTGTGGGTGGGGCGGCCCTGGCCGTGATCCTCGCGGCAGTGTGGCTGCTTGCGGGCACGTCCGTGGCCAACGCGAGTGAGGTCACTGCCGCAGACGTGCAGTTCGTCGCCCAGTCCACAACAGGGCCCGGTCTGCTGGGCGAGGGGTATCTCGGCCACGGCGGCTGGGGACGCGGTGGCGTGTTTGGCGGCGACATCAACTATCAGGAGTTGTTGGCAAACGCGCTGGGCATCGGCATCGACAAGCTCCAGGCAGCCTATGAAACCGCACGCACGGCGGCGATCGAGCAGGCAGTCGAGCAAGGGCTGATCACGCAGGAGCAGGCGGATCAGATGCTGGTCTGGGGTGGCTTTGGCGGCCGAAGGTTCGGCTTTTTCGGGTTCCGGCGTGCGCCCAAGGACGTGGCTGAAGGCACGATCGATGAAGAGGCGCTGCTAGCTCAAGCGCTGAACATCACGGTCGATCAGCTCCAAGCTGCACGTGAGGAAGCGAACCAGGCGGCGATCGCCCAGGCTGTGGAAGAGGGGATCATCACCCAGGAGCAGGCCGACGAGATGCAGGCCCATAGGAACCTGCAGAGCTACCTGAACCGGGATGCGCTGCTGGCCAAGGCGCTGGGCATGAGCGTCGACGACCTCAAGGCGGCCTATGCCAATGGTGAGACGCTATCGACGCTGCTGAGCCAGCAGGGACTGGACGCGGCGACGGTACACGACAACCTGCAGGCAGCCTACGACGAAGCACTGGCGCAGGCCGTCACAGATGGCGTGATCACCCAGGCGCAGGCGGACGAGCTGCAGAACCGCCCCGGCTTTGGGTTTGGCATGCCGTTCGGGCCGGGTGGGTTCGGTGGCCGGATGGGCCCTCGCGGTGGCTTTGATCGTCAGCGCCCACAGGCACCAAGTACGGACGATGATACGGGCATCCGTTTCTATCGACCGGGGCGAGGTATCGAGGCAGACAGCGCGATCTAGTCGTGTATCTGAGAGAGTGTGTATCGGCCTAAGCGGACAGGTTTATGACAGGCCGAGTCTTCTCCCTTCGGGCGACCTCGTACGGCAATGGTGCCTCCGAGGTCGCCCTCCCTAGAGATAGGCCGGCACAACACGAGACGAAAGATCCAAGCACGATTGTGCATCTAATAGGAGTGGGATCTAGCAGTAATCCCCTGAACCGAGTACTTGAGTTCTATAGAGACGCTTGAGGAATAACTGGAGAAAAGAGTTGATGGAAACAAAACGTATCTCTCACAAACTGAGCTATCTGGTCGTGCTCCTCCTTTTTGCGGTGACGGCATGTTCGCCCGCCGTGGCGCAGCAGAGCACGAACGTAGACACGCAGCAGATCGTAGACACAGTAGTATCGCAGGTAGAATCCCGGCTCAAGGGGCAAGGAGAAATCGTCTCCGTTTCCCAAGTCGCTACCCCGACGAGCGCCCTGAGCAGCGAGGTGGCGGGGCTGCAAGACGCATTGATTCACCTCTACCAGCAAGTGAACCCGTCGGTCGTCTATATCGTCGTCTCCTCCAATGCAAGTGGGAGCGGCTTTGTGTATAGCAAGGACGGATACATCGTCACCAACAACCACGTGGTCGCAGCAGGAAACAGCTACGAGATCGTGTTTGCGAGCGGAGACCGCATGCAGGCCAAGCTGATCGGTGCCGACCCGGATAGTGACCTGGCCGTGCTCAAGGTCGACAAGCTGCCGGCCGGCGTGACGCCGCTGGCGTTAGCGAATGAAGAGGATACCCAGGTTGGGGAACTCGCGGTGGCAATCGGCAACCCGTTTGGCGAGCAGGGCTCGATGTCGTTGGGCATCGTCAGCGGCCTGGGGCGCAGCCTGCCTTCGCAGCGCGCGACTAACGCAGGCAGCACCTACTCACTCCCCCAGGTGATCCAGACAGATGCGCCGATCAATCCGGGCAACTCGGGTGGGCCGCTCCTGAACCTGGATGGGCAGGTGATCGGCGTCAACGCCGCGATCGCCAGCTCGACGGGCACGAACTCGGGCGTCGGTTTCTCGATCCCGGTGGCGGCGGTCAAGCTGGTCGTACCGAGCCTGATCCAAGATGGCAAGTACGTCTATCCCTACATGGGAGCAAGCTTTGACAGCGAGGTCTCGCTGGACGAGCAGTCCACCTATGGCTTGTCGCAGACGCAAGGCGCTTACGTGGTCAGCGTCACGCCGGGCTCGCCTGCGGCTCAAGCCGGCCTCGTCGGCGCCAACCAGCAGACAGGCAAGGGCGGCGACCTGGTCGTCGATATCGACGGGCAGGCGATCCAGAATTTCGCGGATCTGAACAGCTACCTGGTCTTTCACACGCACGTAGGGCAGACGATCCAGATCACCCTTCTGCGCGGCGGCGACCGCGTGACCCTGCCGCTAACGCTGGGCGCACGGCCATAGTCGACACACCTTATCGTCTATCTTATTGCTGTAGTAGCAGTAGCTCTCACCCCTGTTGGGTGGGAGCTACTGCTGTGTGAGGAACGCGCGCTACAAGATCGACGAAGGTGTGGCGACCGACCGGTAGCGGCCAAAATGCGCGTACAGCGGCTCGAACGGGATCTCGAGCTCCTCGATAGCGGCCAGATCGCCAGAGACGTATTCCTGGATCCGCAGCGCGACCTCTTCGAGGCGCTGGATCAGCCCGCCATAGCGCACGCACTGTACTTCAAAGCCCAAAGCCTTGTTCTGTGCCATCCACACACGGCGATGGAGCTCCCAGAGCCGCTTGACCTGGGCGATCAGGTCGGGGATCGCCGTGTTGGCCAGTCCGGCAAGAGCCTCCTTGTCGGCCTCTGTGTAGGCTGCCCTCAGGTGATCGTACAGCCCTTCCTTACTTGAGAGCACGCGCGCCATCTGTGCGGCAAAGGGGACGGCGCCCGCCTGGCCCGAGTCCCTACTGGCCCACGCACGCAGCGCATCCGCCAGCTCGCTATAGTAGGTTCCCGGATCGAAATCGCGCGTCTCGTCCCGCACCAGCAGCGAACGGCGGTACGTGCCGAACAAGGGGTCGTCCCACAGCAGCATACGCGTGTTGACCTCCCGGCCATAATGTGGGGCCGGATCCAGCTTGCACATAGCCAGGTTCGCTGCCAAATTCGCCTTGCACACACCCTCGAAACGCTGGCGCCACCGCTCCTCGTCTACCTTGCCCCCACCATACGCAGCTTCGGAGACAAAGAGCACGCCTGCGAGAGCTGAGTCGAAATCGACCGCAGCACCATCGTCCTTCCACATGGTGAAAAAGATCTCGTTCACGCCCTCTTCCAGGCAGGCCTGGATGCAAGGCAAGGCTGTTTCTTCTGTGTAAACGTGCGAGTAGACAAAGCGGCCCCAAGACCACACGCCAGAGCCCATCACCGGCTCGAATCCCATCTCGCGGTGGCGGCGGATCCACTCGCGGTAAAAGGCCGCGTCGGTATGATAGTAATCCCAGTAGACGAGCTGCGCGGCTTCGGGGATCGAGGCCGCGACCTCGGCAGGGACCTCGCTGTCCACGTCATAGTAATCCCCGCCCTTGCTCCCCATGCGGAAGTACATATCGGACCAGATCATGGGCGCCATATCCTCGGCCTGGCAGATCTCGACCACCTTGGACAGGTGCTGGTTAAAGATGTCAAAGCCGCGCACGTAACCGTGCAAGTCCATGTAGCGCCCGCGGCCCAGGTCGTGCGTCTCGTCCATGCCGATGTGGATGCGGCGGGAACGGACCGCGTCGCGCCAAAAGCGGACCATCTTGCCGATCAGCTCGTAGGTCTCTGGCTCGTCGACCAGCAGCACGCTGGACGTGTCGCGTACTGCCCCATATGCGCCGCGCCACTTTAGGATCTGCTCGAGGTGTCCCAGGGTCTGGATGCAGGGGATGACCTCGATGCCGAGCGCTGCGGCATAGTCGTCGATCTCGCGGATCTCGTCCAAGGTGTACGCGCCCCGCATATAGCCAAACAGCGGTTCGCCGGGCAACTCGTAGGTATCCTCGGTATAGAGCATGAGCATGTTGAGCCCGGAAAGGGCCATCTGACGCAGCCACTTTTTCACTGCCGGGACGCGCATGACTGCGTTGCGCGAGCAGTCGAGCATCAGGCCCATCGTCGCGAAACCTGGCTGCTCGTCGACCGAGATCGTTTCTCGCTCGTCCAACCCGAGAAGCAGGCCGACGCCCCGGCAAGCCTGGGGCACAGCCTGGTAGGCGACCTGTGCGCTGTCCTCTTGCACCTGCACCGACAGCGGCTCCGACGCTTCCACCTGTTCGAAGCGGACCTCGCACGCACCCTCTGTCTGCTGGGCAGAGATGGGATACTCGGCTGCCAGCGTGGCGAGCGCACGATCCAGGTCCTCCGATACTGTCTTGGGATCATACCACAGCTTCATGTTCGTCTCCTTGTCTAGAGCTGTTCATTGCCGACCTGGTTGATCCAGGCCCGCGTCCATTCGACGGCCTCAAGATCGAGGTCACAGATGCAGCTAGCGAGAAAGATCATGCCGTCGATCTGGCCCGCCTTGAGCCACGCCAAGCCCAACTCGCATTGGTGGCGCATCAGATCCACAGGCATAGGCTGCTTTTCGCCATAGTTCCACATATAGCACCCCAAGAGCCGCCGCTTGCCCGTGGTCAACTCCGCCAGCCGCTCAAAGTTGCGCTCCAGGTGCACGAGCTGGCTGCCGGGCATGGTCCAGAACGTCACGACATCGCACAGCTCGAGGTAGGGCGCAACCGCCTGATCCAACTGGTTGTAATAGAGCACGACCCACAGATCCAGCGGGCGTACGGCATCGTGCAGGCGACTGCGGAGCTGCGAGATGGCTTCAGGAGGATAGCGGGCTTGGCCGGCGTGAAAGAAATCGTCCATGATCGCGCCCGTGATATTGGGCACTCGCTCCGCCAGATTCAGGATCTCGTCCAGATCGCTTTCCTGATCGTTGCGGGTCGAACTGGCATCGCCGATCACGGACCACACTACCTGCTTCAGCGGGCTCAGAGCCAGAGCGTGCTGGTAGAAAGGGGGCGTGGGGAG
>CAZLMZ010000170.1:0-4889 GCA_964560475.1 uncultured Anaerolineae bacterium
ACTACTCTCTCTCGTGCCAGATCCCCCGATGTGCGATCATCCACTGCTGCGAGTCGAGTGCGGGCTCGCCTTCCCCGGGCTCGATTCGCTCGTAGGTCCCATCAGGCAGCATGCGCCGCGCCTGGACGTTGTCTCCGAGATGGATGCGCAAGATCGGGTCGTACAGGACGGCGCGTAACCTCGGGTCTTCGACGGGAAAGAGCTGCTCTACCCGGCGATCCAGGTTTCGCGGCATCAGGTCCGCGCTGCCGAGCAGGATCTCGGGGTCGCCCCCGTTGCGAAAGTAGTAGATGCGCGAATGCTCCAGGAAGCGCCCCACGATCGAGGTGACGCTGATGTTGTCACTCACGCCAGGCACGCCCGGCCTCAGGCAGCAGATCCCGCGCACCTGCAGGTCGATCTTGACGCCGGCCTGGGAGGCGCGATAGAGCGCCTCGATGCACGGCTCGTCCACCAGGGCGTTCATCTTGAACGCCATGTAGCCGTTGCCCTGCCCGTGGTGATGGGCAATCTCGCGTTCGATGCGGTCCAGGATCTGCTGGCGCATCAGGCCCGGTGCGACGAGCAGCTTGCGATACGCTTGTTTCTGCGAATATCCAGTGAGCGAGTTAAAGAGGTCAGAGACGTCTGCCCCGATCTCGTCATCGCTGGTCAGCAGGCCAATGTCCGCGTACAGCCGCGCCGTGACGTCGTTATAGTTCCCCGTACTCATGTGGACATAGCGGGTGATGGCGTCGTGTTCCCGGCGCACGATGAGCAGTAGCTTGGCGTGGGTCTTGAGCCCCAGCAAGCCGTACACGACGTGCACGCCGGCCCGCTCCAGCGCGCGGGCCCACACGATGTTGTTCTCTTCGTCGAAGCGAGCCTTGAGCTCGACCAGCACGGCGACCTGCTTGCCGCGTTCTCGCGCTTCCATGAGTGCGTCCACGACCGGCGAGTTTGGCCCTACGCGGTACAGCGTCTGCTTGATCGCCAGCACCTGCGGGTCCCGCGCGGCGCGGTGAATCAGGTCGACCACGGGCGCAAAGCTGTCGTACGGGTGATAGAGCAGCACGTCACTCTCTCTAATCGCCGCGAACGGGTCTCTGCCCTGGCTCAACGCCGAAGGGACCGCGGGGACAAAGAGCGCGTCCTTTAGGTCCGGCCGGTCCAGGTCGTGTAGCTCGATCAGATCGGCCAACCCGATCGGGGCATTCCTGCTGTACACCTGGTAGGGGGCCAGCCCGAGGTTGGTCACCAGGATATCGCGGATCCGCTCTGGCATCGCGGCCTCGATCTCGAGCCGCACGGCCGAGCCAAAGCGCCGCAGGCGGACGCTCTCTTCGATCGCCGCCAGCAGGTCCGCTGCTTCGTCCTCCTCGATCTCGGGGTCCGCGTCGCGCGTGACACGGAACGGATAGGAGGAGACGATCTCGATCCCCGGGAAGAGCAGTTCGAGGTTGACTGCGATCACTTCCTCAAGCCACACCAGGTAGGCGACGCGCTCCTTGCGCAGGCCTAGCTCTTTCTCCTGATCTGCCTTTTCTTCGCTGGGTATCCGGATCAGGCGCGGGAACACGTTGGGCACCTTGACCCGTGCAAAGCGCTCTCCGTGTACTGGATCGTCGATCACGACAGCGAGGTTGATGCTCAAGTTCGAGATGTGTGGGAAGGGGTGGCCGGGATCGAAAGCCAGCGGCGTGAGCGCAGGAAACACCTCGCGCTCAAAGTAATGACGTGCCCACCTGCGCTGCTTGCGTTTCAGCTCGTCGTAGCGCAGCACGTGGATGCCCGCTTTCCCCAGCTTGGGCAGTACGTCCTGGTGCCAGCACTGTGAGTGTCGCTTCAGTTGAGGGAGAAGGTCTCTGCGGATTGCAGCCAGTTGTGCTGCTGGCGTCATGCCGTCCGGCGGCGCTTCCCACGCGCGCGCCTCCAACTGGCGCCGCAATCCCGACACGCGGATCATAAAGAACTCGTCGAGGTTGCTGGCAAAGATCGAGAGGAACTTGACTCGCTCTAGCAGCGGGTGTCGCTGATCCAGCGCCTCCTCCAGCACGCGCTGATTGAACTGGATCGCGGCCAGCTCGCGGTTGACGTACAGACTTGGGTCGCGTAAGTTGATGTGGGGCTCGTTGCCCATCGTTGTCCTGTCACCATCGTGCGCCGCGGCCGCACCTCCATCTGCGCCGCCGGACGCTCCAGCCGGCCTGATGTCAGAATCTGCCCGAGATGAGATCAGAGCACGGAAACGGCCGCAGCAACGCGCTCACGAAAGTCATGCGCCTGTATGCGCGCCCATGCCTCGGGAAACGTGTTGATCAGCTCTTGCAGTTCTGCCTGGCGCGCAGCTAGGTATGCCGCGACGCCCGGCGCGACGATCGGCTCTCTCGGGAACGGCTCTCTCTTTTTCCCGGAGCCTCGGCCCCATGTCCCCCACGTCAGAAAATCGCGCAGCAGGTTGCTCGCTACGACGGCATCGTGCAGGTCGCCGAGGTGATCTTGCAGCTCCTTGATCTGCTCGATCAGCACGTGCGCCTCGCTGCCGAGGACCTCTTCAAAGAACTCGAACGTGTAGCGCAGTCCCTTGGCCGCAATGCGCAGCGCGTGCAGGCGCTCCAGCGGCACATCTGGCCCAGTCACCCAGCCCTCGTAGGCCTGTACAGCAGCGAGGCGCTGGTAGATCAGGAGCGGGGCCACAAAACGCAAGCGGTGCGGCCTGGGCTCGATCCCGCTAGTTGATATTGGCACCCCACCTGCCTGCGGCGATTGCAGGTACGTGCCAAACCTCTCCCGGAAACGCTCGTAGCGGGCGCTGTCCAGGTAGGCGATCATCTTGTCGCGGGCACGATCGCGCTCGCGCTGCCAGACCACGTGGAGTGGATCGAGGTCCATCTCGCGGCCAATGGAGAGCCCCTGCAGGTAGTGCTCCGTCTTTTCCCAGAACACGTCGAGGTCGCGTACCGCACCCAGCTTGCGTCCGGTGCGCTTGAGTCCTTTCAGATAGGGTGCCGTGGTCTCTGAAGAGATATAGTCTGTAAAGACGCCGAACGCAGCCCGCATACGCCGCGTCGCCACGCGCATGTCGTGGAGTTCCTCGATATCCTCGCCGGCACGTGTGCCTGCCTCGTGCCTGAGCATCTGCCGGTAGTGATAGTACAGCACCTTGTGTGCGGCCTCGATCATCAGGTCATCTGCCTCGAGTCCGGGCTGCCTGCTTGAGGGCGCTGCTTCCTCTTGCTCCGCCTCGGCTGCAGGCACGGCCTGTACGACCGTCTCGGCAGGCGCTGGCGGGGCCTCTGTACCGGGTGACGCCGCTTCTCCGACGGCCTCTGCCAACACGCGCGGCGGCAGGATCCCGAGTTGCCGCTCACGGAAGGCGGCTAGCCAGTAGCGGACGCGCCGCTCGGATAGGTCGGCCTGGCGGCCTGCTTCCTCCTGTGTCGCGCCCTCGTCCAGTGCCAGCAAGGCGCGCACCCGGCGCCCGTACATGTCGTCGCGCTGCGCGACCTGCAGGCACACCGCACGCTGGCGCGGCGTCAAGAACTGCCCCTGGTCCTGCGCCTGCTGCAGCAGGCTGAGAGCCCGCTCGAACTTGGACCGCGTCTCTGGCACGAGATCCCATTCGCGCTCCATGTAGGCTACGATCTCAGCGAGGTCCTCTTCGGTCCCGAGCGGCAGCAATTCGACTTCTGCTTCGAAGAATGTCTGTGCCTCTCCCCCACCGACCAGGGTCCATTCGTCGAGGCTGAGCTCTGCCACCTGCCGCTCGCCCTGCACGACCTCCTTGGTGATCCGCGTCTGGTGCACGTCGGCGATCGGCTGCAGCGCCGAGCCTCCGGCCATCCGCAGTACGCGGTCGCGTGCGGCGCTGGCGGGCCACGCCTCTGGCGGCTGATCCGCGTCCAGCAGTGTCTCTAGTTCCTCGCGGCGGTGGATGGCCCCCTCCGTGTCGCCCATGCCCTTCAGCGTGATCAGCAGATCGCTTCTTCCCTCTCGGATGCGCCGCCGGCAGGCATAGCCGGCAGCCAGGAGCCGCTGCTGCGAGGTGTCGAGATAAGTGTCGCGGACGCGTACGGTCTTTGCCTCGGCGACGCTGTATCCGGCGATCTGATCGGCCTCGATCAGGCGGTCGAAGGCCTGGCTGGTGAGAGCAAACTTGGCCTCGATCTCCATGGTGGACCTCCCTGTCGGCGCCCTCGTGGCGAGCGACGCGCAGAATGCTGCGCACTCGGCGGTGAAACGCGTGAGCTGAATCCCTGGCGCGCTCGCCGTAAGCTGCAGCAGGCAAAGCGACGTAACGTGCACCATTATACCATGAACGGGCTCGTGCGGCGACCGGATCGCTTTCGTGGGTCCGTCTAGCGACCCTGTGGACCGACGGCTGAGCGAGGGCGGGTCACCGGACACAGCCTGCAGGATCGGCGCGGGCCAACAAGCGCGCCAACGTGCCGCCGAGGATCCATTCCTGCTCTTCATCCGGCACAAAGGTGCAGTGTGTGCGAAAGGCTTCCAGCGCCTGCCGGTAGGTCATGAAAAAGCGCACGACCGGATAGTCCGAGCCCCAGCACATGCGCTGTGCCCCAAAGCGCTCGTACTCGGCCTGCACGAGCGGGTGCGTGTCGCAATAGGGAAAGTCCCAGTCCACGCGTGCTGCGTAGGCAAAGCCGGACAGCTTGATGTAGATGTTGGGCACCTCGGCGGAAGCGAGCACCTCGTCGAGGCCGTCTTCAGCCTGGTCCGCCTTGGCCATACCGAGGTGGTGGCACAGGATGGGGAGCGACGGGAATTGCTCCGCGGCCTTTCGTATGGCCGGCTGCTGGTGGGGGTAGCAGGCGATGCTGGCGATCAGGCCCAGGTCCGCCGCTGCCTCCAGGAAAGCCAGCCCTGCCTCTTCGTATAGCCACGAGCCG
>CAZLMZ010000170.1:4989-7380 GCA_964560475.1 uncultured Anaerolineae bacterium
GCGGCTTGCCCCGGCAGCCCCCATCCCTCCTCCAGCGGCACGCCGGGCGGCGTGGCGACAAAGCACTCGAGCCACGGCGACGAGGGGGTGGCACAAGTGAAATGCTGCCCGTAGGGCGTGTTGCCGCCGCCGTGCAGGATCACCGACATGCCGCCGGCATCGGCAGCAGCGGCGACCCGCTGGCAGGTGGTCATGCCGCCACACCAGTTGATGTCGGGCTGCAAGATGTCGACGGCGTGGTGGCGGATCGCCCACTGGAAGGGGACATGCGTGTACCAATGCTCGCCCGTAGAGAGCGTTTGCCACGGCAGGCGCTGGCGCAGGGCGAGGTGGGCGTCTAGATCCTCGGGGATCAGGCACTCTTCCATCCACCTCAGGCGGTAGGGGCGCAGCCGCTCGGCCAGGCGAACCGTGTATTCGACGTCGAACGCCATCCAGCAGTCGAGCATGAGCTCGCACTCGTCTCCGACCTGCTCTCGTGCCTGGGCGACGAGGGCCTCGTTCCTGTCGATCCCGTCCAACCCGTCGGCCGGGCCATAGGGGCAGGCCAGCTTGAACGCCCTGAATCCCAGCTCCTGGTACCAGTCCACGTCGTTGCCGGTGCAGTAGCAAAAGATGCGGTCTTTCTGCGGGCCTCCCAACAAGCTGTAGACGGGCTTGCCCAGGAGTTTGCCCTTCAGGTCCCACAGGGCGAGGTCGATCGCGCTGATCGCATAGGAGGCCAGCCCCTGCGTGCCGTACGGCTTGGTCAGGCGAAACATCATGTCGGCCAGCTTTTCCGTCGCCAGGCAGTCTTCGCCGACCAGGTGTGTGCCCAGGTGCGCGACGACCGGCTGAAGGGGCGGGGCAAAGCTCAACTGGCCGAGCCCCCACGTCCCATCCTCTGCCGTAACCTGGCACCAGGCGCCTCCCCACTGCGGCCTCCACAGGCTGCGATGTCGCTTGACCTTGGGGTAGCGCGACATCGGGTTGGCCACCTCCGCCTCTTCGCCCCACGACCGCCGCCGCGGCGGGGTGATGTGCTCACGGCGAGGCAGGTCCACGCGCACCACGCGAATCTCTGTGATCTTCATGTCTCTACCTTTCATCAGAGGGCCAGGCAGAGCCCAGCTCGTGCACCTCCAGGCGCTTGAGGCGCGTCTGCCCGTCTTGGCTAAAGGCGCTCACCGTCCCTGGCCGGTCGGCCAGCGGGACGCCAATCGGCAGCGCGATCCGACCGTCGTTGCCATAGATCTCGATCGAGGCGCGATCGGCCAGGATCTGTAGCCGGATCTCGCCCTCGACCGGTGCCAGGGGAACGCTGCGTCCTTCGCAGCGCAGCACGCTCCGCGCGACCTCGTAGGTGACTGCAATGCCACGCACCGTCAGGCCAAATGCTGCTGCATCGCCGACCTCGAAGGCAGCCCGGACCTCCAGCAGCTCGCCATCGAGCTCTGGATAGTCTGTCTGCCCCGCCACCAGCACCTGATCGAGCCAGCGATGTGTGGCCTCGTGTAGGAGCGCGATCTCTTGCACCGGCTCGCTGAACAGGCGGACGCCGTCCGGCGTGGCGCGCAGCGTCAGCTCGCAGGGGAAGGTCATGGACTGGTTGAACGGCATGCCCGGCAGGTCGACGCGCAGCCACGCGATCTGGATCCGGCGCCCGTCCTCGGCAGGGACGTTGCTCCACGTCTGCGCCGCATAGCTGTCGCCGCCCCAGTCATAGCGCTGGACATCGCCCTGTGGATCGAAGGTCTGGCCATCGAACGTGCCAACCAGATAGGTGCCGTTTGCCCCCCAGAAGACCCATCGCACGTCAGCGGGGTCCCCATCCACGGCGAGCGGAAAGAGATCGGGGCACTCGTCTGCGCCAGGAAGGACGATCTGCTGCAGGGGCACCCAACTCTTCAGATCCGGCGAGGCATAGAGGGCATAGTCGCTGCCCTCCAGGTAGAGGGCCATGATCCACTTTCGGGAGGGGGCGTGCCAGATCACCTTTGGGTCGCGGTTCCCGCCCGCGATGTGACCGAGCACGGGGTTGCCCTCGTATTTACGCCACGTGCGCCCGGCATCGTTGCTGTAGGCGATGCTCTGGGTGAACGGCTGTCCGGCCGATTCGGGCGTGCGCCCGCCGGCCGAGGTATAGATACAGACCAGTGTCTGCTCGTCGCCCGCCTGCAGGCCGGCCGTGTCCTGCGCATCGACCACGCCCGAGCCCGAAAAGCAGGTCCCCAGTTCGTCGGGATACAGCGCTTCGCCCAGTTCCTGCCAGTGCACCAGATCCGTGCTGATGGCGTGCCCCCAGTGCATGTTGCCGTGCTTCCAGCCGTAGGGGTTGTGCTGATAAAAGAGGTGGTACTCGCCACGATAGACCATCAGGCCATTGGGGTCGTTGTTCCAGCCGCGCCTGGA
>CAZLMZ010000171.1:0-7376 GCA_964560475.1 uncultured Anaerolineae bacterium
ATTATACCACGTTCAGGAGGAATCGGGAAAGCAAACCCGCTATGGCACCGTCTTTGCTGGGCCGGATCCTTCGTGGTACAATCTGCAGCAGGGAAAGTGCAGGCTGCGGCCCGAGCAGTCGCCCGCAGAGGAGGGTTGGATGGCAGAGCTGATCCTGGCCCACGACCTGGGTACGACCGGCAACAAGGCCTCGCTGTTTGACAGCAGCGGGCACCTCGTGGCCAGTGCTTTCGTCGCGTACGAGACGCACTATCCGCACCCGGGGTGGGCCGAGCAGGACCCGGCAGCGTGGTGGCGCGCGACGTGCCAGTCCACGCAGCACATGCTCAGTACGAGTGGCCGCACGTCCGGCGAGATCGGAGCGATCAGCTTCTCGGGGGAGATGATGGGCTGCACGCCGGTGGACGCCGCAGGGCGGCCGCTTCGCACCTCGATCATCTGGGCCGACCAGCGGGCAGAACGCCAGGCCACGATGCTGGCCGAGCGCGTCAGCCGCGACCGCGTCTACCAGATCACGGGACACCGCGCCAGCTCGAACTATACCGCGGCTAAGGCCGTATGGCTGCGCGAACACGAGCACGAGGTGTATGCGCAGACGCACAAGATCCTGCAGGCCAAGGACTATGTTGCCTACAAGCTGACCGGCCGCTATGCAACCGACTATTCGGATGCCTCGGGGACCAACCTTTTCAATCTCCAACAGCGTTGCTGGTCCGCCGAGATCCTGGATGCGCTCGAGCTGGACCCGGGTCTCCTGCCCCCGGCGCTCCCCTCCTCTACCGTCGTCGGCACGGTGACGCGGTCAGCAGCTCAGGAGAGCGGGCTAGCAGCAGGCACGCCTGTGGCGATTGGCGGGGGCGATGGGGCGTGTGCCACAGCAGGTGCAGGCGTCGTCCAGCCGGCCGACGCCTACAACTATATCGGCTCTTCCTCCTGGATCTCTTTCGTCAGCCGTGAGCCGCTCTACGATCCGCAGCAGCGGACCTTTACCTTTGCTCACCTCGATCCCGAGTACGTCTTTCCTACCGGGACGATGCAGTGCGCGGGCGGCTCGTACGACTGGCTGGAGCGTCTGCTGCGCGGAGACGGAGATGAGAGGCTGTACGGAGAGATGGAGGCGCTGGCCTCGGCCGTCGAACCAGGCGCCCGGGGCTTGTTCTTCCTGCCGTATCTGATTGGCGAGCGGAGCCCACACTGGAACCCGCGTGCCCGAGGCGCGTTCGTCGGCCTCACCATGGCACACGGCCGCGGCGAGATGGCGCGCGCCGTATTGGAGGGCGTTGCCTTTAACCTGCGCATCATCCTCGATGCATTCCGCGATCAGGGCGCCCGGATCTCGGCGCTGCGCCTGATCGGCGGCGGGGCACGATCGCCGCTGTGGCGGCAGATCCTGGCCGACGTGTTCGGCCTTCCGATGCTGCGGCCCCAGCTCTTGGTGGAGGCGACCTCGCTGGGAGCGGCGATTGCAGGCGGGGTCGGCGTCGGGCTCTTTCCCGACTATCGCATCGCGGGAGAGCTGGTGCAGGTCGAACCGGGCGAGACGCCGCGGCCACAAGCGGCGGCGCGATACGAGGAGCTGTACGGGCTCTTTCGCGAGACGTACGGGGCGCTGTCTGGGATCTATGACCGGATCGCCGCGTTGTGAGGGGCACGGCGCGCTGATACGCTAGGCCTCAGGGATAACCTCGACCAGGGCGGTGCGGCGGCGATGCCGGATCGAGACCACGCCCAGATAGAGCGCACCGGCAAAGATCAGGGCTGCGTTCGTCGCGATCATCGGCCTAAAGCCCACCCACTGCGTTTGCAGGCCGCCTAGCGCGGCTCCCAGGATGCTGCCCAATCCGCCCGTAGCGCCGTACAGCCCGGACACCCAGCCGCGCTGAGCGCGCCCACGGACTTCGGTGGCATAGGTCATCGCCGTCGCCGTGTGTGCCGAGTAGGCAAAACCCCGGGTGAGCTGTATGAACAGGATCCACGGCATCCCTGGTGCCAGCACATAGCCCACAAACACGATCCCCCACGCCACAAACCCGAGGCACAGCATCGGCAGCCGCCCCACGCGGTCCGACAGCCAGCCCGCCACGATCATGAGGGGGAACTCGGAGGTCGAAGCGATCGCCCACAGCCGGCTCATCGTCGCGCTGCTATAGCCGACCTCGCTGACCATATAGTTGGCCCACACGGCATAGACCGCGCCGGTGACCAACGCCCACAGGAACGCGGCGAGCAAGAGCGGCGTGAGTGGCAGGCGCCGCGCGCCTTCCTCCGTGTCGCTGGCGTCCGCCCGCAGTCCGCGCTCGACAATCGCACCGACCCACCGCCGCACGTCGTGCCCCAAAGAGCGAACCGCTTCGAGGAAAACGTCAAGCGATCCAAGCGCAGAGACGCGGACCCCTCCTGGCGACGCTGGCTCACGTACCCGCAACACGAGCAGAAACGCCACGACCAGGAATGCACCCGACAGCGCAAAGGGGACACGGAGCGAGAATGCGTCTGCCACAGTCCCTGAAAGAAAGGCCATGAGCCCAAAGCCCAATGACCCCAGCCCCCGAAAGACCCCCATGCGGCGGCCCCGGTTCTGGTCGCTCCGCTCGAGCAGGTCCCCAACCAGGGCCAAGCTGGCAGTCGCATAGGCCGACATGGCAATGCCGCCGAGCAGGCGCAGCAGATAGAGGTAGCTGTAGGTCGGGGCGATGGCGATCAGGCCGTCGTTCAGCGCTGCTGCTGCTAGGCCAGCGACAAGAAGCGTTTTGCGGCGGCCCAGGAGATCCGATGTACGGCCCCACAGATAGCCAAAGAGGATCGTCGAAAACGAAGCAACCGTGCCCAACAACCCGATCGCGGCATAGCTGGCACCGAGGGACTCGGTATAGAGCGAGGACACCGGCCCGGTGATGCCCCTCGACATGAACACGATAAAGGAGACAAGCGTCATCAGGATTAGGCTGTTCACAGTCACCATTCTAGCATGGGACTCGGCCAGGAGCAAAACTGCACAGCCCATATCGTCGCCCTCTCGCCCTCTTGCCGATTTGACAGGTGCAGCGTTCGGGCTATAATGGTTGGCGCTGTACACACTCACGTGCGGAGAAAGGAGCAAGGCTATGGCCAACCTAGATGCTGTTCTGATCATCACAACCGATGACGTCCTTGCTCGCCTTTCTTCGCCGGGGTAAACCACCTACCTAACTCTACAGCCATCATCTGCCCAGGCCACGAACGGCGGCGAGGCCGCCCAACTCGTGGCTTTTCTCTACTCCCAGGCCACCGGCCGGATCGCTTGACAGGTTGCCCCGACGGGTTCGCTGGTTCGCGTGCGTGCCACGTTCAGGCCACGAGTTGCGTCACTCGTGGCCTGTATTGTTGTACCACCCGTTCCACAGGAGGAACACCGTTGACTGGGCATACCGAAGAGCAGTACGAAGAGCAAAAGACGTTGCGCAAAGTGCGCAACCAACTGAAACGCAATCGAAAACACAAGCGCGTCCGCCAGCGCGAGTGGCGCGAGCTGCGCGACTATGACGTGGCAGACGCATTACAGGACGCAGACCTGGTACAAGGCCTGGATTCGCCCCAGCGCGAACGAATCATGCCGCGCGGCGAGCGCGAGCGTCGGCAGGCGATGGTCGACGCAGCGCTTGCGGCGGCGCGCCAAGAGGAACAGGGCGAGCCCCCGCCCAGCCTGCCAGGCCAGGAGGGGCGTGTGATCGAGGTCAGCACGGGGCTGTGCCGCGTCGAGCTGGAGGGGCGCGTCGTCGTGTGTGGCGTGCGCGGCTCGCTGAGCGCTACAGAGACAGGCTATACCAACGTCGTGGCCGTTGGCGATAAGGTGCGCGTCGTACTGGACGAAGCGGAGGGTGGCGCGATTGAGCAGGTGCTGCCGCGACACAGCGCCCTGGCGCGGCCGGACGTCTTCCACCAGCACCTCAGCCAGGTCATCGTCGCCAATGCGGACCAGCTTCTGATCGTCGCCGCTTGGCGCGAGCCCAAGCTGTGGCCTGAGCTGATTGACCGCTACATCATCGCCGCGGAGCGCAGCCATCTGCTGCCAATCCTGTGCGTCAACAAGATCGACCTGGCCGGGGAAGTGGACGCCTGCCGTGTGGAGGTTGCCCCCTACTTGGCCCTCGGCTACCGGGCGCTCTTTACCAGCGCGCTGAACGGCGAGGGGATCGACGAGCTGAGAGATCTCTTGCGCGGACAGACCACGGTCCTGGCTGGAATGTCTGGCGTGGGCAAGTCCACGCTGCTGAACGCGATTCAGCCCGGCCTGGCCCTACGGACTGCCGAGGTAAGCGACTATAGCCACACCGGGCGGCACACGACGGCACAGGTGAACCTGATCAAGCTCGACGCTGGCGGCTATGTGGCCGACACGCCGGGCATCCGCGAGTTTGGCCTCAGCGGGCTGCGACAGGAGGACCTGGTGCAGTTCTACCCAGAGATCGGGGCTCTGCAGACAAGCTGCCGCTTTTCCGACTGCACACACGCGCACGAACCGGGCTGCGCGGTTCGCCTGGCAGCACGGCAGGGCCGGCTTTCGATGGTGCGCCTCACCAACTACCGCCGTATCCGCGCCACACTTCCGAGCAGCCTGGCCGAAGAGCGAGAGCAAGCGCAGCAACGAGCTTGGCGATAGTAGAGAGGAGCTGATCCATGCTTGTCCCATCCACAGTCTATCACAAGGAGCTGGCGAACGGCCTCGTGATGCGCTCCGTCGCGGGTGAGGCGGACGTGGAACGCCTCGCCGCCTTCAATGGCACCATCCACGGCGCAGGCGTTAGTGGTATGACGCGTGAGTTGATCCTGAACCACCCGGATACGCGCCCAGAGCACTGGCTGTACGTCGAGGAGCCAAGCGAGCACGAGATCGTCTCTTCGCTGTGCCTGATCCCGTGGAACATGCACTACGGTGAGGTCTCGCTGCTGGCTGGCGAGATGGGCATCGTGGGCACGCATGAGGACTACCGGCACCGTGGGCTGGTTCGCGCGCAAGCCGCACGCCATGCGGAGCTGCTGCAGGAGGGTGGTTACCACCTGAGTCACATCCAGGGCATCCCCTACTTCTACCGGCAGTTTGGCTACGAGTATGCGCTGCCCCTGGAAGGCGGCTGGCGCGTCGAACTCGACACCATCGAGGCAGCTACGAATGAGGAATCATACGCGTTTCGCCTCGCTGGCAGCGACGACATCCCGATCTTGAACCAACTATACGAGCGGGCGACGGCCCACCTCACCGTGCACAGCGCGCGCAGCGAAGGCGTGTGGCGCTACCTGCTTGGGCCCTCGATGCAGACCGAGATGGCGACAGAGACGTGGCTCGTTCTCGACAGCCAGCAGCAGCCGATAGCGTACCTGCGGATCCCGCACGAGGGCTTTGGCGAAGGCTTGATCGTCAACGAGGCCTCGCCGCTGGATGCGCATGCCGCGGGATCGGTGCTGCCCCAGCTCAAGCGGTGGAGCGTGGAACGGGGTAAGCCCTACGTCCGCCTCTGCCTGCCGGAGAACAGCTCACTGGTCAAGGCTGCGAGGTACAGCGGGGGACACACCCTCGGCTACTATGCGTGGCAGATCAGGCTGGTGGACGTACCCCGGCTCTTGCTACGCATCGCGCCGGTTCTCGATCGTCGCATTGCCGGGAGCCCCTTTGCCGGGATCGACGAGCCAGTCGTGCTGAACCTCTACTGCGAGGCGTTCGAGATGCAGTTCCACGAAGGCAAGCTCGACGACGTCCGGCCACTCGGGTTCTCGGAGCGCGGAGGGATCCGCATTCCGCCCCTGCTGCTGGCGCCGCTCGTGCTGGGCCATCGCAGCCGCGAGGAGCTGGCGCAAGCATACCCCGACGTTTCGGCCTCCGGCCGGTGGCAGCACCTGGTGGACGTGCTCTTTCCCAAGCGGACATCCTTCCTGTACACGGCGTACTAGGGGGTGCTCGCGGGCCCGCCACGAGCACCGATTCTGGCTGAAGAACCCGGAAACCTGTAGCGGACGTGTGTCACGTCCGGCCCGCCTTGGCGCCGGTGCTCGTGGCGGGCCCACGCCGAGGCTGGACGAACGAGGCGGGCGGTGCTAGAATGGGCACATCGAGTCGGAGGAAAGATGCCCCGGAGGCAGCATGGACTATGTGATACGAGAGGCAACGCCGCACGACCTGGATGGCGTGAACCGCGTCCTGGCAGAGGTGGACACCTACCATCACGATGCCCTGCCGCAAATCTTTCGTGCCCCTGAGGGCAGCCCGCGCGCGATCGCCTACCTGCTCGCCGTGATCGCCGCTGACGATGCCGCGCTCTATGTTGCCGAAAGCGACGGCACGGTGATCGGCGTCGTTCAGGTCGGGGCACGGAGCACCCCGGATATCCCGCTCCTGGTGCCACGGCGCTATGCTGTCGTCGAGACGCTGGCAGTGCTGGCGGCGCACAGGCGCGCCGGCGTTGGCCGTGCCCTGATGGCGCGTGCGCAGCGCTGGACGGCGGAGCACGGCATGACAGAGGTCGAGCTCAACGTCTGGGAGTTCAATCGTGACGCGATCGCGTTCTACCAGGCGCTGGGCTACAGCACGGTGCGGCGGACCATGCACAGGGATGTGGGACACGACGGGGAGCCCGATGGCAGCAGCACTCGCAGTAGATGAGAGGAGAGCAACGTGAACGATACAGGCGTCCACACCTATGATGAGCAAAAGGCCTTCCGCGGTTACACGCTGTTCTGCCACAGCTACGAGGACCCAAGCCAGTCGACCAGCGGGGCCGGACACATCTACCTGATCGACATGCAGGGAAGCGTCGTACACGAATGGACGACGCACACCGCGCAGCAGTCCTTCTGTCGCCTGCTGCCCGATGGCACCTTGATCTACCCCACACGAGATCGGTCCCGGATCGAGGAGGCCGGCATCCGCGCCCTCGATCCGGACAGCAACGTGTTGTGGCACTATCACTGCCGTATCGACCACGACTTCCAGATCCTCGACAACGGCAACCTCATGCTGCATACGATCGCCGACCACATGGTGCTGTCGCTGGGCAGCGGCCTCAAGCGCAACCCCTACATGCTGGAGGTCACACCCGAGTTCGAGCTGCTGTGGGAATGGCGCGGGGAAAAGCACCTCGGCGAGCTGAGAGCCCTGCTCCCAACCGGGGCCTGGCAGCACGTCTGGGGGCGCGTCCAGGGCGAGTTTGCCTTTGACTGGGCACACAACAACACCTGCCAGATCATCCCACCCAATGCCACTGCAGAGCGCGAGGCAGCAGCCGGCGGCCCGGTACGCTTTGCGCCGGGCAACATTGTCTTTAGCTACCGCAGCCTGGACGTGATCGGTGTCATCGATCGCGAGACGGGGCTCATCGTGTGGGCGTGGGGACCGGGGGAGCTGG
>CAZLMZ010000172.1:0-1726 GCA_964560475.1 uncultured Anaerolineae bacterium
GCCGGATTTGAGGGAGTTGGAAGCATGAGCATGACGGTACGGACGATAGTCATCGTTCTGATCGTGTTGTTCGGCGCATTGTTCGCGGCTGCCGGGATGATCTGGGTGGAGCGACGCCTATTGGCTGTCTGGCAGGACCGCTATGGGCCGAACCGCGTCGGGCCCTTTGGCCTGGCACAGGTACTGGCCGACATGGTCAAGATCTTTTCCAAAGAGGACTGGATACCGCCCTTTGCCGACAAGGTCGTCTTTGTCCTGGCGCCAGCCGTGATCCTGATTACAGTACTGATGTCTTTTGTCGTCATCCCGATTGGGCCTTACTTTCGGGTGGCGGACCTGAACATCGGCCTGCTCTTTTTCCTGGCAATGTCGTCGATGGGCGTATACAGCATCGTGCTTGCCGGGTGGGCATCCAACAGCAAGTATTCGCTGCTGGGTGGCATGCGAGCCGCTGCGCAGATGCTCAGCTACGAGGTGTTCCTGGGGCTCTCGCTGGTTGGCGTGGCGATGATCGCCGGTTCCTTCAACCTGCAAGAGATCGTCAACGCCCAGAGAAACCTATGGTTCTGCATCCCGCAGTTCATGGGCCTGATCATCTTTTACATCGCCAGCCTAGCCGAAACCCGCCGTACGCCCTTTGACATGCCCGAGGCCGACAGCGAGCTGGTCGCCGGCTTTCACACCGAGTATTCGGCGATCAAATTCGGCGGGTTTTTTGTCGGCGAGTACGCAGGCATTGTGCTGAACTCGGCCATGATCACGACCTTTTTCTTTGGAGGGTGGTTGGGTCCATCGTGGCTTCCACCGCTGGTGTGGTTCTTGGTCAAGACGGCGTTGCTGGTCTGCACGTACGTCCTGATACGAGCTGCCCTGCCGCGGCTGCGTTACGACCAGCTCATGTCTTTTGGCTGGAAGGTGCTGCTGCCACTCTGTCTACTGAACTTGATCGTCACGGGAGGCGTGCTGCTTGCGATCACCGGGGGCGGATAGGAATCCGAAGGTGGATAGGAATTCGGAGGCGGACATGGATCTGAAGGAGGCGATATGCTGAATCTAGTGCGGGGGATCTGGCTGGTCTTTCTCCACCTATTCCATCGGCCAGAGACAATCCAGTACCCTGAGGAAAGGCCATACATGCCACCCCGGTTCAGAGGGCGTATCGTCCTGACGCGCGACCCAGATGGCAAAGAGCGGTGCGTGGCGTGCTACCTTTGCTCGGTCGCCTGCCCCGTGGATTGCATTGCTCTGCAGGCGACACAGGACGAGCATGGGCGGCGTTACCCGGCATTCTTTCGCATCAATTTCTCGCGCTGCATCTTTTGCGGGTTCTGCGAGGAGGCGTGCCCCACGTACGCGATCCAGCTCACCCCCGATTTCGAGATGTGCGAGTACCACCGCGAGAGCATGGTATATGAAAAAGAAGATCTGCTGATCAGTGGTCCCGGCAAGCACCCGGACTATAACTTTTACCGGGTAGCCGGGTTGGCGATCGGGGGCAAGGACAAGGGCGAAGCGGAGCACGAAGCGCCCCCGGTCGACCTGCACGGTCTGATGCCATAACGGTCGAGGCAGATGCTGGCTACGATTCACAGAGCCCGATGGAGAATGGAGAGCAGCCAATGAACGTCGTTTTCTATATATCGGCAGCGGTGGCTATTGTTTCGACCGCACTCGCGATCACGCGGATGAATGCGGTGCACGCGCTTTTGTACCTGATCGTATCCCT
>CAZLMZ010000172.1:1826-7325 GCA_964560475.1 uncultured Anaerolineae bacterium
CTGCTCGGGGAGAGAAGCTTGCTGGCCGGCAATCACAACGTGAGCCCAACGCAAGTCGCCGTCACGCTCTTTGGCCCCTACCTATTGGGCGTCGAGCTGGCCTCGATGGTGCTGCTGGCCGGGCTGATCGGGGCCAACCGCCTGGGGCGGGGCAGCACCTCGGGGAGAGAGAAAGGAAAAGATCGATGACCGCTTCCGTACCTGTAGAATACAGCCTGTTCCTGGCCGCCATCCTCTTTGTCCTTGGATTGGTGGGCGTCCTGGCACGTCGCAACGTGATGTTTATCCTGCTGTCGATCGAGGTGATGTTTAACGCTGCTGGGATCGCCTTTGTCGCCGCCGGATCCGAGTGGGCACAGGCCGACGGACAGGTGATGTTCATGTTTATCCTGGCGGTTACGGCGGCCGAGGTAGCCGTCGGCCTGGCGCTGCTGCTCCGGCTGTACCGCCATTTCACGACCCTGAACATCGACGCAGCTAGCAAGATGAGAGGCTGACATGCTAGGACTATTGTGGCTCGTCCCGATCCTGCCCTATGCCGGTTTCCTGATCCTGACCCTGCTTGGCCGCTATTTGCCACGCAAGGTTTCGGGGGTCGTGGGCACGGCAGCGGTAGGAGGATCGGTGGTCGTGACGGTGCTGCTCTGGATCAGCTTTGTCAGTGCACCACCACCGGGCAATGTCTACGTACAGCTCTTGTGGCCCTGGATCCAGGTGGGCAGCTTTAGCCCTCAGATCACCTTGCACCTCGACTCCTTGTCGCTGGTAATGATCTCGGTGGTGACCTTTGTCGGGTTTCTCATCCACCTCTATTCGACCCAGTTCATGATCGACGAGGAGCGCTACAATCGCTTCTTTGCAGAGATGAACCTGTTCGTGGGCTCGATGCTCACCCTGGTGCTGGCGGACAACCTGCTGCTTCTCTTTTTCGGTTGGGAAGGGGTAGGGCTGTGCAGCTACCTGTTGATCGGTTTCTGGTACCAGGATCCGGCCAACGGTCGCGCTGCGCGCAAGGCGTTTATCGTCACGCGCATCGGCGACGCAGCCTTGGCCTTTGGCCTCTTTTTGCTCTTTGATAACCTGGGCACGCTGCGCATCCAGGATCTGATGCAGCGGGCGACCGAGCAGTGGGCAGTTGGCTCGGGCATCGCGGTGGCGGCCGCAGCGCTGGTCCTGGGTGGGGCCATCGGCAAGTCGGCCCAGGTGCCGCTGCAGATCTGGTTGCCCGACGCGATGGCCGGCCCGACGCCGGTTAGTGCGCTGATTCACGCCGCGACGATGGTGACTGCAGGCGTCTACCTCATCGCCCGTACCCACGCGCTGTTCATCCTGGCGCCTGCCGTGCAACTGGCCGTGGCCATCATCGGCGCGGTGACGCTGCTCTTGTCCGGGTTCAGCGGGCTGGCCCAGCGGGATATCAAGCGCGTGCTGGCCTATTCGACGATCAGCCAGATCGGCTACATGTTCCTGGCGCTCGGCGTGGGGGCCTGGTCGGCAGCGATCTTTCATCTTATGACGCACGCCTGCTTCAAGGCCCTGTTGTTTCTCAGTGCAGGCGTAATCATCTTGCGCCTCGAACACGAGCACGACATCTACAAGATGGGTGGCCTGCGCAAGGAGCTGCCGCTCGTGTTCTGGGTCTTTCTCATCGGCGCCTGTTCCCTATCAGCAGTGCCGGTGATCACAGCGGGGTTCTACAGCAAGGACCTGATCCTGTACGACGCATGGGTCTCTGCCTCGGGCAGCCCCTGGTTGTGGGGGGCAGGGCTGCTGGGAGCATTGTTGACGTCGTTCTATACGTTCCGTGCCTTTTTTGTCGCTTTCATGCGCGAGCCGACACCTACAGTCAAGGAGGCTTCCCCCTTGCCCCGGACCGGCGCCGCAATGGGGATACCCTTGATCGTACTCGCAGTCCTGGCGATCGTGGCTGGCGTTGCGGACCTGCCCCCGATCCTGGGCAACAAGCCGTTCCTGACCGATTTCCTGCACACCGCCCTGCCGGAGGTCAACGAGGTTCGAGGATCGTTGGGCCTCGAGCGACTGCTGACGTCGATCAGCGGGCTCGTCTCAGTGATCGGGATCGCGGTCATGTATTTCCTTTTCATCCCCTTTCCCCGGCTCGTACAAAGTGCGACCAAGACCCCTGTGGGAGTGGCGCTGCATCAACTGTGGCAGGCAGGGTGGGGCTTTGACTGGCTCGACAACGAATTCATCGTCCGGCCGTTCGTGTGGCTGGCTAGACTCGACAAGGACGATGTGATCGATCTGTTCTACGACGGGGTCGCGTGGGTCACGCGCGGCTTTTATCACGCACTATCGTACACGCAGACTGGTGGTGTGCGCCTCTATGCGGCGGCGATCGCAATCGGCGCCATCTTTGTAGCTGCACTGGTGGTGTTCCTATGATACTACTCTGGCTCATTGTCTGGCTCGCGGTTGGTGGCGTCGTGGCATGGGTTGCCGGACGGATCAACGACTCGTGGCCGCGCTGGATCTCGCTGGGTGTGCTCGCCGTAGGGCTGGGCCTGGTAATCGCGATTTGGGCGCACACCCCGGGGCTGGTGCAGAATGTACCCGGCAGCCCGTGGCTAATCCAGGTGGACCGGCCGTGGATCCCACAGTTGGGCATCAGCTTGCTGCTGCGTATGGACGGGCTCAGCCTGCTTCTCGTCGCGCTCGTCGTGTTCCTGGGGATCATGGCGGTGATCGCCTCGTGGACGGGCATCGAGGAGCAGGTAGGGTTCTTTCACTTTAACCTGTTGTGGTCCGTGGCTGCGCTGACGGGCGTTTTTGTGGCCCTGGACCTGATCCTGTTCTACATCTTTTACGAGATCATGCTGGTGCCGCTCTACTTTATGATCGGCATCTGGGGGCACGAGAACCGCGTCTATGCCACGCTCAAGTTCTTTCTCTTTACGCAGTTGAGCGGGTTGTTGATGCTGCTGGCGATCCTGGGGCTGTATGTCGTGCACGGGCGGGTCACGGGGCTGTACACCTTTAACTACTTTGAGCTGCTGGGCACGCCGATCGCGCCGGGCATTGCCTTCTGGTTCATGCTGGGCTTTTTCGCTGCCTTTGCAGTCAAACTTTCTGTGGTTCCGGTGCACACCTGGTTGCCGGACGCACATACTCAGGCGCCTACGGCAGGGAGTGTGATCTTGGCCGGACTGGTGCTCAAGGCAGGCGCGTATGGGATGCTGCGCTTTGTCGTCCCCCTGTTCCCAGAGGCGGCCCTGTCCTTTGCCCCGATTGCCATGCTACTGGGCGTGATCGGTATCGTCTATGGCGCCGTCCTGGCCTTTGCGCAGACCGACTTTAAGCGGCTGGTTGCCTATACGAGCGTCAGCCACATGGGCTTTGTGCTGCTGGGGGTCTTTAGCTGGAACGAACTGGCCCAGCAGGGCGCGGTGATGGTCATGCTTTCGCACGGGATCAGCACGGGCGCGCTGTTCGTCCTGGTAGGTCTACTACAGGACCGTATGCACACGCGTGAGCTGTCACGGATGGGCGGGCTGTGGTCGGTCGTGCCCCACATGGGCAACGTGGTGCTGGTTTTTTCCCTGGCATCCCTGGCCCTGCCCAGCATGGGTAACTTTGTCGGCGAATTCCTGACCCTGGTAGGTGCCTACCTCGCCAACATTCCCCTGGTCATCGTGGCGACTGTGGGCTTTATCTTTGCCACGGTGTATGCGCTGTGGATGATGCAGCGCATCTTTGGCGGGCCGAACACAGAGGGATGGCAGATCCCGGACCTGCGACTGCGAGAGGCGATCATGATGGGCCTCTTGATCGCAGTCATCTTTTGGATGGGGTTGTACCCTCAGCCGATCCTGAACACGGCGGCACCCGCGCTGGCGACACTGCGAGAGTACGTCCTGGAAACCCTCCCCCTCCAGGCGACAGCTCCATCTTGGGAACAAGTTTCCGTTACGCCGTCGGGTAGCGGCACGTGGATCGCACATGTAGGGGCAGGTGCGACACCTGCCCCTACAGATTCCCATCCGCCAGATTCGCACCTGGCGGCAGAGAGGGCCGTTGTGGCACCCGCACCAGATTGGAGTCCAAAGACGGAGGAAGGAAGGGTACCATGAACTACGCTGACCTCATCGGGATCATGCCGATCCTCGTCCTGGTTCTGGCGAGCGTGGTAGTGATGATGGTCGGCGCATTCTACCGCAGCCACACCGTGGCGGCTGGCCTCTCCCTGGTCGCGTTCCTCGGCGCCATCGTCGCCCTGCTGGGTATGGCGTACATCGGGCCCCGTCCCGTAACGCTGCTGTTCGTCGTCGACGACTATGCCTTGTTCTTCACTGGCCTGGTCCTCGCGGCTGCGGCGGTCGTGACCGTTCTTTCCTATGGCTACTTTCGGCACTACTCGGGCAACTATGAAGAATACTACGTCCTGCTCATCCTGGCGACGATGGGTGCTGCGGTGCTGGTTGCCAGCAGCCATTTTGTGTCCTTCTTTTTGGGCCTGGAGGTCTTGAGCGTGGCCCTGTACGGCATGATCGCGTACCATGCGGCTATGGACAGCCGAGCGGTTGGCGATAACCGACGAACGACCGAGATGGGGATCGAAGCGGGCCTGAAATACCTGATCCTTGCTGGCGTCTCGTCCGGCTTTATGCTTTTCGGCATGGCATTGGTCTATGCTGCGCTCGGGACGATGTCCTTCGAGCGGTTTGCGCTTGCCCTGCGCAACCTGCAGCCAGCCGGGCATCTGATAGCCGTGGCCGGTCTGGCGATCACCATGGTCGGCATCGGCTTCAAGCTGGCCGTCGTGCCCTTTCACATGTGGATCCCGGACATCTATCAAGGCGCTCCGGCGCCGGTGTCGGCTTATGTAGCTACCGTTTCCAAGGGAGCTATATTCGCGCTGCTGCTGCGCTACTTTTACTCGGCCAATGTAACGCAAATCGAGCCCGTGCTGATCGGCTTTGTCGTGATTGCCATTGCCTCGATGATCGTCGGCAACGTCCTGGCGCTGCTGCAGCGCAGCGTCAAGCGGCTGCTGGCCTATTCCTCGATCGCGCATTTCGGCTACCTGCTGGTAGCGTTCGTGTCCATATACGAAGCACGTGTCACAGCAGCCGCTTTCTACCTGGTCGCTTACTTTGCTGCAATGTTGAGTGCGTTCGGCATCGTGGGGCTCTTGTCCAGGCCCGAGCAGGAAGCTGACGACATCGACCACTACCGGGGGCTGTTCTGGCATAGGCCGTGGGTTGCGATCAGCCTGACCACGATGATGTTTTCCTTGATCGGGATCCCCTTGACCATCGGTTTCTTTGCCAAGTTGTACATCCTGACGGCTGGCGTGGGATCGATGCTGTGGCTGTTGGCGCTCGTCCTGGTCGTGAGCAGCGTCGTTGGCCTGTACTACTATTTGCGGGTTATCGTCGCCATGTTTCTACAGCGGAAGGAGGAGGCACGTCTATCCGCGGGTATGCCCACCGTGCTGGAGAGCGTCGTTCTCACCGCGTTGACTCTGGGCGTGCTAGG
>CAZLMZ010000173.1:0-3699 GCA_964560475.1 uncultured Anaerolineae bacterium
GGCAGGGCGTCGCGCTGCGCGAGGACCATCATGCACCCGCCCAGGCCCGCCCCGGCGAGCTGCGCGCCCACCACCCCCTCTGTCCGCAGCGCCACGTCGACCATGACGTCGATCTCAAGCACCGAGCAGTGATAGCTGCCCGGCTGCCACTCGAGCTGGGCGCGCATCACGCGCGCCGGATCCTCGCTCTCCAGGTCCTCGATCCGGTCGAGCAGGTAGCCGGTCGAGGTCGGCGCCCGGTAAGGCTGCCGCGTCCCGTCGGCCGCGCGCCGCGAGACGCGGTCGCCGTCGTGCGAGGCGTTCATCAACCGCCCGATCTCCTCGATCCGCCCTGCCTTGAGCGCGTCCGCGTAGCGGCGGCTGCGCTCGCACTCGGCCAGGCCGTACAGTACCACGCCGCGGATCGGATAGATCCCGTCATCCGGCGGGGCGTGGGTGGCGAAATAGGGCTCCAGGTCGACGCCCGGCAGCATGTCGCGCAGCTCGTCGCGCGTCGCCCGCTCGGGCAGGCGCAGCAGGATCTTGTAGATCCAGCTTAGCGGGACGCCCAGCGTGCGCACGTTGGCGTCGCGCAGGTGGCTCAGCAGCGGCGCGTACTGCGGAAAGGCACGTTTGATCAACTGCAGGCCGAGGCGGTAGCAAGAGACGCGGTGGTTGAACTGGTCGCGCGCGTTGGCCGTCTTTTGGGCCACGATCCCCGAGTCGCACACCACCATGGCATACTCGGCGGGAAACGGCACCACCTCCTCGACCGCAAAGTCAAAGAACGTGACCTTGACCACCTTACCTTTCTGCCCGTACTTGATCGCGGCGTGGTCGGCGCTGCCGCCGCGCGTGCCGACGAACCACTCCCCCTCGCCGCACAGATCGACGAACTGGGCCGGAAACGTGTCGAGCTTGTTGACCGCGATCATCGCCTCGGCGGTCGCGACGACCAGGGCAGAGGAAGAGCTGAGGCCGGCGGCGATCGGGATGTTGCCGTGCACGATCATGTCCACGCCGCGCAGCTTGACCGTCGAGAACTTTTTCTGCAGGCGCAGGATCGCGGCCTTGACGTACTGTGCCCAATCGCCGCCCGCCTGCACGACCATGTCCGAGACCTTGTCGCTGTTGACCAGTGACAGCCAGTCATCCCACGGCAGGTCGGCCAGCAGCCCGCCGATCGAGAAATCACGGTCGGGAAAGCGCGCCGCGTCGAGGTTGTGCAGCACGACCCGGTCGTCCTGGCGCGGGTGGACGGCGATCAGCGTCTCGTAGCCGATCGTCATCAGGTTACAGTGTCCGCCCTGGTGGTCGACGTGGCGGCCCATGGTGTTGAGCCGGCCGGGCGAACGCACGATCAACACCCGCTCCTCCGGCCCCAGGCGCCGGGCTGCGTCCTCGAGCAGGGTCAGGCAGGCGCGCGCGCGCTCGTGGATCAGGTCGGCGTTCTCGCCATAGAGCGCTGCGAACTCGTCCCACAGCTCGGCCTGGCCGCCGCGCCCCTCCGAAAACAGCGCCGCGATCGCCGCGCGCCACGCCGCGATAGTCCGAAAAGCGGGCGTCTCGGGCAGCTCGCGCATGGCCTGCTGCTTCTTGGCCTGGATGTAGGCCTCGATCTCGAGCAGTTCCGCCGGATCGTTAAAGGCCATCACATAGTTGGGATTGTCCACGCGCAGCGCCTCGACGCGGTAGCGCACCGCGCCGTTCTGCCCCGCCGCATCATTCCACTGCGCCTGGGCCAGCAGGGTGATGATGTCCGAGAGATATTCCTCGTGCTGGGCGTTGTCGCGATCGAGCCGGTCGAGCGCATAGCGCAGCGCCGCCGTCTTGACCAGGTAGATCGAATAGTTGGCCAGCGGCGTGTCGCTCACCTCCTCCGGGCTCAGCACGCGCTCCTCCCCGCCCGCCGTCCGGAAGCGAAAGGCCGTCTTCTCCGGGGGGATCCAGTCCAGGATCTCGGCCGCGGAGGGGTCTCGCCCTTTGCCGACCACAGCCTCCCACAGCGGGCCAAAGGCGACAGGCCCCCGGCGACCGTCGTAATGCTCGCGCATCAGCGCCTCGATCTCGGGACCAGAGGGCGGCGTGCCCGCCTCGGCTGCCGCGCGCACCGCGCGATAGACCGCCCGCTGCCATACGTCGCGTACCTCGACGTTGCCCAGCACCGTGCCGTCCGCGTCGACGACCACGCACCCCGGGTCGGAGCGGCGCCGGCGCGGGCCGACCAGGAACGCCATATCGCACTCCTGGCTGTAAAAGCGGTCAAAGAGCTGCTCCAGCACGTGCGGCTCGACCACGCGGTCGCCGGCGACGATCAGCACCTCCCCCTCGGCGTCCAGCGCATCCAGCACCCTCGCCCCTTGCCGCGCAGCGTGTGCCGTGCCGAGCTGCTCCGCCTGGTAGGCAAATAGCACCCCCTCGTGCTCCCGCCCCACAGTCTCGATCACCTGTCCCGCCATGGCACCGACGACGACGATGTGGTGAGGGATACCGCACCCCTTGTAGACGTCGAGCGCGCGGTTGATCGCCGGCTGGCCATCGATCTGGAAGCAAACCTTGTGCCGGTCGGCGGAACGCATGCGCGTTCCCTTGCCACCGGCAAGGATGATCGAGAAACGCGGCGCACGAGCCATGGGGACCTCCTGGGACAGGAATAGGGATCGCTAGTTTCATTCTACCATAGCTTGGGTGGAGCACACAAGCTTCTCAGCAAGAGTCCCACGTGACGCACGTGGGCTACGTGCCTTGATGTCCAACGAAAATCCTACCAAAGGCCAACCAAAACCGTCGGTTGGCAACCGTATTTTCGCGTATACTATGATCGTGGATGGATGGAGGGCGAGTTCGATAGATAGACGCTAGATCCAAGTCATCCAGGCAGGTAGATGGTCCCAGCTCCTTTGCGGGAAGGGAATGAGACGAGACGTAGGCGAAAGCACGTGGGACCGGTGCCTGTACGGAGACACCAGCAGGGGTAAGGCGCAAGGCCTGCTATTCGCGTCGAGGGTCGTGAGTGTTGCTGTAGAGTGTGTATGGCCCATTAACCACCACGAACGGCCATACGAGTGTGATGAGAACGGGTACGTGTAACGGAACCCTCCACCCATCTTTGGAACTGCCCGGGTTTTCCCCGGGCAGTTCCTCTGTTTCTAGGGGATGTGCAGCACGACCTCCGCATCGCCGAGGCCGATCCGGTCGCCGTCCCGCACCGGAACGCGCACCTGCGGCGCAAGCTCGGCGCCGTTGACGTAGGTGCCGTTGGTGCTGTCGAGGTCGACCACGTACCACGCGCCCTGGTCGTGCCCCAACAGGGCGTGCCGCCGCGAGACGCCCCCATCCTCCCCACCATGCGGGGTCATGTCCACGTCCGGGTAAATCCCGCTCACGTCGTCGACGCGCCCGATCAGCAGCTCGGCCTGCGCGATCAGCGGGATGTGCGCCCCGCTGTCGGTCACTTCCAGGTAGGGCTCCGTCGCCGCTGGCGCCGCCGGTTCAGGCACCGCGGCCACCGCTTCGGGGACCGCTTCCTCGGGTACCGTTTCCGGCACGACCGTTTCCTGCACGACCGCTGGCTGAGCGCCCGCTTCTTCAGCGCCCGCTCCCGGAACGGCTGGCAGCGCCGCCCCGCAGCTCGCACAGAAGCGCTGTTCGGGCAGCACGATCGCGCCGCACACCGGGCACCTCGGCTCCTCGGCCTCGGCCACGGCCTGCTCTTCGGCC
>CAZLMZ010000173.1:3799-5868 GCA_964560475.1 uncultured Anaerolineae bacterium
CAGGTTCCTCGACGATGATCTCTTCGACCACGGCTTCTTCAGCCGCAGTCTCTGCGACCGCAACTTCTGGAGCCGCCTCCACCTCCGCTTCGATGACAGGTTCCTCGACCACGACTTCTTCAGCCACGATTTCTTCAACCGCGGTCTCTTCAGCCACGGCTGCCTCGGCCACCACCGGTTCCTCGACCAGAGACTGCTCCTCCGCCGCCGTGGTCAGGCTGGCCCCGCACGTGCCGCAGAAGGTATCGCCCGGATGGACCGATGCCCCGCACACGGGGCAGTAAGCCTGCTCGGGAGCCGCCGCCGGCTCGACAGACGCCGCAGGCTCGGCAGCAATGGCCGGCTCGACCTCTTCCTCTGCCACCTCCAGCACCGTCTCGACCTCCAGCGCGGGCTCGGTGTCGAGCACCGGCTCCAGCTCGACCTCGACCACGGCCTCGGGCTCTGCGCTCACGGCCGCCGAGGGGACGGGCTCGGGTGCTTCCAGCGGCTCGCCGCATGCGTCGCAGAACACCTCGCCCGGCACGTTCTCGGCGCCGCAGTTCGGGCAGATCAGCACCCCTTCCGGCACGCCGCCCGCGGCGCTCTCGACCTCAGCCACGGCCGCCAGAGCCGCCGGCTCTGCTTCGGCCACAGGTAATCGGGTCCCGCACTGATCGCAAAAGATAGCATTCTCGGCTGCTTGGTTTCCACAGTTCGGACAGACAGGCATGTTCGACCTTCCTTTCGCTTATGTTTCCGACGATTCGGCACTGGCCGCTTCCTCGTCTGCCGGCTGTGCAGCGCGAGGCTTGCGGGTGAGTTTACGCGTGGCATAGTGCAGCTTTTTGGTCCCGCCCGACGACATCTCGCCCTTCTCCTCCAAGTTCTGCGCCTCTTGGAGCGCGGCCTCGGCCAGGCTCTCTTCGCCGACCTGGAGCAGGCGCGTCGCCGCAGCGCGGAGCTGCCGGCTGGCCCCCTCGGCGTCGCCCAACCGGGCGGCGTCGAGCGCCCGCGTCTGCAGCTTGAACGCGGTGACCTTTTCCACCAGGTTCATAATCGCCGCGTCGTAGGCCTTGGCCTCCTGCGGATCGGCGGTAAAGTCGATCATCACGTCGGCCTTGGCCTTTTCGTCCACCACGTTGAGCAGCGGCACGTCGTAATTGACCTCGGCCTGCGCCAGGCGGAACGTGCCCGCCGGCCGCGGCGAAATGAGCAACTCGACCAGCAGGGCCACGCCCTCGTCCACGTCGATCTCGCCCAGGTCGACCTGCACGTCGCGGTCAGAGAGCGGCTGGTAGCCCAGGTTCTCGATCAGGGGCGTCACGCGCCACACCTGGCGCGGCACGACCCCGTTCACCAGGCGCAGGACCAACTGTGCGTTTTGCACCACGGCCGCCTGCATGCGCTGCACCGCCTCCTGGAAAAAGTCAGTGATCTCGTCGGCGTTCTCGATGAAATCGGCCGCGCCACCGCTGGCTTCGGCCACCTGGTCGAGCAGCTCCTCGTTCCAGTCCTCGCCCAGGCCCAGCGCCTGGATCACGATCTCCTTGCCGCCCATCTCGGCGCCGAGGTCGCGGCACTTGTCCTCGTCGCCAAACGTCTGCCCGTCGGTCAGCAGCAGCATGCGGTTGACGCGATCCGAGGAGAGCTGCTTTTCCAGCTCCCGCAGGCCCTGGCGCATCCCACCCGACATCGCCGTGCCCCCCCCGTCGCGGATCGTGTCGATCAGCGACTTGAGCGTGGGCGCATCCGCCGCCTGCTGGCTGGGCGCGATCTTGAACACCCGGTCGCTAAAGGCCGTGATCGAGACGTAATCCTCCTCGTCGAGCAGGTCGACGACCCGCTTGGCGGCGGCGCGCAGGCTGGCGATCTTGGCTCCCTCCATCGAGCCGGAACGGTCCAGCACCATGGCCAGGTTGAGTGGGTTGCGCACCGCAGCCACCTCGCCAGTCGCCTCGGCCTGGATGTATACGTACACGAGCTGCTGCGTCTCCAGCACCGGCAGGTGCGGCTTGTTCAGCGTACAGGTCAGCTCCACGTGTGGCATAGGATCCTCCTTGTTGGCTCTCCAGACCTCCGAGGTCTTC
>CAZLMZ010000173.1:5968-7324 GCA_964560475.1 uncultured Anaerolineae bacterium
ACCTCGGAGGTCTTGTCTGCGTGACTATAGCTGCACCACGATCGCACTGATATTGTCCGGCCCGCCGGCCTCGTTGGCCTGCTCGACCATGGTGTCACAAGCGCGCTGCGGGTCGGCCTCGCGCAGCAGCACGTCCTCGATCCCCTCGTCGCGCAGCATCTCCCACAGCCCGTCGCAGCACAGCACCAGGCGGTCGCCCGGCCCGACCGAGAGCACGGCCGTATCCACCTCGACGCTGGGCTGGTCACCGACGGAGCGATAGATCACGCTGCGGTGCGGGTGGGTATAGACCTCCTCCGGCTGTGCTGCCCCGGAAGCGACCATGCTGGCGATCACCGAGTGATCGGTGGTCAACTGCTGCAGGCCGTCCTTCCCCCACCGGTACGCCCGGCAGTCGCCGACGTGCGCAATAAAGAGCGTCCAATCCCGCAGCAGGGCGGCGGTAACGGTAGTGCCCATGTCGTTCTCGCGCCGTTCGCGCTCCAGGAACACCTGCTCGTTGGCCACCTGCACGGCGTGCTCCAGCGCCGCCCGGATCGCCTCGTCGCTCAATTCGGCCCCGGCCAGCTCCCGTGCAAAGACCTCGCGCAAGACGGCGTCGCCCAGGGCGCGGATCGCGATCCGCGAGGCTAACTCGCCCGCCTCGTGCCCGCCCATGCCGTCGGCGACGACAAACAGCGCGCTGGCCGACTCGATCGACTCGAACGTGCGCGTCACCGTGAGCGTGAACAGGCTGTCCTCGTCGAGCGCGCGCGTCTGTCCCGGATGCGAGCGCTGCCCAATCTCCAGCCGCATCGGCTCCTCCGAACCGCCGAGCACGTCGGTCTGCTTGCCCGGCTCTTTCAAGACCCAATAGGCGTGCTCGCCCTCGACGACGTGATCGAGCACCTCGACCCCGGCCGGCGGGTCCTGGTCGGGCCCGTGCTGCAACACCCGGACCAGGGGTTTCTGGTCCAGCACCGCGCCGCACGAGGCGCAAAAGGCCTGGTCCGGGCTGTTCTCGTCGAACCCGCACTGCGGGCAGCGGCGCAGATCGCGCGCGGCATAGAGCATGCCGCTCTGGTCGACCCGCAGCAGCTCGACGACGCGATAGCGGCCGTCGAGCACCGTGCCCGGCTCGAGTGCAGCGAGGGAGGGCGTCTCGTCGCGCCACGGCAGCACGTCGGCCTCGCGCAGCTCGGCCTCGTCCGGCGGTGTCACAGCCGCCAATGCTTCCTCGCCCTGATCTGCGGTGGGCTGGACCCCAGCCTCGGTATCCTTGCGTATAGGCTCTTCCGGCGGCGTGGTATCTCCCGTCGGCCCTGCGTCCGGCGCTGTATCTTGTTCTTGCATGTCGACATCCATCTCCTGTTCCGC
>CAZLMZ010000174.1:0-7323 GCA_964560475.1 uncultured Anaerolineae bacterium
CAGGAGCTGAACCGCATGCCGCATCCGGCGCAACGACCCAACGTGCTCTTTTTGATGGCCGACCAGCACCGCTTTGACTACCTCGGCTGCGCCGGTGCCAAGTTCCTCCATACGCCAAACCTCGACCGCCTTGCGGCCCGAGGCACGCGCTTTACCCAATGCGTCACCGACTGCCCGGTCTGCGCTCCGGCGCGCATTGGTCTCGCCACTGGCCTCCGCCCATCGCGCCTGGGGTCCCTGGACAACGCCAGCTATCTGCCGCTGAGCACACCCACGCACTATCAGCATTTTCGCGATCATGGGTACCGTGTGGGCTGCGTGGGCAAGCTAGATCTGGCCAAGCCGGCGCACTATAACGGGCGTTACGGTGATCGACCGTGTGTCTATGCCTGGGGGTTCACCCACCCGGAAGAGTGCGAAGGCAAGATGCATGCCGGCAGCTCGCCTTCGCCGATTGGGCCCTACACGCACTATCTGCAGGAGCATCACCTGCTGCAGCGCTTCTACGAGGACTACCAGGCACGGAAAGAGCGCGGCTGGATCGTAGGCGCCTCGCACGACTCGGTGTTGCCTACGGACGCCTTTGAGGATGCATACATTGGCCGGCGGGCCGCCGAGTGGATCGCACGCGTGCCCGATGATTTCCCCTGGTACGATTTCGTGAGCTTTGTCGGCCCGCACGATCCCTTCGATCCGCCGATGGCGTATGCCGAGCGCTACCGTCACGCGGATGTGCCATCGCCGATCGAGGACGACCTTGCCGGCAAGCCGGCCTGGGTCAAGGCACGCCAGGTCAAGGCCACTGCCGAGGACGTCGCCTTCGCGCGTCGGCAGTACTGTGCCGCGATCGAGCTGATCGATGACTATATCGGGCAGATCCTCGATGCGCTCCAGGCCCGCGGCCAGCTCGAGAACACGTACGTCGTCTATAGCAGTGACCACGGCGAAATGCTGGGCGATCACGGGCTCTATACCAAGAGTGTGGCCTATGAGGCGTCGCTTCGGGTGCCGCTCATCGTCGCCGGGCCCGGCATCCCGGCTGGCCAGACCTCAGACGCATTGGTCCAGTTGATAGATGTCCATCCCACGCTCTGCGAGCTGGCTGGCCTACCCGTACCGCACGACATCGACGCGCAATCTGTCGTGCCCCTGCTTTCCGGTGAGCGCACCGACCATCGCAGCCATGCGGTCAGCGTCATCCGCAACTGGCGCTGCCTGCGCACGGCGCAGCACAAGCTCGTCCAGAACGAGAACGACGTGACCGAGGTCTACGACCTGGAACGCGACCCGTATGAGCTGGACAACATCGCGTCCAGTGAGCCCGACCTTGTTCGCACCCTGTCGCAGTGCCTTCGAGATCAGCTCCTTGAGGGCCGTTGGCTTCGCTAACCGCTCCACAGGCATAGAAGGAGAAGAACATGCCAGTGAACGCTTTCGCCACCGACGTCACCCCTGACTGGCGCGCGCTCGTGCGCTGTATAAGGCGGGAAGAGACGCCGTCTCGCGTCCACCATATCGAGCTGTTTCTCGATCCAGAGGTGCAGGAGGCGGTCTGTGACCGCTTCGGCCTGCTCGATGGCCTGGATCCGAACGGCCCCTACTACCTGCTTCAGCGCCAGATCCGTATCCAGCGCTACCTGGGCTACGACTATGTGCGGTGCAGCGTAGAGGACCTGGAGGTGCCGCTGAACCGCATGAACATTGATGACACGGCTGCCTTGACGCGCGAGGGCGGCCGGAGCTATATGAACGAGCATCGGGGGCCGATCACGAACTGGGCTGAGTTCGAGGCCTATCCATGGCCCGACCCGATTGCTGTCTCCACGCGCGCCCTCGAATGGTACGAGGACAACCTGCCGGAAGATATGTGCGTCGTCGGCAGCGGCGGGTTCGCCCACTTTGCCGAGTACGTGACCTGGCTGATGGGCTACGAGACACTGTGTTACGCGCTCTATGATCAGCGCGACCTCGTACAGGCGATCAGTGAACGCCTGATCGAGCTGTTTCGCGTGATCCTGGCCAAGATGCTGCAGTTCGATCGCGTCCAGATCGTCTGGGGCAGCGACGACATGGGGTTCAAGACTGGAACGCTGATCAGCCCGGACGACCTCCGTGAGTTCGTGCTGCCCGGCCACCGCTTGATGGCAAAGATGTCGCACGACGCCGGCAGGCCCTATCTCCTGCACGCTTGCGGAAACTTGCGGGCGATCATGGAGGATTTGATCGAGGACGTGCAGATCGACGCGCTTCACTCGTTCGAGGACACGATCGTCACCGTGACCGAGATGAAGGAACGCTACGGCGACCGCCTCGCCTTCCTCGGCGGGATCGACGTCGATTTCCTGTGCCGGGCCGGCGAGGAGCAGATTCGCGCACGCGTACGCAGAACGTTGGATGCCTGTCTCCCTGGAGGCGGCTACTGCCTAGGTACCGGCAACAGCGTAACGAACTATGTACCGTTGGATAACTACCTGGCTATGCTGGACGAGGGCCGACAATACACGGCGTGAGGCCATCGTGACCGCAAGCGAGGGGCGCACGGCAGCTTGTCCGGCTCGAGAGACCGTGTTATAATTCTCTCCCAGCCGGGCCCTACGCGGCTTGGCCTCTGCTACGCAAGTTGACCATTCTGGAGGAGACGATGGAGGTTACGAGCAACCAGTACAAGCGCTGCGATGTCGTCGCCGCCTCAGGGCGCGTCGACAGCCAGACCGCGCCTACGCTGGAGGCAACGTTTCAGGAGATCATGGATGCCGGACGCTACAATTTCGTGTTCGATATGAGCGACGTCGACTTTGTCTCCAGCGCCGGCCTGAGAGTGATGATCGCCGTCCAAAAGACATGCAAAAAGTGGAATCGGGGCGAACTCGTTCTCGTGAACGTCCCGCAGCGGATCTACGAGACCCTGGATCTGGCTGGCTTTGTGCCGCTCTTTGACATCTACGACGACATGGTGGAAGCAGTGGGGAGCTTCTAGCTTCCCGCAGCAATGCTATCCGCATGCTGGTCCGATCCGTCAGAGGCCGTCTCAGTTGCTGACCACGAGTGATAGAGACGGCCTTTCTGTCTCACGGTTCGTTGTCTGACGAGGCAGTGCCGCCATGCAGACGCTCCAAAAGCGGGTATTTCCGAGCAAGCTTTCAAGCCTGGCCAAGATCGCGTGCTTTGTCGCCACAGCGACCGACGCCGCCGGGCTGGATGAGCGCGCCGCGTATGCCGTGCAGATGGCGGTCGATGAGGCGTGCAGCAATATCATCGAGCACGCCTACGGCGAGCAGGGCGGGGGCGACGTCGAATGCGAATACGAGGTCACCGACAAGAGCCTGGTCATCACTCTGCGCGATCAGGGACATCCCTTCGATCCTACTGCTATCGCTGACCCGGAGCTCGATGCCCGGCTCGAGCAGAGGCCCCTGGGAGGTCTCGGCGTCTACCTGATGCGCCAGCTTATGGACGCCGTGGATTACCACTATGAGGCAGGCATCGGTAACGTCCTGACCCTGGTCAAGCACCGGGAGGTATGCACTTGAGCCATTCGGTGCCAGGCAACCTCCAGCCAGCATGGAAGCGCATCCTGGAACTAAGCAAGAGCCTCACCGGGACGCTGTCTGCTATCGAGCAGGGCAAACGTATCACCGAGCTACTTGCGCGGGAGCTCGATGCAAAGGTGGACCTCTGGCTCATGCAGGACACCTGGCGCCTGCCGGCCATGGATGGGCCGCCGTTATACCCCCCTTCTCCGCCCACCGAACTGATGAGGCGCGCGATCCGCGATCAGTGCCTTGCAGCAGAGCCATACGAATCCACACCTCACACCGGGGAGCTGCTGGCAAGGTCAGCCGCCTTCCCACTCGCTGTGCGGGGCAAGGTTCTTGGCGCGATCCAGGCCGCGCGCCCTCATGGTCCACCCCTCTGCGAGAACGAGATCGATCTCCTCGACTGCGCGGCCAGCCAGTTTGCCATTGTTTTCGAGTCGGCGCACCAGCTCTGGATCGAGCGCTGGCGCGGCACACAACTTTCGCTCGTGCGCGAGGTAAGCGCCCAGATCGCGAACGTTCCTGACGTAGACGAGCTTGCCGAGCGCGTCACGAACTTGATCCTCGATGCCTTTCGCTACTACTATGTCGCGCTTTTCATCTGGGACCCGGTGCAGCAGGTGCTGCTTCGAGGTGCCAGTGCCAGCGACCCCAGCATGGCCGAACAGCGCCAAGCTGTACCGCGCGTGATCCCGCCGGGAGTAGGCATCGTCGGCTCCGTGGTTCAGAGCGGCGAGGAGATTGTCGCTCGTGATGTCCACGATGAACCGCGTTACCGCTACATCGACTCGCTCCCCGACACCTGTGCCGAGGTCGCCCTGCCGCTCAAGATTGAGGACCGGACGATCGGCGTACTCGACGTGCAGAGCGATCGGGAGCACGACCTGCACGACGTGGACCTGCTCATCCTGCGCGCACTGGCAGAGAACGTTGCAGTGGCAGTCGAGCACGCCCAGATGGTACAGGATCTGCGGTTACGCGCCGATCAGTTCTCGGTCATCTCCGAAGTCAACCGTGCCAGCGCCTCGGTTCTCGACCAGGACGTGCTGCTAGAGCGCGTGGCGGCATTGATCCACGACCAGCTTGCGTACCCGGTGGTGCACCTGTTCACCGTCGATGAGGTACAGGGGCGGGTCGTCCATCGCGCCGGCACAGGGTCTGGACAGCAGGTCGGAGCAGGGCTGGATATTGGCCTTCCCCTTGAGGATGAGACTGACATTGTCCCCTGGGTGGCGAACCGGGGAGAGACGGTGCTCGAGAACGACATCGCCGATGACCCACGCTTCCCGTCTACGCCCCTCCGCCCGCCAGAGACACAGGCCGAGTTGGTCGTCCCGCTCATCTTCAGCGCCCAGGTCCTCGGCGTACTCGACATCCAGAGCGCTCGCCAAGACGCCTTTGATATGGACACCTATTTTATGTTCCGCGCCGTCGCGGACAGCGTCGCGATCGCCCTACGGAACGCGAACCTATACCGCTCCGAGCGATGGCGGCGGCAGGTGGCCGACAGCATGCGCGAAGTCGCCGGGCTGCTGTCCTCGGATCTAGTCCTCGAAGAAGTGCTGGATGCGATCCTGGCCGAGCTGGACCGTACGCTGCCCTGCGATCTGGTGGCCGTTTGCCTTCTCGAAGACGAGGTACTGACCCTTGCCGCCCTTCGCAGCCAACAGGCCCAGCCCGACCTTCACGCCTTCTCTGCGGATGCCAACGTATGGATCGCCCAGGCGCTCAGTGCCGACAGTCCTCTAGTCCGTCCCGCCTCTTCGCCTCTCGATCCGATAGCCGCGTCCGTCGGGCTGCCATCACACTACTCAGCCATAGCTGCTCCTCTGCGCGCGGCCGGACAGCAGCTCGGGCTACTCTACCTGGCACACCAGGCGCCAGGCCGCTACGGCGTCGAGTCGCAGGTGATCGTGTCGGCGTTCGCTAGCTATGCCGCCGTCGCCATCGAGAATACGCGCATCTACCAGGCCTCACAAGATCAGGCCTTGATCTCGACGGTGATGCTTCAGGTGGCAGAGGCCACGCAATCCCTGACCACGGTCGAAGAGATACTGGACGCCATCGTTCATCTCGCTGCCCTGCTCGTTGGTATCAGCCGCTGCGCCATCCTCTTGTGGGACGATGGCAAGACGGCGCTGCACCTCGCAGCGCACTATGGCCTGCGTACAGAGAAGCAGCCGGATGACACCTGGCGTCTGGATCTGGCTCAATTACTGGCTTTCGAGGATCTGTTACTACAGCGGTCACCGATCGTGATCCACGATGCGAAGGCCGACCAGCGTATCGCCGGCACCGGGCTCGCCGAACTCGGCTTCCAGTCGGTGCTTGCGTTGCCCCTTCTTGCCCGAGGTGAGGTGCTAGGCATCATGCTGGTCGACTATCGTGACGATCTCTTTGCCTACAATACTCTGGGCACCGTTCGCGACGAGCGGCTGACGATCATCCAGGGGATCGCGCACCAGGCCGCGGCGGCGATCGAGAACGGTTTGCTCCGGGAAGCGCAAGAACAGGAAGCCTACGTATCGACTGCCCTGTTCCAGGTGGCCCAGACGGTAGCCAGCCTCAGCGAGCTGGACGACATACTCAGTGCTATCGTCCGCGTGATGCCAATCCTGGTCGGGGTCGACCGCTGCATCCTCTTCCTCTGGGACGAGGAGGGCGGCTGCTTCCGCCCGTCTCACGTCTACGGGCTGCCAAGAGAGGTCGAGCCGGCGCTGCTGGCCCAGCAGTATGCGCCGGGAGACTTTCGCCTGCTCGATCTCACCCGCGAGGAGAACGAACCCCTCACGCGCGACGTCGGAAGCGCTAGCGACCAGGTCCTCGCCGAGCAGACCATGCTGCCACCACGCTTGGCTGGGCTGCTGGGCTACTTGCCAGGCGATAGGAAGAGGCTGTCTACCTTTCCGCTCGCCGTAAAGGGCGAAGTGCTTGGCGTCATGCTGCTCGAGGAAGCCGGCGCTCCCGTTCGTTCGCGCCAGAAACGGATAGAGATCATAACCGGCATCGCGCAGCAGGCGGCCTTTGCCCTGCAGAACGCCCAGTTGCAGCAGGAACGGCTGGGCCGCGAGCGGCTGGAGCGAGAGATGCAGCTAGCACTCGACATCCAGCGAACGTTCATCCCGGACGAGCTCCCCGACATTCCTGGCTGGCAACTCGCGGCGGAGTGGCGCGCAGCGCGCGTGGTGGCTGGCGACTTTTACGACCTGATCGACTTGCCAGATGGCAGAATGGGCATCCTGATCGCGGACGTAGCGGACAAGGGAATGCCGGCTGCACTGCTGATGGTCTTGACGCGAACGCTCGTCCGCGCGGCAGCACAGGAGATCAGTTCGCCTGCAGCGCTGCTTTCGCAGGTGAACGATCTCCTCGTACCCGATGCCAAGCGCGGCATGTTTGTCACCGCGCTCTATGCGGTGCTTTGTCCTGAGGACGGTAGCGTGGTCTATGCAAACGCGGGCCACACGCCGGCAGTGCTGCGCCGCGCTGACGGCGAGACAACGCTGCTGCGGCGGGAGGGAATGGCGCTCGGCGTGGTCCTGGGGACGCCTATGGCCGAGCAGCGAATCGAGCTCGGACCTGGCGACGCCATTGTGTTCTCTACGGACGGCGTCACCGAGGCGCTGTCGCCAGAAGGCACGCTGTACGGCCTCGATCGCCTGGAGCAGACGGTCCAGGAGGCCGGCGCTGAAGCAGCTTCCCAACTGCTCGAGGCTGTCGATGCCTCTGTAGCGCACCATGTCGATACCGCGCCAGCGTCAGACGACCTGACGCTGATCGTGCTCTA
>CAZLMZ010000175.1:0-7299 GCA_964560475.1 uncultured Anaerolineae bacterium
ATCGTGGCCGCGATCGTGGTGCCTTTCCTGGTGCTCGCTTTTGCGATCCTGTATTCCCTTCCTGACCACTCTGGTGACTATTTCGCCTGGGCGATCAAGCCGCACATGATGGCCATGTTCATCGGGGCCGGTTACATCGGCGGTGCATATCTCTTTGTCCGCACCGCTCTGGGCGGCCCATGGCACCGCGTGGCGCCCGGCTTTCTACCGGTCACCGCCTTTACGCTGTCCATGCTCGCCGTCACCATCCTGCACTGGGCGCGGTTCGACATCCGGCACTTCCCCTTCCAACTGTGGCTGATCCTGTATGTCGTCACGCCACTCGTCATTCCCTACCTGTGGATCCGGAACCGTGTGGAAGACATAGGTGCGCCCGAAGAGGGGGATGCGGTGGTCCCCACCGTGGCACGCTGGGGAATGACCCTTGTCGGCGCGGTCATCGCCGTGTTTGCCCTGATCGGTCTCGTTTCCCCGTCCACGCTGCTCGGGCTGTGGGTGTGGACGCTCACCCCACTGACGGCGCGCATCCTGGCCGGCTGGTTCTCGCTGCTCGCGGTCGGCGGATTGACGATTGGGCGTGAAACCCGGTGGAGCGCCTGGAAAGTTGGTCTGGTAAGCATTGGGTTGTGGCACGCCCTCATCCTGCTGGCAGCCGTGCTTAATCCTGCCGATTTTCCCGGTGGGGTAGTCAACTGGTACACGGTCCTGGTAGCACTTGGGCTGGTCGGAATGGCGGGGCTGGTTCTGTATATGCGGCGTCGGCCTGCGCTACGCTCCTCGACCGTTTCCTGACAGGACCTGCAGCAAGACCCTGCACAGCCTAGTGACGGGCACATCCATCGCTCGCAGCCTCTCAGCTGATGAGCTCAGGATAGGTCTTTGCTATCTCTTCGTATTCCTTGGCGATTTCGTCCCAACCCCGACTGCCAGTAGTCATTACCACATCAAGGGACTTGAGCCTGCCAACGCATTGGGTCCCTTCCGACAGACGGTCACCGATCTTTAGCTGCTGGTGCAGCCCGGTGCTCGCTGTTGACCCAAATGCGAATACTGCCGCGATGATACACATAAGTCTCCAGCCCTCGGGTCCTTGCCCCAGCATTGGGCCTTGTGCAGCTGTGATGCCAGCCACGAGTGTCGCGGCTGCGGAAGTCGCCATGCCGAGAACAAGAAGGCGGGTGTGGGCTTTCCGCAGGCCTGAGACGATCTCCTCGGCTCTTGTGAGACTTGCTCTCGCTCTCTGGGTTAGCGCATTGCGATCCAGTGTAGGCTCCTCCGACATATCGACCTCCGATTCAGGCCACGGATGCGATTCATGCGACGAGGCCGCCGCATAGCGTCGAGTTGGGCTAGGTTGTGCGCCTACTCGATCATACAAGACCGGTGCAGGTCTATCGAGTCTGAGACAGCAAACACCTGTCGGTCGCCCACGGGGGGAGGCAGACGAGGCGTGCCGAGTACTGCCGCCAGGGAACTGTCCAAAGCTGCAGCCGCAGAGAACTTCTCTATGACAGCCCCGTCTGGGCTGTTCCCTATGAAGTGCGATCTGGAGAGGATTATACGAGAAGCGCTGGACCAGGTCAAGTTGCGCCTACTCAGTCGACTGGCGACAAGCCACGCTTGTCAAACCGACCAGAGGGCTTGAACCCAGTGGTCCTGGCAGCATGGCAGCCACCTGGACAGCGGCCCATCCGAATACAGCATCGACAGACCAGTGTGCACGCGACGGGCGGAAGGCAGAAGCCCAGCGTACTCCGATGTGGCACGCTGGGCATTGCGCTGTGCATGCGGGTGGTCAGGACCGCCAAACGAACGGCTACCGATTGCCGCTGGCGTTTGGCAAGAACCGCTGGCACACTCGTGCACCGGCAAATCCCCCCGCGGTCGCCTGCAGTCGGCCATCACAGAGGCGGCCAACGAGTCGGCGTCAGCGGCTCCCGAGGCCAAGCCAGTCCGCTGGCCGCCCGCCCTACCGGCGCGCCAGTTGCGTGACTTGAATGAGGTTGCCGTAGGTATCGTTCAGCATGGCGATAGTCGAGCCGGGCACCACCTCGGTTGGTGGCATGGTGAATCCGGCGCCGCGAGCTTTGATGCGCTCATAGTCGCCCTTGACGTCGTCGGTGTAGAACATGGCGGCGGGCTGGCCCTGCTGAGACATGGCCTGCTGGTAGACCTTGGGCGCTTGGGTCTGTCAAGGACCTCTCTGCACGGCCGGCAAGAACAGGGTTGCGGGATCGGTGCTGAAGCGTAAAGGCATTGCTCCCTGATCCGTACGCGGATTCACCACGCCCGTCCCGGGATTGAAGAGCGTATAGCCTTCCACCTTGACGCCCTTAGGCAGGGAGAGACTGGCGAAATAGGTGAAATCGGTAAAGTTGGTAATGACAGGAGCTGGCGTCGCCCAACTGGGCGGGGGGGCCGCGGCGATCGAATCGCTCGCCATGCGCAAAAAGCTACCGGCCCCGACGCTAATATTCTGCGCATACACCATGGCGCCATCGTAGTTGAATCCGCGCAAAGCGACGGTGTGGGCAACGGTATCCGTGTTGTAAAGGTACAGTACAGTCGCCGTGGCATCATTGTCGGTTGGAACGAAATACACTAGGGACTCACCAGGAATGGGAGTAGGCAGGGCATTCACCGTATACCCTCCCGTGGCGAGATCTGCGGGGGGCAGTTCGTCGCTCCTCTCGCCAGATGAGGGGGGTGGAGTCGGGGTACTGGTGCTTTGAAGACGAGCGGCGGCCGGCCTGGCAGCCGGGCGATTCGCATTCGAAAAGACGGCCAGCGAACTCTGGCTCGGCGCCAAGACAAACGCCAACGCCAGGACTGTCCCGGCAATCACGCCAACGAAGAGCAATCCCGTCCTTTTCATGTCTCCTCCTGATCAGACGCGGCGCAACGAATGGGGTTTCAGCCGCTGCCACCAACGCAAGAGACAGCCGCCAAGATCACTTCTGGTTTCCGCAGCTTCGCCGGTTGGCTGCAAACGCTGGTGTGGTGCACCTGCAAAGACGCAAGACTGCTAGTATTATGGCAGAAAGAGGGCTGCCAGGTCTACGGGATCGGTGAGACTTGGTTTGTGTTTGGTTGGAGAGTTGGGAATACGCCTGGGCTCGCTACTGCAAGTGGTGCCTGATCCTGAACTGGGGATCGCCGGGCATGAAAAAAGAGGGTACCCGCCGCTCGCAGATACCCTCTCTAGGTAGCGGGGCCTGGATTCGAACCAGGGACCTCCGGGTTATGAGCCCGACGAGCTGCCTCTGCTCTACCCCGCAACGTAAGCACTATTATACATGATTCCCGCCGCTTGTCAAGTGACATTTCGACCCGTCCAAGGGCACGCCCCCCCTTGACAACACGACGCGCGATCGCTATCATGCTCCTGCTTCGGGCCCGCCTGCAGCACCGCGCTGCCTCCCCCCCGATCCTGTTCCGATCACTGCACAAAAAAAGTACCGGTACAACGGAACCGGGAAACCCTGCCCGTCAGCTTCTTTATCCATCCATATAGTGCTATAAAACATCTTCTAAAGCGCTTTCCAATTCATCCGAACCGGAAACAGTCTCCCTCCATCTCCAAGATACGCAGTATGAAATACGCAATTCGCAACACGTCTCACGCAACGCGCACTTGACTTTTCACTCCAGAGATGCTATCCTATCCCCTGGCACTTCCGACAACCAACCTGCGCGCCGGCCGTGCGCAGTTGCTCTTGGACGACCACTGAGAAGGGACCCATCATGGCAGAGATCCAGACCTTTGCGAACGCAGTGATCGACAACGTCGAGCGCGTCATCATCGGCAAGCGTGAGGTCGTGCGCCTCACCCTCGTCGGCCTGCTCGCCCAAGGCCACCTCCTGATCGAGGATGTGCCCGGCGTCGGCAAGACCATGCTCGCCCGCGCCATTGCCAGGTCGATCGGCTGCACCTTCCGCCGCATCCAGTTTACGCCCGACATGCTCCCCAGCGACGTGACCGGCGTCTCGGTCTTTAACCAAAAGACGCTCGAGTTCGAGTTTCGTCCCGGCCCGGTCATGGCCCAGATCGTCCTCACCGACGAGATCAACCGCGCCACGCCCAAGACCCAGAGCGCGCTGCTCGAGGCCATGGAAGAGCACCAGGTCACCGTCGACGGCGTCACCTATCCTATGCAGCGTCCCTTCCTCGTCCTGGCCACGCAGAACCCGATCGAGTACGAGGGCACCTTCCCCCTCCCCGAGGCGCAGCTCGACCGCTTTATGCTGCGCATCCGCCTCGGCTATCCCAACAAGGAGGACGAGGGCCGCATCCTCGACGCCCAGCAGTTCCGGCATCCGATCGAGACCCTCGAGCAGGTCGTCACCGTCCAGGAGCTCTCTGCGGCGCAGGAAGAGGTGAAAAAGGTACGCGTAGACGACTTGATCAAGCGCTACATCGTCGACCTGGTCGCCCTGACGCGCGATCACCCCGACGCCTACCTCGGCGCCAGCCCGCGCGGCAGCCTGACCCTCTACAAGGCCTCGCAGGTCTGGGCCGCGATCGAGGGGCGCGATTTCGTGATCCCCGACGACGTCAAGATGCTGGCCCCGTCGGCCCTGGCCCACCGGCTCATCGTCAGCCCTTCGGCGCGGATCAAGGACGTCGACCCGCGCGCCGTGGTCGACGACGTGCTCCAGTCGGTGCCGGTGCCCGGCGCGCGCGTGCGGGGCAATTAGCCTAGGAACGGGTATCTCGTGAAGCGAGCGTGGATCTTTATCCTGATCGGCGTGGCCAGCCTGATCCTGGGGCTGAACACCGGGCGCACGTTGTTCTACAACGTGCTCTACCTGGTCGCGTTGGCCCTCGTGCTCTCCCTGATCTGGGCCTATGCCGGCATCAGCTCAGTGCGCCTCTCCCGGCGGACGCGCTCGCGCCGCTCCTCCGTTGGCAAGCTGGCCGAAGAGAGCTTTTCCGTCGCCAACACCGGCTTCCTACCCAAGGTCTGGCTCGAGATTCGCGACCACTCGACCCTGCCCGTCCACCGCGTCAGCCAGGTGCTCAACGCCCTCGCCCCCAGGCGCGAGCGCCACTGGGCGGTACGCACCATCTGCCGCCGGCGTGGGCGCTTTACCCTGGGCCCGCTCAGCCTGGTCAGCGGCGATCCGCTCGGCCTCTTTGAGTTCAGGCGCGACCTGAAGGTCTCTTCCGATATCGTCGTCTACCCGGCCATGATCCCGATCCCCTCCTTTGCCCCGCCGCTCGGCCAGCTCCCCGGCGGTGACGCCGTCCGCCAGCGGACGCACTATATCACCACCAACGTCTCTGGCATTCGCGACTATGCGCCGGGCGACAGCTTTAACCGTATCCACTGGCGCTCCACCGCGCGCCACGGGCGGCTGATCGTCAAGGAATTCGAGCTCGACCCCACCGCCGACATCTGGATCCTGCCCGACCTGCACGGTGCCGTGCAGTACAGCCTGCCGATCGACGAGCCCGAGCCGCAGGACCCCTGGATCGCCATTCTGCGCGGCCAACGGCGTCCCGACGTCGAGATCGCCCCCTCGACCGAGGAATATACCGTCACCATCGCCGCCTCTGTCGCCCAGCACTTTGTCTACAAGGACCGCGCCGTCGGCATGATGGCCTACGCCCAGGATCGCGAGGTCATGCAGCCCGACCGCGGCCACCGCCAGTTGACCAAGATGCTCGAAACCCTGGCCATGGTCCGTGCCGAGGGCGAGCTGCCGATCGGTCAGCTCCTGCTCGGCGAGGGCGAGCGCCTGGGGCGCGGCGTGACCATGGTCGTCATCACCCCCTCGGTCGACCGGCACTGGATTGCCGCCGCGCGCGACGTGCGCCGCCGCGGCGTGACCATCATCGCCGTGCTCGTCGACCCGGCCTCCTTCGGCGGGCCCGAGGGTGCCGAGGATTTGCTGGGCGAGCTGCAGGCCAGCCGCATCCCGGCCTACCTGGTCCGCAACGGCGACAACCTGTCCGAGTCCCTCTCGCGGCAGCTCTCCTACGCCCGCCTGCGCTTCTAAGACAGCCGTTCGTAGTGAGCGCTTTAGCGCTTATCCGTTCGTAGTGAGCGCTTTAGCGCTTATCCGTTCGTAGTGAGCGCTTTAGCGCTTATTTGTCCGTAGTGAGCACCTATGGGCTCATAGCAGGCCCTTGCTCGGGCGCTGACCAGCCCTCCGCCCAGCGGACACGACACATCCCACAAGGAGCACGCATGCACGCATTCGTCATCGACGCGCCTGGCACTACGGCCTACCGCGAGGTGCCCACGCCGGCGCCCGGCCGAGGCGAGGTCCTGATCCGCGTCGCCGCCGCCGGCCTGTGCGGCACCGACCTGCACATCTATCGTGGTGAGTACGAGGCCCAGTACCCAGTCATCCCCGGCCACGAGTTCGCCGGCACGATCGCCGCCCTGGGCGAGGGCGTGGACGATTTCGTCGTCGGGCAGCGCGTCGCCGCTGACCCCAACGTCTTTTGTGGGCGCTGCACCTACTGCCGCCGCGAGATGCACAACCAGTGCCTCAACCTGCGCGCCATCGGCGTCACCACCGACGGTGCCTTTGCCGAGTACGTCCTCGTCCCGCGTGAGGTGGTCTATCCCATCGGCAACTTGCCCTTCGAGCAGGCGGCCTTTATCGAGCCACTCTCCTGCGTGGTCTATGCCATGCAGCGCGCCCGCCCCAACCCGGGCGACCGCGTGCTCCTCTTTGGCGCCGGGCCCATGGGCTGCCTGCTCACCCAACTGCTGGCCCGCAGCGGTGCCGCCCAGCTCGTCGTCGTCGACCGCCTGCCGGGCCGCCTGGCGTTGGCCGAATCGCTCGGCGCCAGCGACACCGTCCTCGCCGGCCAGGACCACGAAGCGCGTCTGCACGCCCTCGCGCCCGGGGGCTATGATTTTGTGATCGACGCCACCGGCGTTCCCGCCGTCGTAGAGGGTGCCTTCTCCTACCTCGCCCCCCGTGCCACGATGTTCGTGTTTGGCGTCTGCCCGGCCGGTGCCCGCATCTCGATCGAGCCCTACCAGGTCTTTCGCAACGACTGGCGGATCGTCGGCAGCTTTGCCCTCTGCTACACCTTCCAGGAGTCGGTTCGCCTCCTCCGGCAGGGCGTCGTCCGGGTCGAGCCGCTCGTCTCGCACCGCCTCCCGCTCTCCGAGGCCGGCGCGGCCTTAACCTCGATCCAGCAGGACCCGCATCGCATGAAAGTGCTGGTTATACCGTAGCGATGCCCGCCAGCGATGCCATGCCTGCCAACTCTCACCCAACCGTAGGTGGCGCATCCCCATGCGCCACCGGGCCTCATATGGATACAGATTTCCT
>CAZLMZ010000176.1:0-4205 GCA_964560475.1 uncultured Anaerolineae bacterium
ATTCCCGATGGCGCCCAGGTGACCGTGGACGGAACGCAGGGCACAGTCGATATACATGCTGCAGGCAGTAAGCAGATCCCGCGCGATTGACCTGTTCTGGAGAGGGTGCTATAATCCCCGTCGTTGGCCGCTGGACAGGGACCATTGCAGCACGTATTGCCTCGCCAGCATGCTATTCTCTAGGCGAACCGGCGTCCAGGCGTGGCCGGGCTGCGTGCAGCACCGGCCTTTAGGCAGGCAAGGGAAAGCATACTTATTTCGAGGGGTAAAAGATGGCAAGAAGGATAAGGCATCCATATGTTGCCGCTGCAGCGGCGGTCTGTGGCATCGCGCTCTTGGTCCTGGTGATGCGCGCAGGAGCGCTGCGTGCAGGGGCGATGGAAGGCGGCGGGGGAGGGCTGGCGGCCACGGGTAAGGGGAGCGGGCAGGTGCTGCAGAGCAGCGTCGCGGCAACGGGTACCGTCGAGCCAAGGGCTTACTTTCCCATCCTGGCGCACAGTTGGTTCGAGGAGATCACCGCGAGAGAGGATTTTGAGCCGCCGGTGACCGGTTGGCCCGAGGGCAGTGTGCGCAACGTCGTCACGGTCCGGGAGGAGTTCAACTATGGGCCTTACGTGGACCCAGACAAACAGACGGTCTACCAGATCGGCATTCGTGACAATAGTGATCACGTCTTTGTGACTGGTCCTATCTTCGCGCTCGAGAACTTTGAGTACCAGGCATGGATGCGACGCAAGTCATGCTCAACAGACCAAGCCTTCGAGTACGGCATTCTGATCAGTCCCGTGCCGATCGATCCGGCACACCCCGAGGCGGAAGATGTGATCACCTTTCAGAATCAGATAGGCTTCACGACTGGCGGCTGGTGGTGGGTGAAGCGGTGGAATGTCAGCAGCGTCGGTCAGGCGGACGCGGTCGAAAAGATCGCCAACGACCGAACGAGCGCGCTCACTGAGGAATGCAATATCTGGAACGTGATGCGGATCGAGCGCTCGGGGAACACGCTCACCTTCAAGGTCACAAACGAAAAACGTGGCATCGACGATTTCCAGACGGTCGCCACCTATACTCCTGGGCCCGGTAAGCCGGCGTTGTACGACCAGTACTATGTTGGGTTCTTTGCCGCGAATGCAGACATTACGACTTGGCGATACTACCAGTATGACAATGTGTACGTACACGCGGCTCCATAGCGCTTGCACGCCGCGCCGGGCGGGCCAGGGGAGCAGCCTCCTCCCTGGTACCGTCCACCCACCCTCAGCAATGGCATCGCCCGCCACACCGGCGGGCGATGTGTTTATCGCTTGGCGTACGACAGTGCGGCTGTGGATACAGGGAAAGTGGAGAAGGAAAGCACGCGATCGAGGGGGCTCCACCCTCGGTCATGGTTCGTCGCCATCCGTGCGACGATGGAGGTAGAATGTGACAAAGTACATCTTTTGCACTGGCGGTGTGGTCTCTTCCGTGGGCAAAGGCGTGACCGTTGCGGCAGTCGGCAGCCTGCTCAAGAGTAGGGGGCTCAAAGTTACCGCGCAAAAGCTCGATCCCTACATCAACGTCGATCCGGGGACAATGTCGCCCTATCAGCACGGCGAGGTGTTTGTCACCGAGGACGGCGCAGAGACGGACCTCGACCTGGGGCACTATGAGCGGTTCATCGACATCAACCTCTCGCAGCCGTGTAACGTGACCACCGGGCAAGTCTATGCCGAGGTAATCGGCAAGGAGCGGCGCGGCGACTATCTGGGGCGGACGATCCAGGTCATCCCGCACGTCACCAACGAGATCAAGTACCGCATCGGCCAGGTCGCACGGCAGGACGTCGACGTGGTGATCGTCGAGATCGGCGGCACGGTGGGCGATATCGAGAGCCTGCCTTTTCTCGAGGCGATTCGCCAGATGCGCAAGGACGTCGGCCGTGAGAACACGGTCTATGTCCACCTCACGTTGCTGCCCTACATCTCGGCCACGGGCGAGCTCAAGACCAAGCCGACACAGCACAGCGTCAAGGAGCTGCGTGCGATCGGCATCCAGCCGGACGTGATCGTCGCGCGGTCCGACTACCCGGTGGGCGACGAGGTCAAGGACAAGATCGCCCTCTTTTGCGACGTCGACCGGGAGGCCGTGATCCCGTTGGTGACAGTGGACAGCATCTACAAGGTGCCGCTGATCTTGGAAGAGGCGGGGCTGGACGGCCTGCTGATCGAGCGCCTGGCGCTTGCAGCAGGCGAGCCCGACTTGCAGGCGTGGCGCGATCTCGTGGCCAAGATCGAGGCGCCCAAGCCCGCAGTGCAGATTGGCCTGGTGGGCAAGTACATCGAGCTGCAGGACGCTTACATGAGCGTCAAAGAGTCGCTCTATCATGCTGGCATCGCGAACGGCGTGGACGTCGACATTCACTGGATCAGCTCGGAGGATCTGGAAAAGGGGCGCGGCATGGACGAGCTGGCCGAGGTCGACGGGATCGTGGTGCCAGGCGGCTTTGGCTACCGGGGTATCGAGGGCAAGATCGTCGCCGCGCGATACGCGCGCGAGCACAAGATACCCTATCTCGGCCTCTGTCTCGGCATGCAGGTGATGGTGATCGAGCTGGCGCGCCACGCGCTGCAGACCGATGAGGTCAACTCGACCGAGTTCGAGCCACACGTGCGTCACCCGGTCATCGACTTGATGCCCGACCAGCAGTCGGTGACGAACATGGGCGGGACGATGCGCCTGGGCGTCTATCCCTGTCACCTGACACCCGGCACGATCGCGGCCCAGGCCTATGGCGTCGAGGTCGTGCAGGAGCGGCACCGGCACCGTTTCGAGCTCAACAATGCCTACCGCGACATCCTGGCACGCCAGGGCATGGTCTTTTCCGGGCTGTCGCCCGATCGGAGGCTGGTCGAGATCGCCGAGATGGACGATCATCCCTGGATGTTGGGCTGCCAGTTCCACCCGGAATTTCGTTCACGACCGACGCGGCCGCATCCGCTCTTTCGCGCCTTTGTGGCCGCAGTGTGTGAGCGCACGGTCGACCGTGAACGCGCGCTCGAGCATGAGCGCACTGTCGAGTACGAGGACGAGATGACGGTCGAGGCCTAGTGACAGCCTGGCGATATCGACAGCATCCATCCGGTGGCTCGTATGCCACCGGATGGATGCTGGGCTGAACGTCCTACCGATCGGTAGGAGGCCTTTGCCTGTTGCGCAAATACTGCTTGCTAGGTGGCCTCGATCTGCGTCGGCTGGTTCTTGGGCTTCCTGGACTCGGCCAGCCACGCCAGGAGGATGCCAAAGAAGTAGAGCGAGATCAGCGGCACCATGACCAGGCTCATGTTGAACGGGTCGGGCGTCGGCGTGATGAATGCAGCCAGGATGGCGATCGCGACCACGGCAAACTTCCACACTCCGAGCATTTGCTTGGAGGTGACGACGCCAAGGCGCGAGAGAAAGGCCATGATCAGCGGCGTCTCGAAACTCACGCCGACCCAGAAGACCAGGCCGGTGACGAACGGGATGTACTCGTCCACCATCCAGTTCTGCTCGATTAGGTCCGACCAAAAGCCGAGCAGAAAAGGAATAGCCGCCGGGATCATCACAAAATAGGCGAACGCCGCGCCGCCCAGGAAAAAGGCCGTCGCGCCGGGGATGATCCAGATCAGCGCGCGTTTCTCGCGGCCAGTCAGGCCGGGCAGGATAAAGTGCAGCAACTGGTAGATGATGAACGGCATGGCCACGATGGCGCCGCTGAACAACGAGATCTTCATAAACAGGCCGATCGTCGTCGTTGGCCGCGTTGCAATGATCGCGTACTGGCCCTTGTACGCCTGCATCGGCAGGATCAGCCACTCTAGAATGCGCTTGGCGAGGACAAAGGTCCCTGCGCTGCAGACCACCAGCGCAATGGCGATCCGGACCAGGTGATCCTTCAGCTCGAGCATGTGCTCGAGCAGGGTCATCATTCTACTGCCTTCGAGTTCTAATTCTTCTTCACTCATACGACTTCCTCTATAGAGACGTTATCCATCGCCGCGCTCGCCTGGCGGGCCAGGGCCCGCAGCGTCTGGATCTCATTGCGAAGTGCTTCCATCTGCCCGCGTAGCTGGAGGACCTCGTCCGTCAGCCGCTCGAAATCATCCCGGCTGACGGATGACGGCCGGGCTGGCGCTGCTGCCTCCTGGACCTTGGTCTCTCGCCGCTTTTTTAGGTTCTCGAGCACC
>CAZLMZ010000176.1:4305-7299 GCA_964560475.1 uncultured Anaerolineae bacterium
CCCTCTTTGGGCTGCTTGGGCTTTATTCCCTCTTCGATGAGGCGCCGGATCCGCTTCCGCTCTTCCTCAGGAGAGGATGGTGGCGTTTCCTGATCGACTGCATCTGCTGCTGTTTCGGAGGCGGTAGCCTTGAGCGCCGCCGAAGCGCCCCAAGTCTCCTCACTTCCGGCTGCCGAGCGCCGTTCCTGCAGGTCGGCCAGCACCTGCTGCGTCTTGGCTACGGCTGCAGTGGTGCCCGAACCATCGGATCCAGCCTCAGACGAGACTGCACTCCCAGGCTCGTCGCCGAGCTGATCGAAATCCTGTGCTGCGCGGAGGCGCTGCTGCTGAATCCGCGATGTGACATCTTGGGCGGCATCAGAGACCGCTGACTTGGCCGTGTCGATGCCGTCGATCATGTCTTCACGTGCCGTATTCATCGTTCCCGAAAGCTCGCGTTGTGCAGCCACGATCTCGTCGCGGATCCCCTTGACTTCGGCGACCGCGTCGTGGATCGCCAGCGCCTCCTCATGCCACTCGGTCATAAAGGCCTTGGAGTACTGGGTCAGATTCCCGACCCAACGCCCAAGCCGTGCGCCCATCTGGGGAAGGCGCTCGGGACCGAAGAACAAGAGGGCCAATAACGCGAGAAAGAAAAACTCGCCTAGGCCGAAATTATCCAACATCTATGTGTCACCTCATTCCCTGTCTACCGTCGACTGGTGCTTTGGCCGACGACTGGGTGACGTGCTATGCTGCGAGAGCAAAGTCCCCAACACACCGTTGACAAACCTGCGGGAGCTGTCGCTGCCAAAGCGCTTGGCCAGCTCGACCGCCTCATTGATCGCTACCTTGGGTGGCGTCCCACCCCCGATCAGAAACTCGAACAGGGCGATGCGCAGGATATTCCGGTCGATGATCGCCATCTGGTCGATCGGCCACTCGGGCGCATAGGTGGCGATCAGCTCATCCAGCTCATCCTGGTGTTTCAGCACACCCTGCACGATCCTGAGCAGAAAAGCCTCGCCCTCGGGGGGCAAATGCGCCTCGCGAATGCGTCGCTGCAGGACTGGTCCTGGCGCATGCTGTACAGAGTCAATTTCGTAAAGAGCTTGCAAGGCCGCGATACGTGCCTGCCGTCGAACCCGCAATCGCTATCCTCCTCGGAAGCGATCTATATGCTCGCCCGAGCGACGAGCGTACATCACCCTAGCTTTCCTCTGATGCATAGTACACATCCTCAATGTGCACATTGACGGTCCTGACGTCCATACCGACCATCTCTTCTACTGCTCGGGTGACTTCTGACTGTAGTGTTCTGCCGAGCTGCAGCATGTTCGCGTCGTGGTCGACGATGATGTACAGGTCGACGATTACCTCGCCGTCCTGGACCTTGATCTGTACGCCGTCACCGACATGTTCGTTGCCAAAGAAACGATTCACCTCGCGTGTCCAGGCCGGGCTCATCTCGTGCACGCCCTCGATGTCCTGGGTCGTCAGTTGTGCGATCGTCACCAGTACTTCGGGAGCGATGGTTACGGAACCGGATACTCGATCCACCTTCTGTGCTCCTTGCTCACGTAGGTATGCACGACGTTCGGAGGCGGCTGAGTGCCTCGATCTGCTGCTCGGCGGCAGAGATGATGCGTTCCAGCAGGACCTGGCACGGCACAATGTCATCGATCAGGCCACTGACTTGGCCGCTCATGACCGATCCGTTATCGATATCACCTGCTTCGGCCGCCAGGCGTAGCTTGCCCGTGCCAAAGGCGATTAGCTCCTCTTCGGTGACCACAGCATCGCGCTCGAGTTGTGCCATCTGGCGGCTCATCTTGTTCTTGATCGTGCGGATCGGATGGCCCAGCGACTGGCCGGTCACGACTGTCGAGCGGTCGTGAGCCTGGACAATCTTTTCTTTGTAGTTCGGATGGACGGTACACTCGGTGGTGCAGATGAAGCGTGTGCCCATCTGCACGCCCGCCGCACCCAAAGCCAAGGCTGCAGCCAAGCCTCGCCCGTCGGCAACGCCACCCGCTGCGATGACTGGAACATCTACAGCATCGACCACCTGGGGGATCAAAGGCATGGTGGAGATGTCTCCGATATGTCCTCCAGATTCCTGCCCTTCCACGATCACACCATCTGCCCCCTGCCGTTCCAGGCGCCGCGCCAGGGCAACTGATGACACGACCGGAAGGATGATGATCCCTGCCTCGTGTAGTGCGTCGATATATGAACCTGGGCTGCCTGCGCCGCTGGTGACGACAGGTACAGCCTTGTCGATACAAAGCTGCATCACCTCCGCCACATAGGGCGAGAAGAGAGGGATATTGACGCCAAAGACCTTCTCTGTCTGCGCCTGTACGGCATCGATCTGCGATGCGATCCAGCTAGGCGGTGCATTACCTCCACCGATAACGCCGAGCCCTCCCGCTTCTGACACTGCGACAACCAGCCTTGCGTCCGAGATCCAAGCCATACCCCCCTGGATAACAGGGTGGCGGATGCCCAAGAGGTCGCACAGTACGGTGTGGATCATGCGCCCATCCTTCTTGCTACGCTATGGCTCAACGCGGCACGCGAGTGCCCGTGGGAGAACTCTATCATGCAACAAGGGCCGTGATCACATCGCCAGGATGGCACGGCCCCAGTCCGACAGCGCAAGGTTACGATCGCCGGTCTACGAGACTTCGACGACCTGCACGCCGCGATAGTACCCACAAGACGGGCAGACGTGATGCGGAAGCCGCTTTGCCTGACACTGTGGGCACTCGACCAAGGTAGTTAGCTTGAGCGCGTCGTGCGCTCGCCGTCGGCCTCGACGGCCTTTCGAAACCTTACTTTTCGGGACACCTGCCACAGAAGCACTCCTACACGAGATTTATGAACCTACCAGCTAATGCTCTACCGCCAACGCAGTACACTATTATAGACAATAGCATGCCTCATGTCAAGCTGTAGCAGGGGGGCCGCGCCCGCATGCGTGCCGCGCCACCTCTGTGCCACGTGAACCGC
>CAZLMZ010000177.1:0-4211 GCA_964560475.1 uncultured Anaerolineae bacterium
GAGGGGGCTCTCTGTGTCTGATCTAGTAAGGCATGCCGCCACCGGGAGGCCCTGCCGGGGCCTTTTCCGGTTCGGGGATATCGGTGATCAGGGCTTCTGTGGTCAGGATCATCGCGGCGATGCTGGCTGCGTTCTCCACTGCGCTGCGTGTCACCTTGGCCGGGTCAATGATGCCCTTCTCGACCATGTTGCAGTACTCGTTGTCGATCACATCGTAGCCGAGATACTGATCGCCCTTTTCGACTTGCTGGCGACGAACCGACTCGATGACGACGGCGCCATCCATCCCGGCGTTGCGGGCGATGCCGCGCATCGGCTCTTCGAGCGCGCGGCGAACGATGGTCACGCCAGTCTGCGCGTCAGGCTGGTCCATCTTGATCTCGTCCAGCGAAGAGACTGCGTTGATCAGAGCTACGCCGCCGCCGGGCACGATGCCTTCCTCGACGGCTGCGCGTGTGGCGCTCAGCGCGTCCTCGACGCGGTGCTTTTTCTCCTTCAGCTCCACCTCTGTCGCCGCGCCGACGCGGATGATGGCAACGCCACCGGCCAGCTTGGCGAGACGCTCCTGCAGCTTTTCCTTGTCATAGTCGGAGGTGGAAACGTCGATCTCGGCCCGGATCTGGTTGATGCGTCCCTGGATCTGGCTTTCATCACCTGCGCCGCCGACGATGGTGGTGTCTTCCTTGGTCGAGATGATCTTGTCAGCGCGGCCGAGGTCCTGCACGGTCGCGGTGTCGAGCTTGCGCCCCATCTCTTCGGTGAGCACGGTCGCGCCGGTCAGGGTCGCGATGTCGCCGAGCATGGCCTTGCGGCGGTCGCCGAAACCGGGTGCCTTGACGGCGAGGCAGTTGAGCATACCGCGCAGCTTGTTGAGCACGAGGGTCGCCAGGGCTTCGCCGTCGACGTCCTCGGCAATGACAAGCAGTTCACGCTTGCCGACCTGGACCAGTTTTTCCAGAACGGGGACAATGTCCGTCGCGGCTGAGATCTTTTTGTCGGTGACCAGCAAGTACGGCTCGTTGAGTACGGCTTCCATGCGGTCGGGGTCGGTCACGAAGTAGGGGCTGATGTAGCCGCGGTCGATCTGCATCCCTTCGACGTATTCGGTCTCGAAGGCGAGTCCCTTGCTCTCCTCGACCGTTATCACGCCATCCTTGCCGACCTTGTCCATCACTTCGGCAATGAGCTCACCGATCTCGCGGTCCTGAGCCGAGATGGCGGCTACGCTGGCGATCTCTTCCTTGGTCTTGATGTCGATCGCCATATTCCGCAACGCGTCGGCGACTGCTTCGCTCGCAGCTTCAATTCCGCGCTTGATGAGCATTGGGTTCGCACCAGCGGCGACGTTCTTGAGGCCCTCGGTGATGATGGTGTGTGCCAGGACGGTTGCGGTGGTCGTTCCGTCGCCGGCGATGTCGTTCGTCTTGGTGGCTGCCTCTTTCAGCAGCTGCGCGCCCATGTTCTCGTAGGGCTCTTCGAGTTCGATCTCCTTGGCCACGGTCACACCGTCGTGCGTGATGGTGGGTGCGCCAAACTTTTTGTCCAGAGCGACGTTCCGGCCCTTGGGGCCCAACGTCGTAGCCACGGCAGACGCCAAGATGTCAATGCCGCGCTTGAGCGAGCGTCGTGCCTCCTCTGAGAAAACGAGTTGTTTTGCCATTGAATGTATCCTCCGTTACAATGTGGGTGGGGATGACTACTCTGCAACCAGAGCCAGGATGTCGCTTTCCTTCATGATCAGGACCTTGCGATCTCCCTCCAGCTTGACCTCCGTGCCCGCATACTTGGCATAGAGCACGCGGTCACCTTCCTTGACTTCCATCTCGACGCGCTTGCCGTTGTCGTCGGTCCGGCCCGGACCCACGGCAAGTACTCGACCCTCCTGGGGCTTTTCCTTCGCGGTCTCCGGGAGCAGGATACCTGAAGCGGTTGTTTCGTCACGCTCGATCGGTTCAACAACCAGGCGGTCGCCCAACGGCTTGAGGTTCACCATTTACACACCTCCTCGACAATGTTGTAGATGCATGATACGCACTGACCATAAAACGAACCGGGTTGTGTTAGCACTCACGAAGTGAGAGTGCTAACACAACCCAGATTTTACCACAGTTTTCTCGACTCGTCAAGCCCCAATTAGCACTCTTGAGCGGAGACTGATAGAAAGGCTTGGCCTAGTTGCAGGTGTCGAGTCCTTGTTGTGTCAGCGATTCGAGTCCCAGTTCTCGCTGGGTGAGCTGATCGAGCACGTCCCACGCTGCCTGAAAGTGGGGCAGTGCTTGAGCACACGGATCCTCTATCTTGTCGTCGGCGCGGTCCAGCGCATAGTGGCTCCAGCCGAGCATGATCTGGGACAGAACTGTGTCCGCAGGGGCCAAGTCACCGATCTCGATCGCCTTGTCTAGGGAAACGATGGTCTCCTCATAGTTCCGCAGGTCATAGTAGACCTGGCCCAGGTGCCGGTAGGCCAGCCCATATTCCGGATCCTGGGTAATGGCCTCTTCGAGATAGTCGACGCCGCGCTGCTTCATCTCACGGTCATCGCCCATATAGTGACCGTAGGTCCACCCGATCTCATCGTAGCTCGTCGGGTTCGCCGGATCGAGCTTGATTGCCTCCTCGAACGCCGAAACAGCCTGCTCGAAGTAGGGAGTCGCGTCTTGCCAGCGTCCGTCGAGGTCCATCTCGTAGCCAATGGCCCGCTGATTCCTGCCCAGCGAGAGGTAAAGGAATCCGAGCCGCGGGTGTGCCTCGATCGCTGCTGCGTAAGCCTGAACTGCCTCTTCATACTGGCCTTGCTTCTCATACACGAAAGCGAGGGCACGTTGGGTGTCGGGAAGGTTCGGATTCAGCCCCAGCCCTGTCTGTGCCGTGGCGAGCGCCTCATCGTACCGCTCGCGATCGGCCAGGGCCTCCGCGAGGTAGGCATAACCCTCGGGCAGATCTGCGTCGAGACGGAGTGCCCGTTCACAGGCCTTCTGCGCAGCCCGCACCAGCTCCTCCGCCATTCGATCGCGATCGTAGACCCAGTCCTCGGACTGCACTTCCTCGGGGCTGATCACGCCTAACTCCAGATATACAGGAAGCAACTGCTCCTCATTTTGCACGGCATGCCAATCGAGTGCCAGTCCCAGCACGGCGTACGTCCGCGCGTCTCCAAGCTCCTCGTCCTGGAGGCGGGCACCGTACTGCGCCAGCACCTCTGTCGTGCGATGGCGGTAGACCATCAGCCGCGCGAGCCGGTACAGCGCCAGATTGTCCTGTGGATCCTTGTTCACGGCGTTGCGGTAGGCATCGATCGCCGGGTCGAGCAGCCCCTCGTCGTACAGCGCCTCGGCCTCATCGAAATAGGACTCGGACGAGCGCGTCGGTGTCGGCGTTGCGTCGAACGGCCGTGCCCACGAGGCACCGGTCAGTTGCTCCCGAAGCACATACAGCCCGCCAATGATGAGAATCGTCAAGATAAGCACGCGCCACGGCGAATCCCTGCGCCGAGGCGTACGAGACCCGATGTACATTTACTCCTCCAGGAAGAGGCCTATTCACATCTGAATTCATGATTATACTATGAGCGCGGCTCTGCTCAAAACGCCGATCAGGTTGCGCGGGCTGCATTTTGCATTTGCCGCGACCTATGCTAAGATGCGGCCAGGGAGAGCACAACTGTGCCAGCCGGGTTGGCGCACCGTCTGCCAGGCTTGGGCTACGTGGTGAGCGATGAGCGATTTTCTGCCTCGTGCCGAACAGCGGCAAGTACTCGATTATCGTGGTGGCAAGATGGGTGTGAGCGCCGTACCCGGCGCCGGCAAGACGATCACCCTGGCCGCTTTGGCAGCAAGGCTCGTCTCTGCGGAGCTGGGCGATGACCAGGAGGTGCTCGTGGTCACCCTCGTCAACTCGGCGGTAGACAATATCCGGGAACGTATCGGTACACTGGTCAAGGGTGAGGGGCTGCTTGCGGAAGTGAGCTACCGGGTACGCACGTTGCACGGGCTGGCGCACGACATCGTGCGCGAGCATCCCGGGCTCGTTGGCCTGGCCGAGGACTTTCAGATCGTCGACGAGCGGGAGGCCGGCCAAGTGCTCGAAGGAGCCTGTGAGGCGTGGCTGCGTGCCCATCCTGATGCGCTGGATGCGCTGTTGAGCGCCGACCTGGGCGACGGGCAGCGAGAGTGGGTAGAGGGCAAACAGTGGCCGGAGGCGGTGCTCAGCCT
>CAZLMZ010000177.1:4311-7293 GCA_964560475.1 uncultured Anaerolineae bacterium
TCCTCGTACCCCGCAACCAGCGCGGGTTCGAGGTTACGGACGTGCTGAGGAAGCGGGATGTCCCATGTATAGAACTGCTTCGATCCACCGCCTCGACGCGGCAGACTGCCGGTGCACTCGGCAACATCCTGCACTACCTTGGCGATCCGGTTTCTGCGCCGCTGCTCGCCAGGGCGCTGGAAGTATGGCGACGCGACGACCGGGAAGATGCCTCCACTGCGCGTCGACTGCGGCGTCTCGTCTCGCTGGTTCGCCGCTGTCCGGAGGTGGAATGCTTCCTGTGGCCGCGCCCAGGACGCGACTGGTTGGACGAGGTGCAATGGCACGATCCGGAGGAGATAGACGCAGACGATAGTTCTCGGCGGCGGGCGGATGCGGTGTCGGTGGACGACCGGGAGGTACTCGAGGCGTTTCGCGTGCTGGTACGGCGATGGCACGAGGCAACGGTCCTCCCGATCGACCAACTGATCCTGACGGTCGCCCAAGATCTCTTTCTGGAGTCTGGCGACCTGGCCTTGAGTCACAAGCTAGCAGTGATGCTGCGTTCACAGAACGATCGAAATCCGGGTTGGCGGCTACCTGAGCTGACCGCGGAACTGGCCGTGATCGCCAGGAACGAGCGGCGCTTTCTCGGCTTCTCTGAAGAGGAAGAGGCGCCGATCGCTGAGCCGGGCAAGGTGACCGTTTCCACACTGCACAAGGCCAAGGGACTGGAGTGGGACCGCGTCTACCTGATGTCGGTCAACAACTATAGCTTTCCTTCCGGGGAACCGTACGATCAGTACATTGCCGAGAAATGGTTCATCCGGGATCAACTGAACCTGGAGGCAGAGGCACTGGCCCAGTTGCGGGCGCTGGTGGAAGGTATGCCCTACGAAGAGGGGGCAGCGACAGAGCGCGCGCGGCTCGACTATGTGGCGGAACGCCTGCGCTTGCTTTATGTGGGGATCACGCGCGCTAGGAGAGAGCTGGTGCTAACCTGGAACACGGGGCGCAGCAAGGAGTCGAAGCAGATGGCCGTGCCGTTCATCGCCCTGCACGCGTGGTGGCAGAGCCGCTGCCATACGTACGACACTGAATAGGAGGAGGATTGGGCCCGCCAAGCTTTGTGCTGATCATGACGGATACGCAGGGGGCGAACATCGTGGGTGCCTATGGGCATCCCGAACTGCGGACGCCGAGCATCGACCGGCTGGCAAGAGCCGGAGTGACGTTCACGCGCGCCTATACTACGTGCCCGCTCTGTACGCCCGCGCGTGCGGGGCTGTTCACGGGGATCTATCCACACACGGCAGGCGCGTGGACGAACAACCTGCCGCTCGGGGACAATATCAAGACGATGGGGCAGCGCTTTGCCGACGCAGGCTATCACACCGCATACGTGGGCAAGTGGCACCTGGATGGGCACGACTATTTCGGTACCGGGATCTGTCCCCCTGGTTGGGATGAGCGCTACTGGTACGATGGGAAGCGGTACCTGGAGGAGCTCGACGCAGACGAGATCCATCTGTGGCGGCAGGGGCTGAACTCGGTAAACGACTTGCGCGCACACGAGATCGGCCCCGAGTTTACTTGGGCGCACCGGGTGTCGGATCGTGCCGTCTCGTTCCTGGAGACGCAGGCAGGGGAGCCGTTCCTGCTCGTTGTCTCGTACGACGAGCCCCATCATCCCTACACCTGCCCGCCCGAGTACGTGGAGCCGTTCCTCGACTACGGATACCCGGTGGGGCCGGCAGCCTACGACACACTCGAGGACAAACCTGCACACCAGAGAGAATGGGCAGCGTCGACGCAGGTGCAACTGCGAGAGGGGCGCCTTTACCATCCACTCTACTTTGGGTGCAACAGCTTTGTGGATCACGAGATCGGGCGCGTGATCGACGCCGTGCACGCCCGGGGAGATGGGGATGCGTACATCATCTTTACCTCGGATCACGGCGATATGATGGGCGCACATGGGCTGGTGGGCAAGGGACCGGTGATGTATGAAGAGATCACGTGGATGCCCCTGATCATCGAGCAGCCAGCGCAGTCGAGAGCCGGCGCCCGATGTGAGACGGTCGTTAGCCACATCGACCTGCTGCCGGCGATGCTTGAGCTCGCGGGGATGGATGTGCCGCCGATCCTGGAGGGAGAGAGCATCGTCCCCCTGCTGCAGGGAGAAGAGGATCCAGACCGCAGCGCGATCATCGAGTTCCAACGCTACGAGATCGAGCACGATTCGTGGGGTGGCTTTCAGCCGGTGCGCAGTATCGTAGATGCACGGTACAAGCTGGTCATCAACCTGTTGCACACGGACGAGCTGTACGACCTGGAAAGGGATCCAGCCGAAGTGCACAACCTGATCGATGATCCAGCATACACGTCGACTCGCGATGCGCTGCACGACCGGCTCCTCGACTGGATGTATGAGAAGCGGGACCCATTCCGGGGACCGGTGTGGGAGCGGAGGTCGTGGCGAGATACGCGGCGCTTGCAGTGGCGTGGCGCATTCCGCCCCCGTCCGGCGGATGGGTACGCGCCAGAGGTACGCGATTATGATACCGGCATGCCAACGCAGGGCGCCAAGATCGAGCGTGGTGGGGGCAAGCGCTGATCGTAGGTGCGGCATGCACCGAGAAGTGCATCCCGGGAGGTGGAAATGAGCCTGCCGCCGAGGTTCGTGTTTAGCCAGTCATCGTTGCAGGATTATCTAGAATGCCCACGACGCTTTGAGCTCCGCTACGTGCGGGGCGTAGAGTGGCCTTTGGCTCGTGGAGAGCCGACGGCTGCGTGGGAGCGCCGCGCCCGGCTAGGTGCAGCTTTTCACCTGCTCGTGCAGCAGCACCTGGTGGGCATTGCACCGAAGAGGCTGGCTGCATCCGCTGAGGAGAGAGGCATCACCGAGTGGTGGGAAGCCTACCAGGCCTCGCCGCCGCGCGATCTACCGCCGGCCTGCCGTACAGAGCTGAGCCTCAGCGTTCCGCTGGCTGGCTACCGCCT
>CAZLMZ010000178.1:0-3924 GCA_964560475.1 uncultured Anaerolineae bacterium
GTGTCCTCCGTGGCGTAGGAGCAGATCGCTGCACTCGTCGAGGGCGGCTGTGATATCAAACTCGGCGATGGAGCGGCACGAGCCCTTGCTGATCTCACTGCCTTGCTCGACGACGACGGCAGGGCGATAGTAGGCTTCGGTGAGGCGCCCGGCGACGAGCCCGACTACCCCGTCTGCAAAGGTTGGGTGCCCTGCGTATAGAAGCGCTGGTACCTCCCCTCGCGCAAGGGCCAACTGCTCTGCCAGCCGGTAGGACTGCTCGGTAAGTGCACGGCGCTGCCGATTCTGCTCGTTGAGACGAGCGGCAAGCTGGTCTGCCTGCACAGGGTCATCTGAGACGAGGAGCTCGTAGCTCAGCGAGGCATCGCCCAGCCGTCCCGCAGCATTGAGACGAGGGCCAAGACCGAACGCGATGGAAGATGCGGTCACTGCGCCCGGGCGCAGACCTGCCACCCGAAGCAACGCACGAATCCCTTCACCGCGCGCCTCGTTCACCACTTCCAGCCCGTGCTGTACCAGGGAGCGGTTCTCACCCAGCAGCGGAACCAGGTCGGCTACGGTGCCGATGGCTACGAGGTCGAGGAGCGTCCCTTCGTCCACGTGGCTTGGCATTCCGCGCTGCTCTGCCTCTCGGGTCAGAGCCTGAGCCAGCTTGTAGGCAACGCCAACGCCCGCGAGGTCTGAAAACGGGTACTCGCTGTCGCGACGCTTGGGGTTGATCACAGCCGAAGCGAACGGCAACGCAGGGCCAACGTCGTGGTGGTCGGTAACGATGAACTCAAGGCCACGGCGAGCCTGTTCGATCTCTTTGACTGCGCGAACGCCGCAGTCGACGGTGACGACCAGGCGTACTTGGGCGGCATATAGCTGGCGCAGTGCTCCGAGGTTCAGCCCATAGCCATCCGCTCGCGGTGGGATATAGTGGATCACATCTGCCCCGAGCCCCTCCAGCACCTGCGTGAGGAGCGCGGTCGCGGTCACGCCATCTGCGTCAAAGTCGCCGTAGACAGCGATCTTTTCCCCACGGGCGATGGTGCGGATCAGGATGTCGACTGCACGCTCCATATCGGGCAGCAGGTAGAGATCTGGCTCTTGCCAGTTGCCGCCCATAAAGTCGCGTATCTCGGATGGATCCACTATATTGCGGTTGTAGAGCAACTGCAAGAGCAGCGCCGGGAGTGCTGGGCTGCGCTCGGCCTGCGTGGCAGGCATGCGCGGCGCGATCTCCCACTTTTTGTGCAAGGGTCACCTCCGTGGATTTGGCGGGCGTATTGTAGCGTAGAGCCAGGAAGGTGTCAACCGGTGTTTCGCCACGCGCATTTGCCACGGTATAGTAGGCGCGCTATAATGACTCGCGCTCACTTGTACCATAGTTGACACTTACGAATCACAAACCAATACACGACAAAGGAGAGGGATATGAGGACGCGCACGGGCGGCTATCCGGTCGGTTTTCGCCAGGGTGGTGGATCGTGGCGGCGAGATGCCGAGGCAGTCATCGAGTGGATGGTGGCAAACGGGCTCGAGGTGATTGACCTTGGGCGAGATGCCGACGGCGCAGCACAGCCGTACCTGGAGGCGGGGCTACAGATTGGCTCGGCCGACCTGGCCGAGTGGAACGGCATGATCTCTGCGGATGCGGGGCAGCGAGAAGAGGCCGTGGAACGCAACGCAGCATACATTCGAGCCTGCGCGGCCCTGGGAATGAAACGCTACTTCGTAGTCATGCTTCCGCAGAATCCGGATCTGCCGCGGGGTGAGAACTTTCACTATATGGTCGAGAGCTTTGGGCAGCTCGTGCCCGTTCTCGAGGAACACGATGCGCATATCGTCGTGGAGGGCTGGCCTGGGCCAGGCGCGCTGTGCTGTACGCCAGAGGGCTACCGGGGGCTTTTCCGGGAGATCCCTTCCATGGCGATGGGGATCAACTACGATCCGTCGCACCTGATCCGGCAGGGGATCGACCCGATCCGTTTCCTTCACGAGTTTGACGGCCGGGTCTTTCACGTCCACGGGAAGGACACCGAGCTGATCCCTGAGAACCTGTACGAGTATGGGCACGAACAGGCGCCCACCTTTGCCAAGCGTTACGCATTCGGCGCAATGGCCTGGCGATATACGATCCCGGGGCACGGGGTGATGCGGTGGCCGGTCGCGTTCCAGATTCTCAAAGAGCTCGGTTACGCCGGATGCGTGTCGATCGAGCTGGAGGACGCAAGCTTTAACGGGAGCGAGGAGACGGAAAAGCTCGGTATCCTGCAAGGTGCGCGATTCCTAGAGGGCTGCTAGGCAGCCGCTGCTGCGTTTGGGCGCGACGACGGGAGGGAGAGCAAAGATGAGCGATGGACACATCCGGCTCAACCGGTTCGAGCAGCGAGTGGTGGCGCAGGCGGACGAGATCCTGAGCCGCATGACCCTCGACGAAAAAGTCGGGCAGATGAATCAGCTCGACCCGAGGTGGAACCGCGAGATCGACAAGCTCGTGCGCCAGAGCAAGGTGGGCTCTGTGCTCAGCATCCGCTCGGTAAGCGAGATCAACCGCCTGCAGCGCGTGGCTGTCGAGGAGACGCGGCTCGGTATCCCCTTGCTGGTAGGCAACGACGTGATCCACGGGTACAGGACCATCTTTCCCATTCCCCTCGCCGAATCGTGCACCTGGGACCCGGACCTGGTGGAACGGGCGGCACGGATCGCTGCAGACGAGGCGGCGGCGAGCGGCACGGACTGGATCTTTGCGCCCATGGTCGACATCTGCCGGGATCCCCGATGGGGGCGGATCGCAGAGGGCGCCGGAGAGGACCCCACCCTCGGGCAGGCGATGGCGCGTGCCCGCGTGCGCGGGTTTCAGGCAGATGGGCTGGCCGGGGAACGCAGGATCGCGGCCTGTCCCAAGCACTATGTAGCCTATGGCGCCGCGGAGGCAGGCAAGGACTATAACACGGTCGACATCTCGGAGCGAACGCTGCGCGATGTCTTTCTCCCGCCGTTCTGGGCAGCGATCGACGAGGGAGCCGCCAGCATTATGTCGGCATTCAACGAGATCAGCGGCATCCCTGCGTCGGCGAATCCCTTTACGCTGCGCGAGGTGCTGCGCCAAGAGTGGGATTTCGAGGGCGTGGTCCTGAGCGACTATAACGCGGTGGGCGAACTGGTCGCACACGGCTTTGCCGCCGATCTCCGCGAGGCGGCGCTCAGAGCTGTCCTGGCGGGCATCGACATGGACATGATGGGCCACGCCTTTCCAGAACACCTGGTTGCGCTCGTAGAAGAGGGCGCTGTGCCGCTGTCTCTGGTCGATGATGCAGCGCGCCGCATCCTGTGCCTCAAGATCGCGCTGGGTCTGTTCGAGCGCCCCTACACGGACGAGGGGCTGGAAGCGCAGTTCATCCTACGTGAGGATCACCGGCATGCAGCACTCGATGTGGCGCGCAAGTCGATCGTCCTGCTCAAGAACGAGGGCCCGATTCTGCCTCTGCGCACGACCAAGATCGCGTTGATCGGCCCGCTGGCAGACGACCGTGCAGCCCCACTCGGCTGCTGGCACTGCGAGGGGCGTCCAGAGGATGTCGAGACCGTCTTGGATGGCATCCGCGCTGTGCGCCCGGGCTGCGCGGTCGAGTTCGTGGAAGGGTGCACCGTGGCTGACGATGCACTGGATCAGGTCGAGGATGCGGTTCGTGCGGCCCGCCAGGCAGAGGCGGCGGTGTTGGTCTTGGGCGAGAATGAACGGATGAGCGGGGAGGCACGCTCACGGGCCTACCTGGGCCTGCCAGGGCGTCAACAGGAACTGTTGGAGGCGGTCGTCGCTTCGGGCACGCCCGTCGTTTGTGTGCTGATGTCGGGGCGACCGCTGGTGATCCCGTGGATGGCCGAGCACGTGCCGGCGATCGTACAGGCCTGGCACGGGGGGATCCGTGCAGGGCG
>CAZLMZ010000178.1:4024-7257 GCA_964560475.1 uncultured Anaerolineae bacterium
AGACCTGAACGTGGAGACGCCCGTGGTCGGCATGGAGGACACGCTCGTCGTGTCGGCTACGGTGACGAACGAGGGAGAGCTTCCCGGGGACGAGGTCGTGCAACTGTACGTGCAGGACCTCGTCGGCAGCGTGACGCGCCCGGTCAAGGAACTGAAGGGATTCGAGCGTCTCTCGCTCGCTGCGGGCGAGTCGGCGAGTGTGCGGTTCGAGGTCCCGATATCCGAGCTCGGTTTTCACGGACTTGTGCTAGAGTACGGAGTCGAAGCGGGGGCGTTCAAGGTCTGGATCGGTCCTGATGCCGAGTCTGGGCTGGAGGACGCGTTCACGGTCTCTGCTGGCTAAGAGTGATGCGCAGGACGGCGGCTCCTCAGGCAGTCTGGCGCCGGTGGGAGTGAGCTGTCTGCGCGCTGCCCAATGCTCGGCTTGGACAGGCGCATAGAGAGGGCAATGGAACCAATATATCAGTGGGGCCTGAGGGTCATCCACGCGCTGCAGAGTGTGAGCCCGCTGTTCAACCTTCCGCTCACTATCGTGACACGGATAGGCGGCCAGACGTTCACCCTGCTTTTGCTGGCTTTTATCTACTGGAGCCTCGATCGGCGGCTGGGCCGGGAGCTGACGATCGTGATCCTGATCTCGGCCTATGTGAACGTGGTGATCAAAGCGCTGGCGGACCAACCGCGCCCGTTCCAACTGGATCCGAGCGTTGCCCTGGTCCATACGGCAAGCGGACCGGGGTTTCCCAGCGGACATACACAGAACGCCACGCTGCTGTGGGGCTACCTGGGAGCCAGGGTTCAGCGCCTCTGGATGTGGATCGTCTCGGCACTGCTGATCATCTTGATCCCGTTCTCACGCATCTACCTGGGGGTCCATTTCCCAACCGATGTGCTGGGCGGGTACGTGATCGGTGGGGTGATGCTGGTGCTGGCATTGATCTTGTTGCCGCGACTGGCACCACGGCTCGGGGGGCTGCGCTTGCCCTGGCAGTTGCTGGTTGCCGCCGCATTTCCTGTGCTGCTTGCGCTGGCGTTCTCGACGACGGATGGGATTACGACGAGCGGGACACTGACGGGTATGGGCGTCGGGTTCGCGTTGGAGCCGAGGTGGGTGGGCTTTTCCCCGAGCAGCAAGTGGGGCCGGCGTATCCTGGGTTTCATCGTGGGTGTCGCCGTGCTCGCCGGGCTCGAGTACGGGCTGGGGGCGGCGTCTGCCAGCCTTGTGCCGGCGACGGTGGTTGGCTTTGTGCGGTTTGGGCTGGTCGGGTTCTGGGGGGCGCTCGGAGCCCCCTGGACACTGGCACGCCTGGGGTTGGTATCCAGCCATGGGTCGTGAACCCGGCTCCCGCTCCCAGAGGACGCGCGCTGACCTGATGCTGCTGGCCGTTGCCGCGATCTGGGGCAGCGCGTTCTCTGCTCAGCGCGTTGCGTCGGCGCACGTGGGTACCTTTACCTACAACGGGCTCCGGTTCCTGCTCGCTGCAGGCATCCTGGCGCTCGTGCTGCGGGGAAAGCTGCGGGCGATTACGCGCGCCGAGTGGCGAGGTGGCCTACTTGTGGGCATCGTTCTGGCGGGTGCTTCTGCCCTGCAGCAGGCCGGGCTCGCGTTCACGACCGCCGGAAAGGCTGGTTTCATCACTGGGCTGTACGTGGTCCTGGTGCCGCTCTTTCTGGCGCTCCTGTGGCGGCAACGGCCATCGCGCCTGGCCTGGGCGGCATCGCTCGTGGCAGCAGCCGGGCTCTTTATGCTCAGCGTGCAGGGGCAGTGGGCCTTGCAGGTAGGAGATGGATTGGAGCTTGGCGGGGCGGTGCTGTGGGCGCTGCACGTGATCCTCGTCGGCCGGCTGGTCCGGCGCGCGAACCCTCTGCGCCTGTCGTGGATCCAATGTCTCGTGAGCGGTGTAGCGAACACGATCCTCGGCGCGATCGTGGAGACGAACACGGTGCGCGCGCTTTCGTCGGCCTGGTGGGCTGTGGTCTACGGCGGAGCGATCTCGGTTGGCGTCGGATACACCCTGCAAGCGTACGGCCAGCGCCACGCGCCGGCGACGGATGCGGCGCTCATCCTGAGCCTAGAGTCCGTCTTTGCGGCGCTGTTCGGATGGCTGCTGCTACGAGAGACGCTGACCGTGGTACAGCTCGCGGGCTGCGCCCTCATGCTGGGCGGCATGGTCCTGGCGCAGGTGTCCTCTATGTCCAGACAACGCGGGATCCGACCTGCTGCGGTGGAACAGCGTGCGGACAAAGTGGCGCAAGGAGAAGGTCCGTGAAAGCGCTGGTACTGCGGAAAGCCAAGACGTTCGAGCTGGTGGACATCCCCATGCCGGAGCTGAACGACGATGCCCAGGTACTGCTGCGTGTCGAAGCCTGTGGCATCTGTGGCAGCGACCTGCGGTACTGGGCCGGCGAGAATCCCTGGGCCCTGCACACGCTGGGGCGGAGCCTTCCGAACCCGCCCAACATGGTGTTGGGCCACGAGTTCTCAGGGACCGTGGTGGAGGTACGTTCGCCGCGCTATGAACACCTGTTGGGGCAACGCGTGGGGGCGCAGGCGTTCCGTACGTGTGGGACGTGCACGCTCTGTACGAGCGGGCACGAGAACCTGTGCCGCAACACGACCCACATAGGCCACGCCCAGGGCTGGGGTGCAATGGACTATTACCCTGGCGCGTACGCCGAGTACTGCCCGGCGTGGGGAGACCTGGTCTACCCCCTGGCAGACCACATATCGTTCGCCGAGGAGGCGATGCGCGACATCCTGGGCGTGGCTGTACACGCTGTTGGGCGCGCTCGTCTCGATCCGGGCAGCACGATTGCGTGCGTCGGCGGAGGGCCGCTCGGCCTATGCATTGCCCAGGTGGCGAAGGCAGAGGGAGCGGGGCGAGTGGTGCTGTCCGATCCGTCTCCCCTGGCTCGGCAGGTGATCGCGCAGTATCCCGGGCTGGAATGCCTCGACCCGAATGCGGAAAGGTTGAGCGAGAGGCTGGAGGCGCGAGATGGCCTTTCTGGTGCGAGCATTGTTTTCGACACCGTGGGCACCGAGGCGACGATCCAGGAGGGAATCGCCCTGTTGGCGGAATCCGGCACGTACGTCAGCCTGGCGGTACACGAAGCGCCCACGAACCTGAGTATGGCTGCCCTCGGTTCGGAGCGTGCGCTGACGACCTCGTCCAACGCGCTCTACCGCGATGAAAGGGAGGCGCATCGCCTGATCGAGAGCGGCACGGTCGACA
>CAZLMZ010000179.1:0-5244 GCA_964560475.1 uncultured Anaerolineae bacterium
TCGACCAACTGGCCGAGATGGGTAGGGAACGCTGGACCTGTGTCTTCTGCAAACGCGCCATGATCGCACAAGCCACGCAACTGGCGCCTACGTACCGTGTACAGGCACTGGTCATGGGCGATAGCCTGGGACAGGTGGCTAGCCAGACGCTCGGCAATCTCGCTGCCATCTCCTACGGAGCCGAGCTGCCGATCCTGCGCCCGCTGATCGGGTACAACAAGGTCGAGATTGTGGACCTGGCTCGCCGCATCGGCACGTTCGAAGTTTCGACTCAGGATGCTGCAGGATGCCGTTTCTTGCCAGACCGACCGGTGACAAGTGCCGACCTGGCGGAGTTCAAGGAGCTTCAGTCTCGCCTGGTGTAGACCAAGCCGCCGTGGCGCGGCAACCCTTCATCCATATCGTGACCAGAGCACCGCAGATCCAGCTCGTCCCTAGCCTGCCGGCCCCATCCCACCTCGATCCCGGCCCAGTCCGCTACCCGGCCCCCAGCGGGCAGGTTTTTCGGAGTCCTAGCCATGAGTGAATCCCAAGCTCGGAAGGCAGGCCAAGTCCTTCGCCAGCGGCAACAGCAATTTGCGGAGCAGATCGTGGCGCGGCAGTACGAACTGCAGCGCGAGCGCTGGCGGCCGATGGGCGATGTAGGCCGAGAAAAAAGCGTGCGCGATGCCGGCTATCACCTTTCTTATCTTGCCGAGGCCGTAGCGGCTCGTGATCCTGCCCTGTTCGAAGACTATATTGCGTGGGTTCAGGTGCTGTTCGATGGCCTGGGCTTTGTCCCTGACGTACTGGAGACTACGCTCCGATGTACAGCCGATACGTTGCACGAGCAGCTGCCACCGCATCTCGCGGCGCTGCCAGCGGCCTACGTAGCGCAGGCGCTGCAGCAACTTGGTGCCACGCCCGCTGCTACCACCTCTTTCCTCTCCCAAGCGAAGCAGCATGCGAGGACAGAGCTCGTCGACTTGGCACAAAGCTACCTCGACGCGCTGCTGCGCGCGGATCGTCGTGCTGCGAGCCAGCTCATTCTCGGTTCGGTTGAGGGTGGATTGGCCGTACGGGAGGTGTACCTCCACGCCTTCCAGCCCGTCCAGCGCGAAGTGGGCCGGCTGTGGCAGCTCAACCAGATCAGCGTCGCCCAGGAGCACTATTGCACCGCCGCGACCCAGATGGTCATGTCCCAACTGTACCCGCACATCTTCTCGGCCCGACGGGTAGGCCGCACGTTGGTTGCCACGTGTGTGGGGCGCGAGCTACACGAATTGGGCGTGCGCATGGTCGCCGACTTTTTCGAGATGGAGGGCTGGGACACCTACTATCTTGGTGCCAACGTCCCTACGGAGAGCATTCTCCGTGCCGTCGCCGACCGCCAGGCCGACGTACTCGCTGTTTCGGCGACGATGACCTACCACGTCGGCCACGTGCAGGCGCTGATTGACCACGTCCGGTCGTCCAGCATCGGGCATGACGTACGCATCCTTGTAGGGGGCTACCCCTTCAACGTCTCTGCGTCGCTGTGGAAGACCGTTGGAGCAGATGGCTATGCGCGCGACGCACAGCAGGCCATCGCGGTTGCCGATGGCTTGGCCAGGGGAGGGAATGCGGCATGAGTCCTGCACGCCGCCCGGCGGGCATTGCCCTGCTGTGCGATCAGGATGGCAACATCCTGCAGCTAATCCAGGATGATCTCGGGCTCTCGATCCGGCCAGAGTGCGGCGCTCCTTTTCCCGTGCTTGTCGACCGTGCCAGCTTGTCGAAGGCACTCAGCTTCCTGGTTGAGCTCCGCCACCAGGGCACAGCCCTACAATGGGAGATGAACGTGCCCGCTGGCGACAGTATTGCCACGCTCTGCTTTGGGGGTAGAGCCGCAGGTTCCCAGTTGATTATCGTGGCAGCGCGCAGCACCCACGATGTGCTGCGCCTGCTCCAGGACCTGGACGACGAACGAGGGACGGCGCTCCAGTCGAACGCCCTGCAAGCCCAGGCGGGCGAGCAGCGTGACGCTCGCTACTATGAGGAATTGAGCCGGCTCAACAACGAGATGGCCAACCTACAGCGCGAGCTGGCCAAAAAGAACGCAGAGCTCGAGCAGCTGAACCAGCTCAAGAACCAGTTCCTCGGTATGGCCGCACACGACCTGCGCAGTCCACTCAGCGTAATCCGCGGCTACAGCGAACTGCTGCTCAGTGAAAGTTCCGACAAGCTGGAAGCAGAGCAGCTGGACTTTCTCTCGATCATCCTCTCTTCCGCCGGGTTCATGCTCCAGCTGATAGACGACCTGCTCGACGTGTCAGCGATCGAAGCGGGTCGTCTCCAGTTGTCTTTGCAGCTCACCGATCCGATCGCCCTCGTGGAGCAGGCCGTGACCCTTAACGAGGTGCTGGCGAGCAAGAAGGAGGTGACGCTGGTGACTGCACATGATTCTCCTCTTCCGCCCCTGATGCTCGACAGCACGCGGATGGAACAAGCGCTGAATAACCTGTTGTCCAACGCGATCAAGTTCTCATATCCCCAGTCTGTGGTCACGGTCCGGACACGACAGCAGGATGCCCGTGCCATCGTCTCTGTGATCGACCGGGGACCCGGCATGTCGACAGATCAGCTCAACGAGCTGTTCCAGTGGTTCGGCCGAAGACACGCCACGGGCACGGCAGGCGAAAAGGGCACCGGCCTCGGGCTTGCCATCACGCACAAGATCGTGGCTGAGCACGGTGGCGAGCTCTGGGCCGAAAGCGAGAAGGGCCAGGGCTCGGTCTTCCATATCGCGCTGCCTTTCGACGCAGCGGACGCTCAGGCACGACCTTCACGGGACGACGGTGTCAGAACCCCCGGCTTGCCACAGGAGGGATGACCAGCATGCCTACCGGGGAACGAGCCTTCATCCTGGTCGTCGACGACGACCCCCACCTGCTGCGGCTTACCGCACGCCTGCTAGAGCAGGCAGGCTATCGGGTGATCACGGCCGCAACCGGAAGGGATGCATTGGACCTTGCGCGGGAGCACAAGCCCAGCGTGATCCTGCTCGATGTCGTGCTCGCAGATGAGAGCGGGACCGAGATTTGCAGACAGATCAAGGCGGATCCGGGGCTCTCCAACAACAGCCTGGTCGTGCTGGTCTCTGCATCCAGCACAGCATCCGAAGCGCAGGCCGAGGGCCTTGAGGCGGGGGCTGACGAGTACATCGCCCGGCCGATCTCGAACCGCGAGCTTGTGGCGCGCGTGCAGGCGATGGTGCGCCTACACGACGCCGAACAGGCCCTGCGCGCCTCGCGCCAGTTCTTCCAGTCTGCGTTGGACGCCCTTTCGGCCAATATCGCCGTGCTCGACGAGCAGGGCACGATCGTTGCCGTCAATGCTTCCTGGCACAAGTATGGCGCCGACAATGGGCTCGCATGGGCAGACGGCGGGATCGGACGTAACTACCTCGCCGTGGTAGACGCAGCCGTTGCAGATTCCTCAGAAGGCGCTCCCGCCGCCGCCCGAGGACTCAGGCAGGTGATCGCTGGCGAACGCGCGTCGTACTGGCAGGAATACCCCTGCCACAGCCCTCACGAGAAGAGGTGGTACACCATGTGGGTCACTCGCTTCGAGAGCAGCGAGGGACTGCACATCGTCACCTCCCACGAGAATGTGACCCAGCGCAAGCTAGCCGAGCTGGCACTCCACGATGCAAAGGAGGCAGCAGAAGCCGCGCGTGCGGATGCCGAGGCAGCAAGGCAGGAGGAACGAGAACGGCGCCTGGAGGCGGAGCGCCGCAGACAGATTGCCGAAAGCTTACGCGGCGTCCTGGCGATGCTCAATTCGAGCCGCTCCCTCCCGCAGGTGCTAGACTACATTGTTGCGCAGGTCGATCAACTGCTCGGCAGCGATGCCGCTGCGGTCTATCGCACTCAAGGTCCAACACAGCCGCTGCAGTTTGAGGCCGGCCAAGGCCTCAAGGATGGCCATGCACCGAGTGTGCCTGCTATAGCCAATCTCCTTCGACAGGCGATACGCACACGGCATCCAGTCGCCGTGCGTGACACCCAGCAGCGGGTCCGTGATGCCGGTTCGCCAGGGGACGCGTTGCAGCTAGCAGCCAACGGAGCCTTTGTCGACCATTACCGCGCGCTGCTGGCAGTCCCGATCATCGTCAGGGACGTGCCCTACGGCGGCTTGCTGCTCTACTATGAGCAGCCCCACGCCTGCTCTCAAGAGGAAGTAGAGCTGGCGGCGGTCTATGGTGACCAGGTAGCATTAGCCATCGAAAACGCACGGCTGCAGGAGCAAGTTGAGGAAAGCGCCATCGCGGGCGAGCGGTCCAGGCTGGCACGCGAACTGCACGATGCAGTCACACAAACCCTGTTCTCAGCCAGCGTGATCGCCGAGACGATCCCGCGCATCTGGGATACGCACCCGCAGGAGGCTCGGCAAGGGCTGGGAGAGCTGCAGCAGTTGACGCGGGGCGCACTGGCCGAGATGCGGACTCTCCTGCTGGAATTGCGCCCCTCGACGCTCACTGAAAAGCCGCTGGGCGATCTGTTGCGCAGTCTGGCGGAAGCCACGACCAGCCGTACCCGAGTGCCTGTGGAGCTGAGCGTCGACGGTGAGAGTCTGCTGCCTCCGCAGGTTCAGGTTGCCCTCTACCGCATTGCGCAAGAGGCCCTGAACAACGTCGCCAGGCATGCAGGTGCAACAGAAGTCTCGGTCAGCCTCCATGCCAGCGACGCCCAAGTGACCCTCTCCGTCCAAGACAATGGGATCGGCTTTGATCCCGCAATCGCGCCGCCCGCAGGCCACTTTGGGGTCAGCATTATGCGCGAGCGAGCACAACAGATCGGCGCCACACTCGATATCACCAGCGCACCTGGCAGCAGCACTCGTGTCACCGTGCATTGGACAAGAGGGCAGGGAGCGATCCATGACCAAGTCTGATCCGATTCGCGTGATGGTTGTCGACGATCACGCTGTCGTTCGCAGCGGGCTCCGTATGTTTCTGCTGGCCTTCGACGATATCGAACTGGTCGCGGAGGCCGCCACTGGAGAGGAAGCGTTGGAGCGCTGCGAAGACGCATATCCAGATGTGGTCCTTATGGATATGGCGATGCCTGGCATGGGTGGCGCGGATGTGACACGGGCCTTGCACGAACGCCACCCCGAGATCCAGGTCGTCGCGTTGTCCAGCTTCCATGAGGGGGAACTGGTGCAGGATGCGCTTCAGGCCGGCGCGATCGGCTACCTGCTCAAGGATGTGCCCATCGACGA
>CAZLMZ010000179.1:5344-7195 GCA_964560475.1 uncultured Anaerolineae bacterium
ACAAGTGCATCGCGTCTCGTTGAGCTTGCAGGGGATTTGGAGCCGGATGTTGTCCTGCTAGACTGGGCGTTGAAGGGACGGTTGGATGACCCACTGTTGTCGGATCTCCGGAACACCCTCCCGCAAGCCCATATCATTGCCATGAGCGGACGTCCAGAGTCGGAGCGAGAGGCCATCTATGCGGGTGCTGACGCCTTTGTCAGCAAAGCGGAACCGGCATCAGCGCTCATCGCGCAGGTCAAGAGTCTGGTCGCCGGAGACCAGATAGGTGAGCTGGCCAGAGGGCCGGCGGACGACAGATAGAGTGTATTCGCCACAAGAAGGCAAGACAAACTCACATCGGAGGGATGGGATGAAAAAGCTGTTGGCAGTAGTGAGCATCGTATTGGCGCTGGGCCTGACGGTACCAGCATTCGCACAGTCAGGTGCGCGCGTGCGCGTCGTGCACGCTTCGCCCGACGCCCCCGCAGTTGACGTATGGGTCAACGACAGCGTCGCATTCAGCAACGCACCGTTCAAGGGCATCACGGCCTATGCACCACTAGCTACAGGCGCGTACAACGTCAAGGTCGTACCCACCGGTGCCACGGAGCCTGTGGTCATCAACGCCGATCTGACCCTTGAGGCCAAGGACTACACGGTTGTTGCCGTTGGCAAGTTGGCAGATATCGAGCCGCTCGTCCTGGTCGATGATAACAGCCTCCCTGCAGAGGGCAAGGCGCACGTGCGGTTTGTGCACGCCTCGCCCGACGCTCCGGCTGTGGACATCGCAGTCAAGGGCGGTCCGGTGCTGTTCAGCAATGTCGCCTTCAAGGGTGTAGGCGATTACCTGCCGGTTGATGCTGGCACGTACGATCTCGAAGTCAGGCTGGCCGGCACAGAGACGGTTGCGCTCGCGGTACCTGGGCTCGCGCTTCAGAACCGAACAGTCTACACCGTCTTTGCGATGGGCTTGGCTGGAGGTGATCCTGCTTTGACGGCGGTGCCAAGCGTGGACGCACAGCCCGGCAGCACGTTGCCCCAGACAGGTGGCACGAACCTCGCAGTACTGCTCGCTCCGCTCGCGCTGGCGGTTGGTGCTTCGCTTCTCGTGGGCGGCATCCTCTTGCGCCGGCAGTTTGTCCGTAGCAGGTAGCGCAGGACTGTGCTGCTTCGCGCACCACTATGGTGATACTGGGTAGCGTCTTGGGACCTTCTCAAGACGCTACCCCTAGGACCGTGTAGAAGGGGATATACTGATATGGTAAGAGCAATGGAGATCGAGCCTGCCGACTTTGACGTCTTTCGCAACGACACGTTGGATGTACCCGAGCAAGCGTGCACGAATGAGATCGAGTGCTCAGTAGAGGTGATTCTCGAGGCCATCGGCGAGGACCCGTCCCGCGAGGGTCTACTTCAGACACCGGCACGGGTGGCGCGCATGTTCGAGGAGCTGACGGCTGGTTACCACGTGGATCCCGAAAAGCTCATCAACGGCGCGATCTTTGACGTGAACTATGACCAGATGGTCGTCGTCAAGGATATCGACTACTACAGTATGTGCGAACACCACATGCTTCCCTTCCTGGGACAGATTCATGTAGCCTACGTTCCTGATGGCCGCGTGATCGGCCTCAGCAAGATCCCGCGCATCGTAGAGATGTTCGCACGACGGCTGCAGGTCCAGGAACGGATGACGCAAGAGATCGCTGAATTCCTCATGGACACCTTGCACCCTCTAGGCGTGGCCGTCGTGGCAGAGGGACTGCACATGTGTGCAGCGATGCGTGGCGTCAAAAAGGCCAACGCTCGCATGACGACCAGCGCGATGCTGGGCAGCTTTAGGGAGAACCGCGCCACGCGTGAAGAGTT
>CAZLMZ010000180.1:0-7191 GCA_964560475.1 uncultured Anaerolineae bacterium
GCGTCCAGCGGCAGAGCCGCCACCCGGTGGGGGGCACCTACCCGACCACGCGCTGGCAGCCAGGCCAGGTGGTTGCCGACGCTTACCGGCTCGATCTGCCGCCAGCGCTTCCGTCGGGTCGCTACCAGCTCGTGGCAACGATGGGCCCACCTGGCGCCGGGCCGGGCTCTAGCGATGACAAGGACGTAGATCGTCTGCTATTGGGCGAGATCGAGGTCGATAAGCCGCTGCGCTGGGCATATGCATCGCTGAGCGTTCCCGTGCGTGCGCGGTGTGGTAGCGATCTCGTACTGCTCGGCCACGATGCGCTCCCCCAGGTTACGGCCGGAGAAACGGTCAACATCGCTGTGCAGTGGCTGGTGACCGGCGGCGATGCAGGCAACGACGTTCCGGCACTGTATGCAGTGCAGACAGATGGTTCGACGCGGCAAGCTGTGACGTGGCACAACAACCTGGCGGATTGGCGGCGCGGCGCTCTAGTCGTCGCACAGTACACGGTGGACGCAGGAGACGCCCTCCACCACCTGGAGCTCCGCGGCGATGGCTGGGCCTACCGTCTGCCTACGCACCTGGGTGCAAGCCCGGCGATCGTGGCGGATTTTCAGGTCATTCGGTTGCGCGACTATCGCTATGCCAGCCAGGATCTGCACCCGGGTGAAAGGGTGCGCCTGACGCTGGACTGGGAGGCGATGGCTGACATCGACGAGCGCTACAAGGTCTTTGTGCACGTGTTGGGGCAGAACGGGCTGCCTGTTGCGCAGCAAGACAGCGAGCCGGTGAACGGTACGCACCCGACCACGCGCTGGCGGCGCGGCGATCGGATCAGCGACACCTATGCGTTTTCCCTGCCCGAGGCGCTGGCACCAGGCACATACGAGGTGGAGGTGGGTCTGTACCGCATCTCCGACCTGACCCGCTTGCCGGTGCTGGACGAGACGGGGGCTGCGATCGATGACAAGGTCTACCTGGCGCCGATCACCGTGGAATAGGGGACACCGCTGCGAGCACAGGCACCACCTTGGCTAGGGTGTCACAGTCAGATCCGACAGCAGTACCTTGTCGTCCACCGCACGGCCCTCGGTATCGAGCACAGGCAGGCGCTGCATGGTCTCCAGGAGGTACCAGCCGACCGCGACCTGGTAGTGTCCGGGCGGTGCATCCTCGTCCGCGTATACGGTGTATCGATCCTCGAACGCTTCTCCTTCTCGCCACGCGCTGGTAGGATGGGTGCCGTCCTTGGGCCACACGTCAATCTGGCCCCTCAACTTGCCCTCTGGCCCGAGAAGCTGCACAAAGAGCGTATAGTCTGACTCCATCGCCTGCAGGCATTCCCAACGCACCTGCAGATCGAGCGCCTCGCCCGGCCTGAGCGTGGTGGTTCCCAGGTCGGCCTCGAGCAGCAGGATCCGATCGGCATAGTTGCTGGTGCCTGGAGCAGCGGGCGGGCGTCCGGCGACAGTGATAGGTGGCAGGGTAAGCACGTCCGTCTTGGATGCCAGCCAACGGGGGTAGAAGGCGATGCGCTGGCCTTGGCTTTTCTCCCGCACAGCAATCTCTACGCTGACCTGGCCCTCTCCGGCAGGCATCTGCATATGATGCTGCGTGATCACGATCTGGCCTAGAGGCCAACTGGAGGACGGGTACTCTCCCCTGGCCGGCTCTTCCCACGTCCAGGCTGCTTCGCCATCGCTAACCTGTAGGCGCGTGCCGATCTCGATATCCGGCAGTGGGGCCAGCGCCTGCCAATACAACGTCAGTGGCACACTTGCTGTAGGTGGTGCCCGATCGGGCAGCTCATAGCCTACGATTTGCCACTGGCGCGGTGCTACGACGCAAAGACGCGAGCCGGTCTCTGGAGGCGTTCCACCCTGGGTCACCTCGATCGTGTCGACCGGCAGCCATTTGCTCTCGCCCGCGACGGAGAGGCCTGCTTCCGAAAACGGCGGAAAGAGCCCGACTTGGATCGTGTAGGCTCCTGGGGGCACGATCTCCGGAATCGAGATCTCGTGCCAATCGCGGATGACCTCACCCTGTTTCCAGGCTCCGGTTGGGTACATGCCACTCACTGGATAGTCGGTTGCCGACCACCAGACCTGCCCGCGAGTGCTGACCAGGCGCAGGTTGACCTGGTAGTTACCTGCTACCGGCTCGACGGCCTGCCAATAGAGGGTCAGGTGGCAGGCATCGCCTGAGCGCAGCGGGCGTTCCTGTTCCACATCTGCACGCAGCAACCGGACCGAATCACCAAAGCCGTGGGCCGTGCCGACAGGAACCTCTTCTGGCAGGAGAGGAGCAGTCGCCACCTCTACCAGCGGTCCCATAGAGCGGAGATAGTAGGGCCCTTCCAGCCCTGGCAGAAAGCGCGCCAGGTAGACCGTCTTGCCGTTCGCCAGGTCGTGGTGCAGGCGATCGAGGTACGCCGGCTCGTCTCCAAGCAGGACGACGTCGATATCTGGACGCTGCTGCTCGATCCGGGCATAGTAGTCGAGCGGCGGGTACTTGTCGCGGGCGGCAAGGATGGTGGCCCCCGGAGCCAATTCCTCTGCGAGTGCGGCCTTAGCCCAGTGGGTCAAGTTCCACTCGTCACGGGCGTCAACCTGGGGGCCGTTCGTCCAGACCAGCGATGCAGGCAGCAGGACCAGCAGCGACCACACCGCTGCATGGGCCACCTGCGGCCAGGCCGAAGCAAAGGCCGTCGATCGCGCAATTCTCTGAACGAGCTGCCGGATCGCTAGCGCACCGCTCCCGATCCACAGGGCAAAGATCATATGGTTCGGGATGAACGAGTTCACGTCGTTGTAGTAGGCGTACCATACGGTACCCCAGACATAGTACGTGACGTAGGCCAGGGCTGTGCATGCCAGGACACGCCACTGGCGGCGCAGGCCCAGGGCGACGAGCCCGAGTGCACCCAAGAGGACGCCGATGACGTGGTATTGTTGCAGCAGAAAACGCCAGAACATCGCTGCTCGCTCTGGGTTGGCCCAGTCCATGAGCTGCACGGCGGGACTGTAGTACGTTCCAGCGATGTAGCGCAGGAACGCGTCCATCGACATGGGCGAGCCTTGCGCTGCGGCACGCCACGGGATGTAGAGGTAGACAGAGAGCGGCGCGAGACCCAGGGCCAGCGCAGGCAGCCAGTCACGCGGACGCCCGAGCAAGCCTGGGTCACGCCACAGCACATAAAGTGCTAATGCCGGGGCAAGCATCAACATGGTCCGGTGGTGGGTCAGGCTAAGGCCATAGGCCAGGGCCAGCCAACGGAGATGGGGGTGGGGCGCGCGTTGCTCAGGATCGGTCGTGCCCAGGGCGATGTACAGCACGAGTGCCACAAAGAACGCGTTGAGCGTGTACTTTTCCGGGTGGACGGCCTGTGCCCACAGCGTGCTCGAGAAGGCAAACAGCAAGGCGCTGAACGCAGCGATCGCGCGGTGCCCAAGCACCCGTCGTGCTGTCCCGTAGAGCAGTGGGATGGTGGCTGCTGCATAGAGTGCACAGAGGACGTTCACCCGCCAGGCGATGCTCCCGAAAGGAAAGATGAGCAGCCAGGCACGTCCCAGGATGGGAAAGAGCGGGTATCCGGTAGGATGTGCATAACCCAACGTTGCCGAGATGGCTTGAAGCTCGTAGCCATCGCGGGTACCGACGGCGGGCGTGATCGTGCTCAGGTACGCGCCGAGGGCGACGACAAAGAGCAGCACGGCGATCAGCCGATCGCCACGAACGCGCAGCGGCTCGAATCCCAGTAGGGCACAGAGAAGGACTGCTGCCGCGAGGAGGATGCCAGCCTGCAGCAGATCGATTCCAGGATGGAACAAGTAGAGAGACAGAGCATAGAGGGGCAGGGCAGACGCGCCGCTGCCCTGCCCGCGCCACCACCAGAGCGCGAGGGCGATCGCACCACCGGCTACGGCGAGCACGATTCCCGTGACCGGCAGCCAAAAAGGCCATCCGGCCCATGGCAGTTCGGCCAGTACCCGGCCGAGAGTGGCGCCCACTACCAGCCCACTGCCGGCCACCAGGCCGGCGCTCGGCCAGCGCGCGAGCAGCATCCGCTGGCGTCTCCCGAGGGCAGTTGTGTGCACGCGCTCGTACAAGAACCGGTCATCCTTCCCCGACGCAAGAGGGGCGAGACATACCGCCTGCTATGTCTCGCCCCTCTCGTGTCACAGCGATCTCAATAGGCCTGAAAATAGTAGTTCAGGATCTCTCCCACGATGGGCAAAGCGGATGTGGCACCCTCGCCGCCATTATAGAGAAAGACCACGACCGCGATCTCTGGATCGTCGTAGGGCGCAAAGGCGGTGAACCAGCCGTGGGTGGGCAGCCTTCCGTTCTCATTCGGGGGGAAACGCGGGTCATAGAACTCGGCCGTGCCCGTCTTGCCGGCAGCCTCGACACCATACGCCTGAAGCCCTACCGCTGTGCCGTACTCGACTGCGGCGCGCATCCCACGGCGGACCAGCGCAAGGTTCTCAGCGGAAACGGGCAACTGGCGGGCGACCTTGGGCTCCACGTCCCGTACCACGTTTCCTTCGGCGTCGCGGATCTGATATACGAGCTGAGGCTCGTATACGGTGCCGCCATTGGCGATGGTCGCCGTCGCGTTCACGACCTGTAGAGGCGTGACCAGGACAAATCCCTGGCCGATGGTCATGTTGTACGTGTCACCTGTCGTCCACCGCTCGCTGTAGTTGACCCGCTTCCATTTCTCGGTCGGGATCAGGCCGGCGGACTCTGAGGGTAGATCGATGCCGGTCGGATTCCCATAGCCGAGCGCCTCGGCGTAGCTGCCCAGTCTCTCTAGACCCAACCCCTCGAACCGGTCGAGAAAACCGCCTCCAACCATGTAGAAGTAGATGTCGCACGAAACAGCCAGGGCGGGGATGAAGGTAAGGTTGCCATGTCCATATCCATAGTCGTGCGTCCAGCAGTAAAAGGGCTGCGCCAACTTGGGGTCGTCGGGGTAGTACCTGTTGGGTAGCCAGAGCGTGCCCGAGCCAGAAGGGCACGTGATCTGGGTCCATTGGCCGACAACGCCCTCTTCGAGAGCGCCAGTAGCGGCAACGAGTTTGAACGTCGACCCCGGCGGATACTGCCCGGCGATTGCCTTGTCGACCAGGGGATGCCACGGGTCCGTATTTAGCTGCGCAAAGTCGCGGCTCGAGATACCTTGTGCGAATAGGTTGTTGTCAAAGGTCGGTGCACTGACCAGGGCCAAGAGTTCGCCTGTATCGACCTTGCTCACGATGGCCACGCCCGACTCGGACCCAGCCTTGGCCATGCCTGCCCGCAGCACCTGCTCCACGTAGCGTTGGAGGTCGAGGTCGATCGTCAGAATGAGACTGTCGCCGGCTTGTGGTGGGACCTCGTTTCCGATCGTCTGCACCTCGCGGCCAGCCACATCGACCTCGACTGTGCGCGTGCCCTTGCTCCCGCGCAGCACACCCTCGTAATATGCCTCAAGCCCGGCGATGCCGATCATATCGTCCGGGTCGTAGCCCTGCTCCTCACCGAATTCCTCAGTAGCCCACGAAGGGATAGGGTTCATGTAGCCCAGTATCTGTGCTGTCAGTGGGCCGGTCAAGTATTCACGGTAGGGGTCCACCTCGATCAGCACGCCCGGTAGGTCGAGGTGTTCCTCTTCGATCGCGAACACAGTGTCCTGGGGCAAGTCCTTTTTCAGGACGATCGGCTGGTAAGGCGCATAGAGCTCGCCCTCGTGTACCTGCTCGCGCAAGCCGGGCTTGGCCGTGCCCCAGTATGGGGGATAGGGTGGCGGTGCATAGTCGCTCACCAGCGGCACGTCTAGCAGCTCCTGCAGGCGCTGCAGCACAGCCTCTTTCGTCTCGTCGTCGTCTGGCAAGTAGGCCGGGATCAGGAGCACATTGAAGCGTGGCACGTTGCGGACCAGCAGCTCGCCGGTGCGGTCGTACATCACACCGCGTGCTGCGTCCGTCTTGACCAGGCGGGTGCGGTTCTCCTTGGCGGCCTCACGGTATCCTTCGCCAGCGACGACAGACAGACGCCACAGGCGGAGGCTGAACGCTGCAAAGACGCCGAGTACGATCATCTGCAGTAGCGTGATGCGCAGCAGTGGTGGGGCATGGCGTTTTTTCGGAGTTGAATCCTGCATCGTAGGGTCCTACAAGCCCTCTGGCGGACTGACGACCAGAGCCATGTTGCCTAGATAGGCGAACGAGCGCCGAAAGTCGGCGTCGGGATAGAAAGCCTGTGTCCCCGAGTAGGGGTCATTGACCCACAGGCCGCTGGCGTTGTAGCCGGTGACCAGCACGACGTGCTGATAGGGAACCAGTGTGACGATTTGTCCGTCGCTAGTCGTGACCTGTTGAGGCGTCTCTACCTGTAGATCGTACGTGATCCAGGCAATGATCACGTGCCCGCGCTGGATCTCGGCCTTGATCTCCTCGATCCCCCCCGTCAAGTGCTCTACCTTGAGCCCAAGCTGGACCAGGATCTGCCGGATCGGCTCGGCATACACGCCATAGTCCTCGATCCCTCCGTATGGACCGTCAATGTCTCCCCGGAACCCGAGATGTGGGTTATCGTGCTTGGGCAGAGCGGCGATGATCGTCTCTTCGTTCACGCCCACCCCGTAAAAGTTCGCAGCCATCGCAGCGGCGCTGGATTCGCAGCTCAGGCTGTGTGCCTGCTGGTATACAGGCGCATCGAGGATGAGCGCCAATGGCGGCTTGGTCAGTACGGTCACGGTATCGTCGTATGCTGGTACAAGTACGGCGGTGGGTGTAGGTTGGGCCGAGACAGTTGCCAACTGGCGGCGCGCTTTGTCGAGATCGGCTTGTAGGCCGGCGATCTCTGCCTGTTGCGCATCGCGCGTTTGCGATGCGTGCACGCCTCTGAGCCATATGACGTTCCCGCTCTCTCCCGACGTGCTCGCGTTCTGTTGCGGGAGGGTCAACAACAGCCAGCCCGCAAAGCCCAGCGCGATGACGCCTATGATCAGCAAGGCAGGTAACAAGATCGAGGCTACGTCCAGCCGCGGTTGGGCAGCACGCGGCATGCTGGGAGAAGACAGCATGTCGTGCTGCCGACGGGAGCGCGTGTTGTTCACCATCTGATCGCCTCTCTTCCCACGCGGCGATGCAGCAAGCGTGCAGGCAGGTAGACGAACGGCATCGCAAGCGAGTTGACGAGGATGCTCGGCAAGAG
>CAZLMZ010000181.1:0-2421 GCA_964560475.1 uncultured Anaerolineae bacterium
GGGATGCTCTTGCTCGAGCAAGTGGTGCTCATTGTATCTGGACTGGCGCTGGGCACAGGGCTGGGCCTGCTACTGAACCGGGTGACGCTGCCTGGACTGCCGCTTAGTCTCGGTGGCCGGCCTCCTGTTCCACCCTTCTTGGCAGAGACCGACTGGCGAGCCGTGGGGCGCATCTACCTGAGTCTGGCCCTGGCCTTCCTTGCTTCCCTCGCACTGGCCACGGTGGCGCTGTGGCGGGTGAAACTACATCGCCAGCTACGCGTCGACGAGGAGTGAGCTGCCGATGCTGATCAGGTTCCCGTTCCGCCACATGGTGCGTCACTGGGGGATGAACCTTGCGATCCTGGTCGGCATGACGCTGTGCAGTACGCTGATGAGCGCCCTGCCGATCTATGCGGCTGTTGTCGCCGGCCAAAGCCTCTCACAATCCCTGGATGACGCGTACGCCTTTGTGCGCAATCTCGAGATCCGCGGAGATCAGCTCTCTGACGCCGAACGAAGCCAGGTCTACAGCACGCTGGGTGGGCTCGTCGAGGCCGACTATGAGTTCAGAGAAGCGCTCGTCGATGCTGAGCGTGTGGTCTATGACGCGAACGATGGCCTTCGCCGGGTGCAAGAGATCCTGTTTTTGAGGCTGTGGTCGGTCCCTATGGTAGACCAGGTGATGCTCCTGGATGGAAGGCTGCCAAGCGCGGAACCCGCAGACACGGTAGATGGCAAGACCGTCCTGGAGGCGGTTGTCGGGGCACAGGCAAGGGAACAGATCGACGTGGGTCTGGGTGACGAGGTCGTGCTGGAAAAGGCGCCATATCGTTTGCGGATCGTCGGCGTGGTCGCTCCGAGCGATGCCGACTCTGACTTGTGGTGGAGCGATCCGCAGCTCTTGCCTTTCAGCGCCGAGCGCGTGCCGACCGAGCAGGTCGACAATCTGTACCTGTCGCTCCTCCTTGCTCCAGATGCGATGGACACGTACATCCCTCGTCGCGAACGCTACTGGCGGGTGTTGCTCGATCGGCAGATGATCGGCGTGGATAATGCCCAGGCCGTCCGCGATAGTCTGGTCGAGCTGAAAGCCCATCTCAGCGCGTCTGGGGCAGAAGTGCAGACGGGGCTAATCGTGCTGCTCGACAGGTATCGTTTACAGGTCCAGGTGGGTAGGGCCTCGCTCCTGCTACTGTCGATGCAATCGCTGTTGGCCGGGCTGTACGTCCTCGGCATACTCGGCGCGGACTTGGTCGATCGATCTGGGATCGAACTTGCATCGCTGGTCGGGCGCGGGTTCGGAAAGTGGCAGATCGTGCGTTCCCTCGCGATCGAGATGGCATTGCTGGGCGCTGTTTCCCTGCCGCTAGGCCCTCTCCTCGCGTCCGGCTCTTTCCGGCTGTGGTCCACACTGGCAGGCCAACGGAGCGTACACTATTTGCCTACCGGGTCGTGGCTGCTATCAGCTACCGCCGTGGGTGGCGGATGGGTCTCGCTCGTTGTTCCGGCGTACCTGGCGTCCCGGCGTGGATTGCTCCAGCAGCAGCGCGAGCGAGCACGTCCAACCCGAGAAGCGATCTGGAGAGGAGCGATCTTGGATGTCTTTGTGCTGGTCCTGGGAGGGGTGGCCTATTGGCAACTCCGCGAAACGGGCACGTTTGTGAGGGAAGTCGAGCAAACAGGGGTACGCGGCGCGGTCGTGGACCCTGTGCTTCTCCTGGGGCCATCCCTGCTGCTATTGGCGCTTGGGCTCGTATTCCGGCGCATGTTCCCGCTGCTATTGCGCGTACTGGCGTGGCTCTCGCGGCGCGCGAGGAACCTGATCGTGCCGCTCGGCATCACGCGGCTTGCCCACCGTGCTGGTGGCCCGGGCCGCGTGCTCTTGCTCATCACCCTGAGCGCGGCGTTGGTGTTTTTTGCGACGGTCTTCAGGGATTCGATCGTGCAGCGCCAGCGCGAGATCGCGCACTATACCAGTGGAGCGGATCTGCGTGTGGTGCTGCCGGTAGAAGAGAGCAAGGCTGAGGCGGACGCTATCCTGGTCGAGGAGACTGAGGGAGTAACGACTGTTGCGCAGGTCTACCGGAACCAGGCGCGATGGAGCCCGTTCCGGGTGACGAGGCTTAACGCCCGCCCTCTTGCCTTCATGGCCGTCGATCCCGGTCGCTTTGCCCAGGTCGCGCGCTATCCGCCGGGCATCGCAGGAAAGCAGATGGGCGAGCTCATGGCCGCGCTTTGGGGTGGCGATGCGGATGCGATCCCGCTCCTGGTATCCGCCGACGCGCCGCCGGGGGACTTGCGAATCGGGAGCACTGTCCAGTACTACTTGGGCACGAGATCGTACGATTTCGAGGTGCGCGGGATCGTGGACGCGTTCCCAACCCTGGCTCCACCCTTCGTAGTGGCGGACCTGCGCGCGCTGCGGGAACGCGTTGGCCT
>CAZLMZ010000181.1:2521-7130 GCA_964560475.1 uncultured Anaerolineae bacterium
GGCACTGTCGTCGACCGGTACGCGCGAGCTATGGCTGGAGGTAGAGGCGGAGCAGCAGCCCGCCGTCCTTGCCACGATCGAGAGGGAGATTGTCGACGCGAACGACGCGGGGCGCTTTCGCTCGGGCCGTATTGCTGCCGATGCAGCCGCAGAGCTGCGTGCGCTGCGCTCGGACCTGATCGCCCAGATCTCGACCGCAGCGTTCGGGATCAACGCGGTCGTCCTGGTCGTGCTTGGCGCGGCGAGCTTTTTCCTGATGCAAGTGTTCGCTGCGCGTCGCAGGGCACTAGAATTCGGTGTGCTGCGCGCGATGGGGGTCACATCGCGCCAATTGCTGGGCCTGCTTAGCCTGGAAGCCGCCCTTCTGATCGGTCTCGGCGTCGGGGCGGGCGCGGCCGTGGGTTTCGGCATGGCGCAGGTGATGCGTCCCTTCCTCTCGCTCACCCTGGCATCCTCCCTCGGTGAGAGTGCCATCGACCGCGTGGTGATTGGTTGGGCTACATTGGGACCAGCGTACGTCGTCCTGGTGGGCCTGTATGTCTTGTCTTTGATTCTGCTGCTGGGTGTGCTGCAACGCAGTAACATCTATCGCACGCTGCGGTTGGGCGACGAGTGAGGCGGGCTCGACGAGGAGCAGGTATGGCGGGTAAGTCCTTTGTTTTGTGTGACAGCCTGGTCAAGATCTACAAGGTAGCAGACCTGGAGGTGGTCGCCCTTCAGGGACTGGACCTGGCGGTCGAGGGCGGCGAAATGATGGCCCTGGTCGGAGCATCCGGCTCGGGCAAGTCCACCCTATTGAACGTGATCGGCGGCCTCGACACGCCGAGCGCGGGCAAGGTCGTGGTGGGAGGCAACGACCTACTCAAGATGGGCGACCGTGACCGTGTGCGGTACAAGCGCGAGACGGTGGGGTTCGTGTGGCAGCAGCCGGGCCGCAATCTGCTGCCCTATCTGACGGCGATCGAGAATATCGAGCTGCCAATGACCCTTACAGACATGACGGCGACCCAGCGTCGGGCCCGGTCAAGCGATTTGCTCGAGATCCTCGGGCTCACCGAGCGGGCAGGTTTTCACCCGGACCGCCTGTCGGGGGGCGAGCAGCAAGGGATCGCACTGGCCGTGGCCCTGGCAAACAACCCGCCCCTGCTGCTCGCCGACGAGCCAACCGGGCAGCTCGACTCGGACGGTGCAAGCCAGGTCTTTGACGCGCTGCGCCACCTCAATGAGGCTCTGGGGACGACGGTGGTCGTCGTGACCCACGACCCGCAGGTCGTGGCGCGCGTGGATAGAGTCATTGGCATCCGCGATGGACGCACGAGCACCGAGATCCGCCGGGAGCGCAATCATCACGATGGCACCTTTACCGAGGAAGAATGGGTGATCCTCGACCAGACTGGACGGCTCCAGATCCCGCAAGTATACGTCGACACGTTGGTGATGCGGGGCCGGGTCAAGGTACGTCTGGAGCCAGACCACGTCTCCGTCTGGCCGGAGATGGCCAAGGAGCCGGGGGAGGCGGGAACGAGACAGTGGCGCCCTGACCGAGCCTTCGACCTGGGCCACGTGGTGGAGGGAGATACTGGAAACGGGCGGGCGGGGACGCGGATCTCAGCTCGCACGTCCCGCTCCCGCAAAGGGGCAGGCCTCGGGAACGAGATGGACAAGAACCTGGAAGCAGAGGAGCATCTGAACGCGGTGGAAACGCGTGGCCTCACCCGCACGTTCCGCGTGGGGGTAGAGGAGATCCATGCGATTCGGGATGTGACGCTCTATGTGCCCCATGGTGTCCTGGCCCTGGTCAAGGGACGTTCAGGTTCCGGGAAAACGACGCTGCTCAACTTGATCGGCGGCCTGGACGATCCGACGTCGGGCACGGTATGGGTGAATGGCCGTGACCTGGGTCAGATGAGCGCAGATGAGCGCGTTGTGCTGCGCAGAGAGCACATCAGCTTCGTGTTCCAGACGTTCGGCCTGATGTCGTTCCTGTCGGCGCAGGAGAACGTCGAGGCGCCGCTGCGGTTGCTGCGCCGGCCATCCAGGGAGCGAGAGGAACGGGCAAGCCGGGCCCTGGACCTGGTGGGCCTGTCTGATCGTGCGCACCATCGTATGCACGAGTTGTCCGGCGGACAGTTGCAGCGGGTCGCCCTCGCCCGAGCGCTGGTGGGGAATCCTTCCTTGATCCTGGCCGACGAGCCGACTGGGCAGCTCGATACAGTCAGCGGCTCGAACATTATTGCCCTGTTGCAGCAGATGGCCCATCGACTGGGAATCACCGTGATCGTGGCGAGCCATGACCCCAAGATCGAGGAAGCGGCAGATTGCGTGTACGAGCTTGGCGACGGCAGGCTCATTTCGGGGGATGGATCGGGAGTGACGCGATAGCCGTGGCTATCACACAGGAGGGACGATGAAGGTTCGCGTTCTCTTTTGGTTCGACGTGGAGGACTATATCACACCCGAGAGCAATGTCGCACTTGGCCGACTGGTGGACATATTCGACCAGTACGAAGCCAAGGCGACGTTCAAGTTGGTCGGGGAAAAGGTCCGCGGCCTGCAGCGCTGGGGCCCAGCGGATGAGAATCCGGCGGACGGGAATCCGGCGGATAGGGGGCCGGGCTGGAGCCCGGCGTTCCCAGGGGACGGAAGCAGTGTGCTGGCCAGGTTGGGCATGCATGATATCGGTTACCATACGGACTATCACAGCAGGCCGCCTACCATCCCCGAGTACTTGCTGGGGTGTGAGTGGGAGCAGGGCATCGCCGAGTTCGAAAGGCGAGAGCGCGGTGGTCTTGACACCTTACGCAAGGCTTTCGGCCGCACGCCATCGTGCTATGGGCAGCCTGGCGGCGCGTGGGCACCGCACGTCTATCCCGTGCTCCGCCAGTGGGGCATCCCTGTATACCTCGACGCTGGGCCATGGGTTTCACTGAACGGCGAGCCACACCGCTATTGCGGGATACTGAACTTGCTTGGGCTGGAGCATACGATGTCGATCGGGATCGGCAGAGGAGCGTCCGCCGTGCAGGATCGACTGGCTCAAGTCCAAGAGATCGTCTCCAGCCTGCGCCACACGGGTGGGGTCGTGAGCTTGTACGCGCACGAGTGCGAGTTTGTGACGAGCGAGTTCTGGGATGCCGTCAACTTTCGCGATGGGCAGGATCCCCCGCGCGAGCGGTGGCAAGCGGCAGCCCTCGTTCCTCCAGAGGAGAGCGAGGAGCGGTATCGGGCGATGGGCGCCTTCCTGGATGCCGTGGCGTCCATGCCGGAAGTAGAGGTCATCGTGGCCTCAGAAGCCAACGTGCGCTGTTCGGACCGGGCCCGGGGCCGCAGTCTCACGCCGCAGCAGATCGCGGATCTGTGTGAGCCCATGCCAGATGGGATCCGCCACCAGCAAGTCGATGGTGCCTGGCTGTCGCCCGGCGAGATCCTGAGCCTCGCGGTCCGCCTCGTGGCGGCCAGAGCCAGCAGTGGAGAGTGGCCGGCGCAACTGGCCTTCGCGTACGTCGATGGGCCAAGCAGCCCTCCTCACGTCGAGGTACACAACCGAGCGCTCAGGCAGGAGGATCTGTTTGGCACGTGCCTGTACGAGAGTGCAGCAATGGACCTGCACCACCGTGTGCCCGGCGAGGTACAGATCGGGCGCACGTGGCTATCGCCAGCGGATCTCCTGGCAACGCTCGGAGCGGTCCTTCCCAAGTGGCTGCGTGGCGACCCCGTCGACGCGCCCGTGATCCAGGGACGTCTTGACTCTGCAGAGTACGTGGCCGATCACGTGTCGTGGGGCTGGACGATCTTTCCTGCGGGTTTCGACGGAGACGCGTTGCTTGGTGCGGCCAACCTGCAGGCGTGGACGCTGAAACCGGCACCGTTTGCGTGAGCGCCCGGGCGTGCTTGGCTCGTGTATCTTGCGGATAGGAATCCGACGTGGTAGAATGACATAGATCTGGACGTGTAGCTGCAATGCAAAAGAGGAGGCGAGCGTTGCGGACAAGAACCTGGCGGATGGGCTTCCGATGGCGACGCTGAGGGGAGCGCTGGTCGTCGGGCAGTCGGGCGGGCCAACCGCCGTGATCAACAACAGTCTGGTCGGCGTGATCGAGCAGTCACTGTTGGAGGAGCAGATCACGGCAGTATATGGCAGTCTGCGCGGGATCCAGGGCGTGCTGCAGGACCGCCTGGTGGATCTGGGGCGCGAGTCTCCTCAGACGCTGAGTGGCTTACGACGGACGCCAGGTGCTGCGCTGGGCACCGTCCGGTACAAGCTGCAGGAAGAGGACTATGAGCGGGTAGTCGAGGTAATGCGTGCGCACGGCGTCCGTTTCTTTTGCTACATCGGCGGGAATGATTCGATGGATACCGCGTATCGGGTCGACGCAGTGGCACGGCGGACGGGGTACGAGCTGCGCTGCATCGGCGTACCCAAGACCGTCGACAATGATCTGGCAGGAACCGATCACTGCCCTGGCTATGGAAGTGCGGCCCGTTTTGTCGCACTCGCGGCGCGCGACACGGGATGGGATACCGAGTCGATGGGGCTCAGCAGCCCGGTCAAGGTCATCGAGATCATGGGACGTAACGCCGGTTGGCTGACTGCTGCCGCAGCCCTCGC
>CAZLMZ010000182.1:0-5177 GCA_964560475.1 uncultured Anaerolineae bacterium
CCCCCACCCAGGAAATGGTTGAGCCGTTCCGCCTGCGTCCGTGGATCGGCCAACACATCATTGTAGCTGACGTACAACACGCCCATGTTGGGCTGCCTCTCCAGCCAAGCGGTCACTTTGGCCAGGTGCTGCGCAAACAGACGTGCCATCGTCACGTCGTCCACTTCACCACGAGACTCGCCGAGATGCTCGAGCATTTTGCGCTGCGAGGCCAGGATCTCGTGCATCTCGCGCCGCATGAACACCACCTTGTAGTGATAGGCCGGTGGCAGATACTCGAGCAAGGCAGAGACCATCTTGACGGACCGCCCCTGGGCGTGATCCAGCCACGCCTGATCCTCCTCGATCTGCTTCACCCGCTCGTATTCATAGTACCCCTCAGGGTTGTCTTCATCCGCGGTGCGGGCCCTGTCCGTCAGCACGGACAAGCCTCCGGCCTCGAGCATCCGCATCATCATCGAGGTGCCCGAGCGCGGGAGCCCCGTTACGATCGTCACATCGTCGCCCTGACCTTCCCGTTTCCTCAACGGTCTATCTCCCTGTTTCACCCGGCCACAGCCGGATCTTGCCATTCAGGCCACCCGGCCCTTCGCCATCACTCTCCCTTGGCGCAGGTGCGGCTGGGCTACCCCAGCCGCACCCGAGCCATGCGCGCCAGTCCATCACCTGCCGAGGCAAAAGCCCGCAGCCGCACCGAGAACCGGTACATGCCGGGCAGCACCAGGTACTGGGGCAGCGTCCCCGGCCCGCAGCTCGCCCCGCCCAGACCACACTGCCGCACATCCAGGTTCCAGATGACCTCGTCACGCCGCGTCAGTTCATTCGTGTGAGTCGCCTCGTACAGGTCCTGCGCCGTGTAGTGGCTGACGCTAACCTCCAGTGGCGGGTCACACACTGCCAGGAGTCCGATGTCGGCATCGTTGACCAGCGCTGACCAACGCACCTCTGTCTTGTTCCCGTTCTCCTGCGGCATGATGTATGGCACGTATTGCTCGTCGACCGTGCTTTCGTACGTGCTCACCGGCGCACCCACGTTGCGATCGATATAGTTCTCGTGCGGGCCGCGCCCATACCAGGTGAACCGCTTGAACCCGGCCGGCAGGGTCATGGTCACCCCAATACGTGGCAAGGGTGGCAGATCGGCACTGGCCACCACCGTGTTCCTGAGCGCGACATCGCCGCTCCCATAGACCGTGTACTCGTGCTCGTGGTCGAACCCACCTGGGCAGTCTGGCGCACCGCTGTGCGCGCGCACCACCACGCGCACCGTCTGCGCGCCCAGACGTGCCCACTCGAAGGACAATGTCTCTTCCTGCAGCCTATCCAGCCCGGCGTCGAGCCAACGCTGCAGCAACTGCTGTCGCCTTGGCTGCAGCTTGATCCCGTCGTTGTCCGTAGGCGCACGCCACACGTTCAGCGCCGGGCCCTGCTCCATCACCAGGTGGTCCTCAAACTGCCACGACGCGAGCCGACCGGTAGCCCGATCGAACACGAGCTCGAACGAGGCACCGCGAATCGTGACCTGCTCCTCCTCGTCGGTGACCTCAAGCGCCGGCATGCGGTCGATCGGCAGCCGGGCTACCAGCGGCACCTGGTAAGGCATCTTGAACTGCGCCCACGCCACTTCGTGTCCGGCCTCGGCCCAGGCTGTATCCTCTGCCAGGGCAAAGGAGAGCATGAGGAAGCACTCTGCGTCGGGCGGCAGCGCCGGCCTCTGCACCCCCAGCACGACCTCGCGGCTCTCGCCGGGCGGGATCGCCAGATCCTCCAGTGTACCGTTGTGCACCCATTGCCCGTCTACCTCCAGCCACCAGTGCCCGCGCAGGTCGCCCGTATCAGCGAAAAAGCGCTTGTTCGTGATCTCGATGACGCCGGCGGCAAGATCCACTGCGCTGAAGCCGAGCGGCTGAAAAACCTTCTTGCATTCCCACATCGCCGGCTGCGGCGTACGGTCGGGCCAGATCAGGCCGTTGATGCAAAAGTTGGCGTCGTTGATCTCGTCCCCGAAATCGCCACCATACCCCCAATAGGACTCACCGTTCTCGTCCACCTTGAGCAGACCCTGGTCGATCCAGTCCCAGATGAACCCGCCTTGCAGCCCGTGGTAGGACTCGATCGCCTCCCAGTATTCGGCCAGGTTGCCCGTGCTGTTGCCCATCGAGTGCGCATACTCGCACATGATCAGGGGCCGGTCGCCCGTCGGGTCCTTGGCATAGTCAACGATGCGATCGATCTGGGGGTACATGGGGCAGATGACGTCGGAAGCCAGGTGCCCGGCATGCCAGCCCGCCACACGGACTGCCCCCTCGTAGTGAATTGGCCGCGTCGGATCATAACCCCGGATCCAGCCGGCGAGCGCGTCGTGGTTGGGGCCATAGCCGCTCTCGTTGCCCAGCGACCACATCACCACGCACGGGTGGTTCTTGTCCCGCTCGACCATCCGCTCGCCGCGTTCCACAAACGCATGCGTCCACGAAGGCTCGTGCGCCAGCCGGTCATAGACGGCGTGGCACTCGATGTTAGCCTCGTCGATCACATAGATCCCATACTCGTCGCACAGATCGAGCCAGCGCGTGTCGTTCGGATAATGGCTCGTGCGCACAGCATTGAAATTGAACTGCTTAAGCAGTCGCACCTCGGTAATCATGTCCTCTAGCGGCACTGTCTTGCCCAGGCGGTCGTGGTGGTCGTGCCGGTCGACCCCGTAAAAGAGCACGGGCTGGCCGTTGACCAGGAATTCGCGTCCCACGACCTCTACCTTGCGAAACCCAACCCGGCAGCGCGTGGCCTCGACCGTCTCACCTCCCTCGTCCTTCAGCGCCACTACGAGCGTATAGAGGACGGGCGTTTCCGCAGTCCACTTTGGCACCGCTGGCACCCCAGCCTGCAGATCCACTTGCGTCACCCGGAACGGCAGCGCGTGTACTACCTCAGAGACGGGCTCCTCCAGAACCGCGTTTCCCTCAGCGTCATACAGGTTCACCTCGACCTGGTAGCCTGTCGGATCGGCGTCCCCGTACCCGTCGACGCGGGCCTGCACGTGCAGCACACCGTTGCGGTAGCCGGCATCGAGTTCGCCGCGCGCAAACACGTCGACCAGATGCACCTTGGGGGTGGCATAGAGCTTCACGTCGCGGTAGATGCCCGCCATCCACCAGTGATCCTGATCCTCCAGGTAGCTGCCATCCGACCAGCGGATAACCGTCGCCACCATCACGTTCTCGCCAGGCTCTACGTAGGGCGTGATGTTGAACTCGGCAGGCAGGCGCGAGCCCTGGCTGTAGCCGACGCGCTCGCCATTGACCCACAGGTAAAAGGCCGACTCGACCCCACCGAACGAGACAAACACCTCACCCTCGAGCCAATGCTCCGGCACCTCAAACGTGCGCCGGTAGACGCCGGTTGGGTTGTCTTGCGGCACGTAGGGTGGATCGGGCCGGAACGGCATCTTGACGTTGGTGTAGATCGGCTTGTCGTAGCCCTGCATCGTCCAGTTGCCTGGCACCGTAATCTCGTCCCATTCCAAGGTATCGTACGCCCGGTCGTACGCCTCTAGCGGCACCTCATCCGGGCTGTTCAAGTACAGGAAGCGCCACTGCCCGTTCAGGCTCTGCACCAGCGACGAGTCGCCGTCGCCGCCCGCCAGCGCGGCAGCCTTGTCCGGGTAGGGAGTCAGTGCCGCGTGCGGCGGCTGCTTGTTGATGCCAACGACCTGCGGGTTCTCCCAATCGTGGACCTTTCGAGGATCTCGTGCCATCGCTCCGTCCCTTCTTTTGCCTACGTCTCCCGCTGTGGGGACGCTATCGACCCAACCCACTGCGCGCTGCCTGCCCATCCTGCATAGCCGCAGAGACCTGCGACGGGTTAGTGCCTCGGCATGAACACCTCGCGCTCCTCAGCGCTGTAGCCTTCGACCTCGGTTGGCACCAGGCAGCCATTCCCGTCGAGCGCAGCCTCGACGATCCGCTTGTTGAATGCGCCTACCTCCTCGCTCGCCAGGTACTCGACAACCGGCATCCACAGGCACTCGGCAATCTCGGCCTCCTGCATGCGAATCTCTTCCGTCAGCGGCGCCAGGCGGCACACGAAATAGATGTCCGATTTGCCAAAGCGGTAACCGTGCCAATGCCGGAAGCAGGCCAGCCCCTCAAAGCGCGTCCGGATGCCGGTCTCTTCCTCCACTTCGCGGATCACGCCATGCACCAGGTGCTCGCCCTGGTGCAGCGCCCCGCCGGGCAGCTTGTAGTACCTGCGCCCCCGGTGCCGGTGCGTGCGCTCCCACACCACGAGCAGCTCGTTCCGTTCGTTGAGCACCACGCCACCGGCCCCGATATAGTGCGAGGCATAGGGCGGGATGAACGCCCGCGGCGCGAGCCGGCGGGTCAGCATCAAATAGTCGTCGCCGCTGTGGTGGAAGCCAAAGCCGGCCTCTACGGCGACCGGGATCAGGGCAGCCTTGCCGATTGGCACTTCCAGCCACACCACCTTGTAGCCCTCCGCACCCCACCGCTCCAACCCCTCTGCCAGCACCTCGCTGAAAAGGCCAGCATCCGAGGGCAAGGATGCCGGGTCGGCTACCACGCCACCAAACGCATTCACCGTCGCAGCCAGCGCAGTCATCCTCGATCTGCCTGCCTTTCGCGCCACTCGGGATCGACGTTGAAGGTAAAATCGCATCCCTGCGGTGCCTGCGTCACCTGATCGAGCCACAGCGATCGATAGCCCACCTGGTACGCGGGCGGCGGCGGTCTCCACGCCGCCAGCCGGCGTTGGATCTCGCGCTCATCCACCAACAGGTCGAGCTTGCCCGCCTCAGCGTCGAGCGAGATCATGTCGCCCTCTTCGACCACCGCCAGCGGCCCGCCCACCGCTGCCTCTGGCGCGACGTGCAGCACCACGGTTCCGTACGAAGTGCCGCTCATGCGACAGTCGACCACGCGCACCATGTCGCGCACGCCCTGCCGCAGTAGGTGCGTGGGCAGGCCCATCGGCCCTCGCTCCGGCATGCCCGGCGCACCGATCGGGCCCAGGTATCGGCTCACGATGACGTGGTCGGCCGTAATCCCGGCGAAATCCAGATCGATCTCCTCCTGGCTCACCGATCCGGCGCGCCCGTCCGCCGTCCTTGCGTCGCGGATGATCGCCGCGGGTCCCGTGTGCCGCAAGAGGTGCGGCGA
>CAZLMZ010000182.1:5277-7098 GCA_964560475.1 uncultured Anaerolineae bacterium
GTGGATCACCAGGTTGGTGCTGGCCCCCGTCGCCATCTGCACGCGGATCGCGTTCTCGAACGCCGCGCGAGTCAGGATATCCGAAGGACGGACGTCCTGCTCGACCAGCTTCATGATCTGCCGTCCCGTCGCCTCGGCCATGTGGATCCGCTGCGCATAGACCGCCGGGATCGACGCGCAGCCGGGCAGTGTCAGGCCCAATGCCTCTGCCATCGACTGCACGCTGTTCGCCGTCCCCATGACGCCGCACGCACCGCACGTATTATAGAAGCCGTTCATCTCGACTTCGCGCATCTCGCGCTCGCCGATCGTGCCGGCCTTGTACTCCCAGGTAAAGCGCTGCGTGTCGGTAGAGCAAGCTACCGTCTCGCCCTGGTAGTAGCCCGCCAGGCGCGTGCCGCCGGTGACGATGATCGCCGGCTTGTTCACCGTAGCCAGGGCCATGGCCTGCGCTGGCACGTCCTTGTCACACGTGCTGAGCAGCACCACACCCTCGATCGGCATCGAGGCAATCATCTCCTCCGTGCTCATCGCCATCAGGTTGCGGTAGATCAGGGTCGAGATATCGTGGAACACCTCACACATCGAGATCGTCGGGAACTCGAGTGGAAAGCCACCCGCCGCCCAGATGCCACGCTTGACTGCATCGCCCAGCGCGCGGAAATGCCAGTGGCCCGGGTTGAGCTCGCTCCACGGGTTGCACACGCCGATGATTGGCCGTGTCATGTCGAAATCGGTATACCCCATCGCCCGCACGTGCCCGCGCAGCGTCCCGTCCAGCGGGTCCTCCAGGTCAATCTTGCGCACGTGCGGCGTCTTGCGCTCGCCCATCTCTTCTCCTCTTGATGTCATCTCTCCATCCGCGTAACAAGCCCCCCGTTCGTAGTGACGGCTTCAGCCGTGTCCCTGTTCGCAGTGACAGGTTCAGCCGTTTTCGCCTCACCAAGGCCCCTCCCTAGGCGGCAAGGGATCTACATTCTCTGCCATCAACTGGATCAGCCGCTGGAGCAGCGCCTCCTGCCGCTCCCGCGCCTCCGGCAGGCCCCATAGGTTGTGCAGGCAATCCGGGTCCGCACCGAGGTCGTACAGCTCGCCCTGCGTATCGGGCCCGTGCCACGTCAGCAGTGCGTCCTCTGTGCGCACGCTGCGCCGGATCCCGGCATTCTCGATCAGCAGCGCGTCGCGGATCCGCCGCTCTGGGTCACACATCGCCGGCACGAGCGACGTCCCTTGCACCGGGCACGGCTCGGGACAGGGCACACCCACCAGATCCAGCAGCGTCGGCATAATGTCGATCGAGCTGCACAGTGCCTCGCGCGTCTCGTCCGCCGCCTGGTTGCCAGGCTGGACAACGATGAATGGCACGCGCGTGACCGGATCGTAGGTCGTGCCCTTGAACAACAGGTGATGGTCGCCCAGGTTCTCGCCGTGATCCGCCGTGAATACGACGATCGTGTCTTCCAGCCGCCCCTGCCTCTCCAACGTGTCCAGTAAGCGCCCTACGTTCTTGTCGATCAGGCTGATCATGCCATAGTAGTAAGCCTTGATCCGCTGCCAGTCGGCATCGGTCAGGCGGTCCATACCGATTGCCTCGTGCCCGCCGCCCAGTGCGTGGTATTTGCGCCTGTACGCCTCGGGCCAGCGCGCCACCTCGCCCTCGTCCCACACGGGAAGCGGCATCTCCTCGGGACTGTATATCGCGTCATAGGGCACAGGCGGGTTGAATGGATGGTGCGGATGCACGTAGGAAACCCACAGGAAAAAAGGGCGCTCAGCCGGATGCTGCCCCAGATAGTCGATCGCCCGGTCGGTGATCCACGT
>CAZLMZ010000183.1:0-7089 GCA_964560475.1 uncultured Anaerolineae bacterium
TGGGTCGTCGAACGCAGCTTCGCATGGATGGCGCGCTTCCGCCGCCTGGTCCGCGACTATGAACGCTTGTCTGAGACCCTGGTCGGGCTGCATTTCGTGGCCTTTGCCATGCTGATGGCGCATCGGTTCGTCACTTTCATGGCGCAAAGTGCATAACAGGCTCTAGGATCAGGGTCGGGGCCCGCACCTTTGCGAGCCTGCCGGCGTAGGAGAGCCGCGTGTACATGTTGCGCGACCACAGGGTCCGGATCGGGACTCCCTTCTCGTGGTCATCTGCGTCGATCGCGACCACAGACACTACTCTTCCCCTGCGGCTCACTGTCACCTCCGAATACGGTTGCCGGGTGGATCCCGGCTGGCGAGTTCGGCGAACAGGCGTGCCGCGAGCGACACAGCACGTCAGAGCATACAATCGTTGAGCGATTTTGTCAAGAATGACGTCTTGGTATGGCTGGGTGACTCTGTCAAGAGGCAGTTTCTAGAGCTCTTTGGTGAGAAAGTAACGCTGATGCCCGGTAGGGAACTCTTCTAGTTCGCCATAGACCCGATAGCCATGGCCTTTGTAGAACTCTGGTGCCTGGAAACTGAATGTGTCCAGGTACGCATTCCTTGCGCCACGCTGTCTTGCTTCCTGCTCCGCAAGGGTTAGCAGGCGATGTCCATAGCCGCGCAGCTCTTTCTTCACCCACAATAGATCTATGTAGAGCCAATCCCAGTACGTCGCGGCAATTACCCCTCCCACGATCTCTTGGTCAGGTCCATGAAGAGCGAAACATAGGTGTTGGTACTGGTCATCACCAGCCTGTTCTGTGTTGTAGGTACTGATTCCTCGCCCAATGATCCCCCAGGCGGATCGCTCAGGATTCTCGTCGTAGACGATTTGGTATTCGTCGTCCATGTGATTCCCCTCATTCCTTTCCAGTGAGTCTCAGTTCGCCAGGCCGTGCCAAAGACACGTGCAGCCTGCCCCCCATCAAAGCGAACTCGGTACGCCGGTCGCGAGCACGGTGTCGCGTAGAGTACAGTCGCTTCACTGGCCGCGCTCCTCGTCCCATGCCTGCGCAACTGTGGGATTGCGCTCGAAAAACGCCCGCCGCGCGTCCTCTCCGGCCTCGTTGAGCGGGCAGGCGAAATTCATGCACTGCGCACAAAAGGCCATCTTGAGCGTGGTGCCCGCCGCTGTCACGCTGAGCACGTACAACACCAACAGCAGCCACTGCCCGCCAGCCAGCAAAAAGCCCAGCGGATAACCCAGGATGGTGGCCAGCCCAGCATAGAACCAGAAGGTCTCCATCCTGGACATCGGGCCTGGGCGATACGCCCACAGCTTGGGCGAGCCATAGTTGGCCCAGCACTTCAGTGAACGCCCTGCTTCCGCATAGTGCGGGCAGTGTGAACACATCACGCGGATCTCCAGCAAGCCGAAATAGCCGACCGCGATCGCTCCCCACGGTAGGAGCCACCACCAGCTCAGGCGCACAATCGCGGCACCGCCGATCACAAAGGATGGCAGCACGTTCACCATAAAGTGGGCCAGATCGCGGCCCTGGAAATGGCAGTGGACCATGCGCCCGGCGGGACAGTCCGTACAGCTCTCGGCCGAGCAGGTCGCGATCGGTCTGGTTGGGTCTAGGAATGTGGGCATTTGTTAACTACAACCCTCTCCATAAAGGAGCGCTCGCGGTTGTCACCCGCGAGCGACCTCGCTGCAAAAGTACACGATGTCTCCATCTGGATCGCGAAACGACACGGAACGCAGCCCCACGGCTGCGTCGTCGGCGGTTTCACGATTGGGACGGTCATCCTCGACGGGCCGCGCCACCTCTGCTTCGGTGCGATCTGCCGCGTGGGTACACCGTCGCCTCGGCTCGTACCTGAAAGACGCCCAGTTCTGTCCTGGAGTCGGTCCACTCATCGAAGGCAGCCTCCAAGTCGGCGTACTCGGCCTGGCGTGCGGCCAGCGCCCGCTCCCGCTCGGCTGCCGTATCCCACAGATCGATCGTCAGATACCGCCCCGGATCCTCTGTATCGCGCAGCAGGGTCGTACCTCGAAAGCCCTCGCAGCGCGCAAAGATGTTACTCCACGCGCCTCCTGGGCCGTACGCCAGCTCAAACTGGCCGCGGGCCTCCTGTTTGACCACGAACTCGTACACGATCTCGATCATGGACGCAGCTACTTTTTTCCATAGTGTCCGCCGCCGAGGATGGCCCGCACCTCTGCAGCGCTCTTGGCCGCGCGCAGTGCGCTCATGTGCTCTGCCTCCCGGTCGCGCAACTGGGTCACCCGGTCGAGCACCTCGGCCAGGTATCTGGCCGGGAACTTGACCGCCCCATTCTCGTCCATGTGGATGATCTCACCCGGCGCCACGTCCATGCCCGCCACACTCACCGGCACGTTCACCGCATGGATCGCCATCGCGCCATGCCCGGCGCACACACCGCTCGTCAGGTATTGAAAGTTCATCGGCCGGATCTCGTCGATGTCGCGCGAGGGACCGTTGCTGATCGCGCCGACACAGCCCGCTGCCTTCATGGCGGTCGTCATGTTGCCCCCCGACAGCCCGACCTTGTTCGCGATGGCCGGTGGGAAGCGCTGCTCGAAAACAAAGACCGTGGGCTGGGGCGATTCCTCCATCGCCGCGATCACGTCCGCAAGCGACCAGGCGTTGGGATAGTTCGGGTCGGGGAGGCCATACACGCACGTCACCGCATAGCCCACCACCGGCCCCAGTTCGGGATACCAGCAGCGAAGGCCGGCATCGGTATACCAGTTCTGGCTCCATGGGTTATACAGCCCCAGGCAAAGCGGGTTCGTAGGATAAGTAGCCACCACGTTAGTGATCGAAGGGGTATCAAAGTTCTTCAGCTCATTGAGCATCTCTGCATCGCTGGACATCATTCCTCCTGGTGATCTGGTGCCTAGCCGTCGGCCAACATGCGCTGTAGCTTGGTGCCGTTCTCTCGCCAGTAGTCGCGCAGGATCGTTACGTCGTTGCCGATGCGAAAGTGGCGCACGCCCAGGGCCAGGTAATACTCGACGCTGTCGAGGCTCTGAAGCTCGATGCGCGGCGCCACGCCTTTCTTGAGCGCGGTCTCGATGACATAGCGTTCCGCCTCTTTGACCGCCGGGTCGCTCCTCTTGAGGCCGCTGCTCATCGTAAAGTCAGAAGGACCCCACTGCACCATGTCGACGCCCGGCACCGAGAGCACGTTTTCCAGGTCGTCGACCAACACCTTTTTCTCGACCATGATCGCCACGACGACGTCGCGCAGCGCCTGCGAGAACTCGTCGTGCCCGCGGCTGCCATAGGCAAAACGCCGGCCCGCAGCACCGTACAGGCCGCCATCCTCGGGCGTATCCGGCCGGCAAATGCGCACGCATCGCTCGACCTCTTCCTTGGTCCGGCAGTCGACAAAGAGGATGCTCTGAAAACCAGAGCCGATGGCCCGCTGGGCCAGGAACAGGCGCGGGTCCTGGTCGAGCTTGATCATCGTCCCCAGGCCATAGAGCTCGGCCGAGCGGCAAAAGTTGTCCATGCCCTGCAGGTCAAAGGCGGCATACTCGGCCGCAAACTCGATATAGTCATAGATACCCAGCGAGCCCACGAACTCGACCAGGTCGGGCCACAGCGTGTTCACCCGCACGCACAGGCTCGGCTTGCCCTCGTCCAACAGTTGGCGCAGCTTGTTCGGTCGGATCATGATTACCCTCCTGAGATATGAGACGGACCACGGAAACACAGCCGGGGTAGGCGGCCCCCTTCCTGCACGCGACGATCGAGCACCCCCGCACAGGTCGGCGATCCGCCAGCCAGATCATCTACCGGCAGTATATCCGATTATGGCGCCAGGTCAAGGTTTAGCCCCAACCGATCCAGCGATGGACAGAGCGCTTGTATTCGAGGTATGCGTCGCCGAACAGCGCCTCGAGCTGGCGCTCCTCCCCGGGGATAACGCGGAAAGTGAACAGCGACCAGAGCAGCACGGACCCGACGAGGACCGCCAGGCTCCCGTAAAAGACCGTCCATCCGAGCCATGCGGACAGGCCCGCCACGTACATCGGGTTCCGGGAATAGCGGTAGGGGCCGCCCACCACCAGGTGCGGCGGGGTAAAGCCGACCCGCACTGCGGCACGGTAGGTCCTGAAATGGAAAGCGAGGCACCACACGTACAGCGCGAGCCCGGCGGTGACTGCGACGAGTCCTGCGAGGTTCCACGTCGCGGGCGCGCCCTGAGACCATCCGTAGCGTGGGCCGATCCTGGCAATGGCCCACGGCGCAGCGACCAGGATCAGCAGTACGAGGACCGCCCACACGAGGGGAATCGCCCATCGCGGAAGCGTGGGCCGGCGACGGCCTTTCGATGTCGGCAAGCGGGGATTGACCATCTAGACGTTCCTCTCCAGGATCTCCACACGCCCCTGCCCCCCGTTGACGCGGACGCGATCGCCGCTCTTGAGGCGCATCGTGGCATCCCCGCAGCCGACGACGGCCGGGATCCCCAGCTCGCGGGCGACGATGGCGGCGTGGCTCAGCGGCGCGCCCAGGTCGGTGACGATCGCCGCAGCGCGCGGAAAGAGCGGCGTCCACCCAATATTGGTCAACTTGGTCACCAGGATCTCTCCCGGCTGAAGCTGGTCGCTGTCCTCCAGGTGATCCAGGCGCCGCACCGTTCCTTCGACGATGCCGAGCGAGCCGGCAAAGCCCGTGATCGGTTCGTCGGCCTCCACGTCAGATACCACGGCTGGGGCATTCGCATCATAGATGTCGCTGCGCCGGTTTGGATCGGCGGCCCACTGGAAGGGGTCGAACCGCCCCACGATGGTCGTCGGATAGGGCGGCAAGGCGCGGTACCGTTCGTAGGTCTCCTTGCGGGCAGGGATGTACTGGCAAGCAGCGTCATCGCCTACGAGGAGAGAGAGCACCTCATCTATGGTCAAAAAGAACACATCTTGGCCTACGCCGGTCAACGCACCGGCGCGCAGGGCAAACGCGCGCGTCACCATCGTGGACCGCGTTGCTTCCGAGCGTACCGCCTCACGCTGGCGTGCAGCCTGCGCCGCTTGTTCCAGGCGCAGCCGCATCGCCTTTACTCTGCGTGGGTAGCTCTCACAGAACCGCTCCCACGCGGCCGAGTATGCAGCCTGTTGCCTGGCCATGAGCGTTTTGATTGCCACCGGTGCCCCGGCAAACTCGGTGAGCTGCCGGTCGAGCCAGGCAGGATCCTCCAGCGGACGCGGCCACGCATATTCGGTTTCGTTCACCCCTCGGTGGCCATAGGCTTTCAGGTACGCATCGCGGCTCATCCCCCCACGCGCCACCTTGTCGAGGCCGATCACCGGCCCGAGGCTCTCCAGCGGGGAGGACAGGCCGCTCAGATTGGAGAGCAGCGCGTTGGCATCGTCCGCGCCGACCAATTCACGCAGCTCGTTCTCCAGGCGATTGGGAAGGTCTGTCGCCCCGGCGATGACGAGGAAAAAAGCGTCGATTGAATACGGCACAATCTCGTCTCGCCACAGGGCAGCCAACGCTGCTCCGTCCTCCGCCTGCTGGACACGCTGGCTCATCGCAGCACACCACTGCGGATTCCCTGCGACGAACGCGGGGATCCTTTTCCGGAGACGCGCTATCTTGATCCCCAGCCGGCTAATGCTCGGGAGCACTTGCGTCAACCACGTCCAGCGCGAGATGGGAATGAGCGGGATCTCTACATCATCTGGGATACCTCCCCAGAAAGCAGTGGCCTGGCGTAGCGCCTTCTGCGTGTCTCCGCCGTAGAACAGTCGGCTGGCAGAGATCTGGACGCTCAGGTTCATGTACGCGCGACCGCCAATGATCCCAGCCAGCGGGTAACTGTCCATTCCCAGGGAGGATCCGTCGCTGAGATCCACCCCTTCATATACAATACCTTTGCGCAAGGAGCAAGAAAAGGGAGTCAGCACGTGAGGCGCGTTCTCAGCCAGGTTGGCGCCGGACCAGAGAAAGTTGCCTCGCAGGCTGTCGTTCCATTCGCCGGTCTCTATCCTGTACCCGCGCAGCGTGGTAATGGGACGCGACTGAAGGACGTACAGTCGTCGCCCCACGATCGCCCACTCGATGTCTTGCGGGCCACCCAGTTCCTTTTCCAGCCTGCGGGCAGTGCGATAGAGTACACGCGCGAGGCGGCCGAGCTCCGCTGGTCCGCTGTACGTGCCCCTTGGACGCTCCAGGCTAAAAGCCTGAGCATTGGCCTGCCCGGAGACCAGCTTCTCACCCAGGCCGTGCACGAAATTGCCCGTCATTCGGGTCAGGTCGCCCGTCAATGGGTCGGCGGTAAAGACTACGCCAGAGAGATCTGCCCGGATCAGACGCTGGACGACGACGGCCATTTCATGCGCCGTCTCCTCCAGCCCCTGTGCCCGGCTGTAGGCTTGCGCCCTTGCACCATGCCGCGAGCAGCGCACGGTATGGATCGCTTGCCGGACTTCTGCGTCCGTTCGCACGTCCAGGACCGTCTCGAATTCGCCGGCATAGGATGCCACGACCGAGTCTTCGCTCAACGCAGAAGAGCGGACGGCCAAAGCGCCTCCTTTATCCTCTTTGCGCAGGCGACCAAGATACACCTGCACCAACGCCCACGCTTCTCCCGCAAGATCGTCTCCGGCAAAAGCCGCGGGTAGGATGATGAACCCATCGGGTACCGGGTAACCAGCGCGGTACAGCCTGGCCAGCGTCCTGCCCTTACCGCCAGCAAGTGGCTCTTCGTCCTTGGTCAGTTCCCCGAATGAACGAATCATGCGTCATGTCCCTCATCGACGTGCATGGTGCTAAAGATCGATCGTTCCTGGCCTAGTGTAGCACAGTGGCATTGTTCGTGCATCGTCCAAATGGGCGATTACCCATTGGTCTCCAGTACCATGTTCATCCGGGCCCGTCCCAGCAGACCGCGACGCTGTGAGCACCGATCTGCAGTCCTGGGTGCGCACCGACGAACGCCTCCGCGAGCTTGGGGAGACAGCCCATCCCCAGGGAAATCCGCCAGAGAGTCGTGCGCCGCCGCTGCATGCCGTTGTCTGGCATCCTTCACGTTGAGTCCATAATCGAGCCACAG
>CAZLMZ010000184.1:0-7050 GCA_964560475.1 uncultured Anaerolineae bacterium
GGCATGTAGAGGCTTAACATAAGCGGCGACCTGTGGTACAATGGAAGGAGGAGAGAGTTGCACCGGGAACCGGAATCCCTGCGTGGGGAGATTGGCCTGGAAGGACGCGCGAGCGCGCGTGCCAGGCGCGGAGGTGCGACGTGAAAGGGGGGACCCCGTGATTCAACACCAGTGCTATGCCAACTATTTCGTGGTGACGTGCGACAGGTGCGGCCGCCTCGATTCGGTGGGTACGGTCAAGACGGCGGCACAGGCCAAGCAGGTGGCACACAGGTGCTTTAGCTGGGAGATGGACACGCCGGACGGCGACCTGTGCGATCGCTGCGTGGAGGAATCGCGCGGGGGGATACCGCGCTGGGGACGAGCCGATTCCTTTATCGTGTGGGAAGCACGGCGATAGATCCCGCTGCTGTTCTTCGTACTCGAGCCGGAGCGGGAGCGTGCGCCGCGCCAGGCGGCCGCTACACGCCAGCGAGGCCTTCGCCGACAACCATGAAGGTGACAAAGAGGGCCGCCGGGATCATCAACACCGTCGCCACGATGTTCAGGATGGAACGCTCGCGCCAGGGCCAGACGCAGAGCACGTTGAACACGGCGGCGAGGTCGGTGAGCACGACGGCGATGGCCGGCATGACCCACGTGTCGGTGATCGGGTACGTCTCGCGAAAGTTGATGGTGAGCAGCGGGAGCGCGATCCACGACGCGATCGCGACCATGGTGAGCGCGAGGGCCCACCAGCCAGCCGCCGTTCCAGGCACGATGGCGCGCCGCGAACGCGCCTGCGGGGCCGGAGCCTGATCCGGGCTATCGACTGAATCGGACATCTCACACACCTCCTGTGCGTCGAAACGATAAAGCTACGATCCCCCTCTTTCGTATCGCCCGGGACCTTTCGCAGGCGGTCCTCGGCGAGGCCAATGGTCCGCGCGCTCAATCCTCCTCAGGCAGGCCAAAGAGCCGTGCCGCGTTGCCGTGGTTGACCTGCTGACGCAGGGCGTCCGGCAGGGCGATGCGATCGAACAGCCGCTCGTAGAAATCGATATAGGGGGCAAAGGGTCGTCCCTCGGGGCGGAAATAGGGCACGTCGGAGGCAAAGCAGAGCTTGGCGACGCTTTCTTCCAGCAGCCGCCCGTCCGGGCAAAAGAGGTCGGCCCACATGGCCAGGGAACGGCGGATGGCGGTGCCGCCCGAGAGGTCGGCATAGACGTTGCGGTTGGACAGCGAGACCTTCCACGCCTCTTCCCACCACGGGTTGGAGTAGTGGGCCATGAGGATGCGCAGGTCGGGAAAGCGACGGGCCACGACGTCGATCTGGGCGGCGCGCATGTCCTGGAAGCGCACCGGATCGAGCTCGCGCCCGGTAAAGCCGAGGTAGCCGGTATGAAAGACGGCCGTCCGGCCCAGCGCTTCCAGCCGCTCGTAGAGCGGCCAGTAGCGCCGGTCGCCGTAGGGGGCTCGGGGGCGGATGAACTTGATTCCGGCACAGCCGGCGTCGATGCAGTCCTGCACCTCGTCCGGCGGGGCCTGGTCCATCTCGATGCGGGCCACGGGAATGACAAACTCGCCAAAGCGCGCCACGGCGGCCAGGCAGCGCTCCAGCGGCTCGATCAGGACCACGGCGTCGATGCCGCGGGCCCGGCAGTCGTCGACGTAGGCGGCCGGGTCGCCCGGCCACTGCGCTGCGTCGCCGTGTACGTGTGCGTCGATGCGTCCCATCGGTTTCCTCCCTTTCTGTGTCCCTCGCTGCGCAAAGCGCCCCGCTCCTACAGCAGCGGGTGTGAGACATAGTGCGTCAGCATCGCGGGAACGTTGTGAATGAAGGTCAAGCCCAGGCCGCCCAGGATGAGGCCGTAGAGGACGCGCGACCGGTTTCGCACGCGCTCGAACAAGAGGCCGACCAGGAGGGCGACGTAGGGAAAGATGTGTAACACGAAAGAGGCCTTGATTGTATCCCCTTTGCCGGGGCTGGGATACATGATCAGGAACCAGAGATAGCCGGCCATGACGGTGCCGATGGCGAGCAGGAGAAAGGCGTAGGTATCCCATTCGCCTGCCATCAACGCGCGATCCCTCCACCGCTTTACCAATCCTACGGCACCCATTGCCAGGGAGATGATGGCGATCGCCGTCGGGAAGAGCGAGACGAGGTTGACGCGCCCCAGGTAGGCGCCCTGGGTTTCATAGTTCGTCTCCAGCCAATCGGGGTGGCCGTCCTGCGAGAGGACGCGATAGAGCGCGGGCCCATCCAGGAAGGTACCGGCCCGGGTGTCTCGACCATAGACGCTAAAGTAGCCCCAATAGTCGCCCCACACATCCGCGTAAAAGATCGACGGGAACTGGTTGGGAAAGTTGGGGCGGACGGGCATGGTAAACAGCGCCTGCAGGTCCAACCCGACGTAGAACTCGAGGGGCTGGTTCGCCAACGAAAACCGGGCGGCAGGGTCGCGGTTGAAAGCGGCCATCGAGTCGAACCTGGCATAGAGCGACACGTAGAACCAGCCGCTGGTGGCTGCGACCAGCACCAGGCAGAGGCCGAAGGTCCGGGCGATGGCGGGCCGCCAGCGGGGCAGGCGGATCCACTGCAGCACAAAGAAGAGGAAAACGGCAGGCAGCAGGAGGATCCCCCACTGGCGCGACAGGGCACACCCGCCCATGGAGAGGCCGAGGAGCGCGGCGTTGGCGAGCGTGAACTGCTTCCGGACCGACACGAGCAGGGCATAGTAGAGGATGAGCACGCTGAAAAAGACGACGTACGGCTCGCCCCGCACAAAGGCAAAGGTCTTGTAGTAGACGGGCAGGATGCCGAGGAACGCGAGCGCACCGAGCTTGAGCGCGGAGGAGGCGCTAAGCAGGTGACAGGCTTTGATCAGGTAGAGGGTCAGGCCGATGGAGAGCAGGACGTTCACGTACTGGGCGGACTGTGCTGCGGCGGTGAGGTCCATGCCTGCGGCGACCATGAGCAGGGCGGGAAGGGCGTAGGGGAGGGGCGGGGAAAAGTACTCGTCCGAATCCTCCGGGGTGGGCAGGCGCCCTTCCGAGAGCGCCTGGACGTAGCGCAGGTGCTGCCTGGTGTCGTAGCCGATGTGCGGGTCGTGCAGGTAGGCGTTCACGAACACGAGGCCGTTGACCAGGAGGAAGGCGAGGATCAGCTTGATGTCCCATCCGTTTCCGGATCGGAAGGGCGCTATCCACGCAGCGAGCGGCTTACCACGCTTTGTCGTCACGTACACGCCTGGGTTCCGTCGATGGACTGCGCCGCATTGCCGACGTCACGCCCGGTGCAGCGGGCCACTAGAGTGGCAGAGGGATCGTCATGCAGGAGATAGAAGACGTCGGTACGAAGCCGTGCCGGGTCGTCACTCCAATCTCCGTAGACTTCCCAGAAGGGACCTGCTAATTCGTAGCCTTGCGTCTTGCACCAGGCACGCACGGCATGATGCGCCAGACCAAGCTCGCTATAGGGGCCATAGTACGCAGTCGTGGCGACGAGTCCCGTCGGCGTCGTCGAGTTCACGACCGCGTCCGTATCTTCGAACGTCCTCACCACCTGTACGCCAACCTCAACGGATCCCCCACCGGCTTGGTCCCAGTAGACCGCGACGTTATGGCCGTCGGTCCTCAGACCCGGATGTTCGTGAATGAACGCCCATACAGGCTCGAGGAGACGGCCAATCTCCTGGGATATCTGCTCGAAGGTCGTGCGCTGCCGTGCGGCTGCCAGCAGGTGTTGCGGCTCCTCTCTGACAGAGATCTCGTGATCGCCCCGCCGACCATTCCGCTCAGCCCCAGAATCGCAGGTCCTCGTCACGACGTACCCTCCTGGCATCCAAGGAGCACGGTCTGCCCCAACTCTGTCGTGGCTTCTCATTATGCGGCCAAGGCCGCACTCTGTCAAACCAGACGAGGGCGTGTGCCTGAGATGCTCAGGCAATCCTCAACTGGCGACCGGGAAGGGCCGGTCAGACCTCGAGTGCCATCCCGCCGCTGCCGGTGTCGGCCCCGCCGAACAGGGCGCCGGTGTGGGGGTCGATGGCGATGGCGTGCACCAGTGCGAGCCCGCCGTGGCTCTGCGGCATGCGGCGGATGGGGTGCTTGCCGCGGACCTGAGCGCAGACGTACTCGGGGATGCGCGCCTGGCACGTAATCAGATCCCCCTGGCAGTCGAAGCGAGGGGCAAGTACAGCGTCGCTCATGCTCATGCCAAAATCGAGCACGTTCAGGATGACCTGGGCGACAGAGGTGATGATGCGGGTCGCGCCGGGCGCGCCGATCACCAGGCGGGGACGGCCGTCGGTAGATACGATGGTGGGCGTCATGCCCGTCGTACGCGATTTGCCGGGTGCGATCGAGTTGGGATGCCCAGACCACGGGTGAAAGTTGACCATCGAGTCGTTGTACATGAACCCCAGGCCGGGCGTGATCACGCCCGAGGAAGAACCAAGCGAGTGGGTCAACGCAACGCAGTTGCCCGCGCTGTCTACTGTGCTGACGTGCGTCGTGTCGGGCGGTTCGGGGGGGACGAAAGAGACGCGGATCTCCTCCCCGCGATCGATTCGCTCCCGCCATTCCTGGGCGCGTTGCTTGGAGGTCAGGTGCGCCAGCGGCACGTCCACGTATTTGGGGTCGCCGAGGTACGGGTTGCGGTCGGCAAATGCCGCCTTCATGGCCATGGAAACCAGGTAGATGTACGCGGGTGAGTTGTGCCCCAGGGCGGAAAGGTCGTATCCCTCCAGGACGTTGAGCAGTGCCAGCAGCGTGGGCCCGCCGTGCGGCGGCGGTGCGGTGTAGATGGTGTGCCCGCGATAGGTGCCGACGAGGGGCTGAGGGTCGCGGGTATGGTAGCCGGACAGATCCCCTGCGGTCACAAAACTGTCGTGAGCAGCCAGGTCCGCGCTCATCTGCCGTGCCAGCTCGCCGCCGTAAAAGTCGTCCGCGCCGTGCGCTGCCAGGTGGCGCAAGGTGCGGGCATAGTCGGGGTTGCGGAGCAGCTCCCCAGCTTTGTAGGGTGCACCGTCTTGAAGATAGATCCGCTTTGCCTCGGCATTGGCCTGGATGCGGTCCAGCAGGGAACAAGCTTCCGGATAGGCTGCCTCCGCCTGCCAGCCCGCTGCGAGGTGGGCATCTACCATAAAGCCCTCGTCGGCGATGCGCGCGGCAGGGGCAAGGGCCTGCTGCCACGAGATCGTGCCCCACCGCTCCAACATGAGGGCCAGGCCCCTAACCGTCCCCGGCACGCAGATGGACTGGTAGCCGATGTCGTTGACCTTGCCCTGGAGAAAGTAGCCCCAGCCGTCCGGGTTGGGGCGGATGACCTTCCCTTCCCACATCTCGGGCGAGACGAGCGAGCCCGCCAGTGCCGGTGCGTCCAGGGCATAGACGCCGGGCGCCGCGTACGCGGGATGGCCTGGCGCCAGGCCCAGGGTGAGGATCAGGTAGCCGCCGATGCCGCACATCTGGGGGCTGACGACGGACTGGACAAAGGCGCAGGTCACCGCGGCGTCGATGGCGTTGCCACCGGCCATCAGGACCTTTGCGCCTTCTTCGACGGCGATGGGTTGGGGGGCGACGATCATGTTGGACATAGCAGGACTCCTCGTGGGATTAGCTTCTCACTTGCTCTATTCGGCCACCGAACGGTGGGGGTATGGTAGCATCGATTGGGTGGATCACGCCGCCGAGAACCAAAAGCGCTCCAGGTCGAACAGACGCTCCGGATCGAACTTGCGTATCACGAGCTTTTCCCCTGTTCCCCGAAAGACGAGGCAAACGGCCCGCACACCTTTTGCGCCCCTGATAGGGCAGCTTACCGTCGACCATTTCTGCCAGCCGCCGGTGCGGGGAACACGGCAGGTCCCAATGAGCTCGCCGTCGGGCGCATCGAGGTGGATCTCGATCAGGCCGCCGTAGGCCAGGCTGCCGGCGCGGGCCTGGAACGTGTGGACGGGCTGTGTGTCGAAATCCACGTACTTGTAGGCAGCCCAATCATCGTGATGGATCTGGGTCAGGCGCTCGCGGACGGTGGGGTCGCTCTCCGTGGGACCATCGGCGGCGGTGCGCACGTGCCCGCTGAGCAGACAGGCCCGCCAGGCCTCGATCGGCTGGGTGGCGGGCAGCGGCCCGCTGACGCCCTGGGTGGTCATTTCCACCTCGTCGATGCTGCCATCCGCGCCAAAGCGAATCGGCTCGACACACACGCGCCGGTTAAAGCGGCTGGCTTGGGAAGAGCGGTGGTAAAAGACGTACCACTGCCCATCGAACTCGGCGATCGAACCGTGGTTGTTCCAGGTCTCCGGGTCACAGCCCGTGTTGTCGACGAGGATGCCGCGCTTGGTAAAGGGCCCCAGGGGGGATGGACTGGTGGCGTAGCCCAGGCAGGTGGGCCGGCCGCGGCTAATGTCGGCATAGACCAGGTAGTAGATGCCGTTACGCTTGCGGATCGAGGCCCCTTCGTGGAAGCCGTGCCCGGCCTCGTCGATCAGGTCGGTACACAGCGTTTCGGGCTGGATGCCGCATAAATCGGGGCGCAGCTTGGCGCCGCGCATGTGGAACTGGCCCCAGTAGTAATAGACCTGGCCGTCGTCATCCACCAGCACTGCCGGGTCGATGGCGTCACCGTCCGCACCCTCCATCGGGACGGCGTTCGTGAACGGCCCGGTTGGGGCGAGGCTTTGGGCCACGCCCTCCCTGTTGCCGGCGTTGCAGAAGAACAGGTAGTAGCGCCCGTTGTAGTAGATGCAGTCCGGCGCGTACAGCGGCGCGTCGGTCCAGGTCACGCTCGCGTCCGGAGGGGCTGAGCGAAAGCTTTCGCCGTGATCCTCCCAGTGGATCAGATCCGCGGAGGAGAAAACGCGGTATTCCCAGCTGCAGTAGGAGGTCCGGCCGCTGATGTCGTAGGAACCGTACAGGTACATGCGGCCATCTTGCCACTGCCGCGCCTCGACGTCAGGGACAAAGTGCTGGATCGGGAGAATAGGGTTCATCATCGCACTCCGTAGGGGAACGGTTGACCTGCTCACATTATACCGGCATGCCGGGCGATAGGCAATACTG
>CAZLMZ010000185.1:0-1754 GCA_964560475.1 uncultured Anaerolineae bacterium
ACGATGATCCTGCTCAGCCAGACCTGGATGGAGCGCGAGTTCGGTCGCCGTTGAGCTCGCGCTCTGCCTCCTCGCCCCCCTCGCCCGCGCGGCCTACCTTGCGCAGTGCCCCCTCGATCTGCTGTGCAGCCGCTTCTGCCGCGCGTACCTCCTCGCGGCTCGGCGCTGCAGTACCATAGCGCGCGGCTTCGTAGGCCGCGGTCAGGGCTCGCAGCAGTGACCGCACAGGGGGAGAAAGGCGGGCGAGCGTCTCGGCATAGCTGCGCGGCGTCTCGGATCGAGTCCGGGGCGTGCCCTGCCCGATCGCGCGGCGCAGGACCCGCCGGTAGGCCGTCCGCACCGCGCGCCGCGCCGCCGAATCCCGATCGAGCGGCACGAAAGGGCTGCCCCTGCGACGCCGCACGCGCCCCAGTGCGTGGCGCACCTGCGCCTGCAGCAGCTCGAGCGAGAACAGGGCCTGGCGACGCTCTGCCGCCGGGATCAATGCGCTCCTGCGCGCGTACAGCCGCCGCGCGAGGCGGTAGAGGGCCCAGCCGAGCAGCGCCAGGAGGAGGATGGCGACGAGCGTCCCGAGCCCTCCGCGCGCCAGCGGCGGCAGGTTGAGCGTCCAGTCGGGGACGCCTTCCGGCGGGGGCGGCGGCTCTTGGGGCGCGTTGAACTGCAGCCCGAGCCTGGAAAAGATCAGCGTCAGCACGCGCACCACCACCCATATCGCTCCCATCGTCACAAAGGCCAGGATCGCCACCAGGGGCAGCAGCAGCAAGCTCAGTCCACGCAGCGCGGCCCGGACGACGCCGGGCGTCAGGATCTGGCCCAGGCCCAGGCCGAGCAGGACGATCGCGCCGGCCAAACCCAGGATCACGGCCAGCCAGCCCGGCTCGATGCGCAGGCGCACGCTCCCGCGCCCGCGCTGCGTATTGAGCACCCAGGAGAGACCGAGCATCGATCGCGCCAGCAGCCCGGCAAAGACCAGCAACACGATCGGGCCGCTCAATGCTTCCGGCGGCGGCCCAACAGGCAGCATGCCTGACCCCAGCACCACCAGCACGGCTACGACCGCTTCCTCGCCCGACACGATCCGGCGTGGATCCACGCGTACGAACATCGAGAACATCAGCAGCATGAACCCGACCGCGACGGTGAACAAGAGCGCAAACAACCACGCCATCTGCCCGGCCTCGCTCGGCGAGGCCGGGCCGTGGCGCACGTGCGCCAGTACGACCATCGCCGCCATGGCGAGGATGCCGACGGTAAAGGTCCGCATCGTCTCTTCGTGGTGGTCGGCATAGGCCAGGCGCGTGCCACGCCACCATAGGAGCAGTGCACAGACTGTGGCCGCGGCGATCGCGCGCAGCAGCGGCGGGTCGTGCAGCCACGGATCGGGACGATCGAGCCACGGCACAATCACCGCGCCCAGGGAGAGGGCGGGCGCGGCAAACCCACCGGCCACGACCAAGATGGCCCCGCGCTCGGTACGTGCGGCAACCTTGCCCGCCGCCGTCGCGCTGAGCAGCAGGCCCAGGCACAGCCAGAAGGTGAACCCCGCGTTCTGGACGCCGCTGAGCGGGTCGCGCATATAAGCGGCAAAGGCCGGGTAGGCCCACGCCGCGTAGGACAGGGCCAACGCGACGGGAATGACCCCGTCGTCAAGCCACTGCCAGCGTTTCCAGTTGATGCCAGGCATCTCGGCCCCCGAGGTGATAGGTCGTGAACTGCTCTGGTACGTTTGGCCTGCGATCCCCCACCGTCAGCAG
>CAZLMZ010000185.1:1854-6955 GCA_964560475.1 uncultured Anaerolineae bacterium
GGGTCAAAGACCTTGGTCTGCAGCTCGTTGCGATGGGCGCTGACCTTCCAGTGGATGTGGCGAACGCTGTCCCCCGGCACGTACTCGCGCACGCTGGCCATGCGCAGCGGGTCCTCAACGATGCGGCGCCGCGGCGCCGCCGGGCCCGCAGGCCGCTCGAAAGGGAGCAAGAGCTCGTCGACGGGCACGACCTTGGGATAGACGATCAGGCGGTCGATCCGGTCGACCTGCGCCTGTCGTTGTTCGAGCCCGAACAGGCTGCCCGAAGCAAGTTCCGCCCGGTCAAAGGTATAGATGCCGCGTCGATAGCCGCGCACGCGGTAGGCGCGCTCCACCGACTCGTACCAGCGCAGGACGAGCACGTCGCGCAAGACCGCAGGCGAGGTCTCGATCTCGTTCCCCTCACTCCGATCCTCGACCACCAGCGACAGCCCTTCCGGCAGCGCGTCGCGCACCAGCAGCCAGGCCAGGGGCATCGGCTTGGCGTTGCGGACCTCGATCGCCAGCTCTGTCTCTTCCCCGGCAAAGATGCGCTCGTCGCCGAGGCGGCGGCGGTAGGTCACCCCGTGCAGGCAGTAGTGGTAAGAGACCGCAGCCACGACCGATCCCAGCACGAGCAACAGGGCCAGGAACGCCAGGACGTCGCTGTGCACGATCAGGCTGCCCACCACGAGCAAGATGACCAGCAGCCACCACGATTCACTCACCATCGATCAACAACCATCCAGTTCACGGTTGCGCTATCCCTTTCACTGGCGATCAATGGTCGCCACAGGCACGGCATCGTCGGCGGCGCGAACATCATCGGCCAAGGCGGCCAAGCGCCCACTGCCATCGAACACACCGACCAACACCGTGTATGGGCCGCCCTGCTCTGGCAGGTAGAGATGCCGCACGTCGTGGACCCGATCGCCCGCCTGCCAGATCGACATCGGCACCATGCCCCCCAGCGCTGCGCCATCGGCCTGGAGGACCATGGCACCGTTCCGATCGACGACGTGAACGAACGCCTGCGCGTCCACCGGGCCAGCGGCCAGCCAGTCGAGGAAGAGCGCCCAGTGTCCTGGCCCAGATGCCTGCACGTAAGCCGACTCGAGCACGGGGCCGCCCTCGAACTGGGCGACTTGCTCGCCCGGAGATACATCGCTCGCCAGCATCGATCCGACCGGCAAGGCCACGAGCCGCCCATCCTGATACCTGACCTGCCAGACGCTGCGGTGCTGCAGCGCAAACTGGCGCATCTGGCCCCAGTCGGGCCAATCGCCGTGATAGCCGAAAGAGTAGGGCTCGGGATTGTACAGCGTGTGCACAAACATCACGTTATCGGCCTGGATCGCTGCCCCGTTGATGCCGAGGAACTCGCGCGCGTTGGTATAGAGGGGGAGCGCGATCACGCCGTCTTTGCTCAGCGCATAGGTCTGGTGGCGCGGCGCCAGCCACGCGGGCAGATTGACGCAGCCCAGGGGCTCGTTGCCCGCCTCTTTTGCCCCATCCAGGATCTGCTGGTAGACGCCGAACAACTGCCGGTGCAGCTCACGCTCCGCGCCCAGGTAGGAGAGGTTGGGTACGATGATCGCCGCCGCGCACGCACTCCAGGCCAGTACCTGGCCCCACCTGCGGCGCACGAGTTGGCCCAGCGAGGCGACTGTGTACGCCCACAGGATCACGATCCCCACGCCACCCAGCGCATAGAAGCGCGGCGAGTTGATCAGCCCGAGATATCCAAATCGGAGTGCAGCGGGAAGCGATCCCCAGAACCACCACCACAGCGCGATGGCGATCCAGCGCCACCGCCTGGTGTGTACGGCCGACACGATCAGCATCGCAGCCAAACCGAGCGCAGAGACGATCACGAGCGTAAAGTCGTGCCAGCCACGCTGGTGGACTAGCCACCCGATCGCCGTCCCTACCGGGTACACCAGGCCGTGCAGGAAGAACATGATGTTCTCGAACCAACTGCTCAGGCCGTCGATCTTGAAGGACCCGATTCCCGGCAACTGCATGCGCAGCAGCAGCGCGCCGAGGTTCAGCACTCCTCCCAGCGCGACCCAGGCCATGCGCCGCCTGTGCCAGATGCCGTGGCGGATCCAGATCACCCCCCCGACGATGATGCCACAGGTAAGCCCGCTCTCGTGGGCAAAGGGCGCCAGGGCAGTCGCCAGCACGCTGACCAGCCACCAGCCTGTTTTGCCCTCCGGCTCAGCACGCAGCGCCGCATACGCCGCCAGCAAGGTCAGCGTCACGACGAGCATGTGCGGCATCGCCGTCACCCACGGCACGGCGCGGTACAGAAACGGGAACACAGCGTACAGCGCCCCCGCCAGCGTTCCCGTAAGCGACATCCGCTCGCCATCCCCGATCCGCCTGGCGACCAGCATGACCAGGATAGCATTCAGCCAGTGGAGCAGCACGTTCGCGCCGTGCAGCACCACCTGCTGCGTTCCCATGGGAAGGAGGCGGCCCATCATATAGACGGTAAACGTCAGCGGGCGATAGTAGCCATTGTCGCTGCCGCCCGTCCACAGCTCGACCAGGCTGCGGTCGCTGAGCCAGGAAAAGACGGGCAGGTCGTCAAAGTAGAAGGGGAGGCGGAGAGCGAAACCATAGCATACAGCGATCAACGTGCCGCTGACCAGCAGGGCAGGCCACGGGCCAGCCCGCTGCCACAGCCCGGCCCAGCGCGACTGCGCGCGGGCGACCAGGCCATCTCGCTGCCGAGATCGCTGCACGTGCGCTACCGGCATGCGGTCCTCATCCGCTACAGCCACCGGTCGAGCAGCCTCTCCAGCTCGCCGCTCTCGCGCATCTCGGTCAACGCACCATCGATCGCGCGCTGCAGCGAACGTCCCTCCAACGGCACGGCGATCACGTAGGACTCGTCGTAGAGCGGGCCGCCCACGATCCGCAGGCCTGGGTCGTCGCGGATATAGAGGCGCGCGCTGACCGCATCGACGATGGCAGCGCTCGCCGGGTCTGCCGCCGCTGCATGCAGCGCTTCCTGCGGCGTGTCGTGCGGCACCGTTTCGAGCGCGGGCATCTTGTGCTGGAGGCGGCGCGCCTGCACGTCGCCCTCGCTGCCGAATTCCACGTGGACTGCCCTGCCGTCCAGGTCCCGCTCCGCCGAGACCTCCCCGCCGGGCGACACGACGATCACCGGGCCGGCGTTGAAATAGGAAGTCGAGTAGGCCACCTCCTGCGTGCGCCACGAATCGTAGGGCAGCGCCGAGAGGATCGCGTCGAACTGGCCCACCGCCAGCGCGGCATAGAGCCCCTCCCAGCCACTGACGACCAGTTGCACCTCCACCCCCAGGTGCTGGCCGATGGCGTGCGCCAGGTCCACGTCGAACCCCACGATCTCGCCCTCCTCGTTGGCGTATTCGAAAGGGGGCCAGCTCGGGTCCAGTCCCACGCGCAACTGTCCCGCTTGCTGGACGCGCTGCAGCGAGGGATCCGTCTTCTGGCAGCCTGCCTGGAACAGGAGCAGCGCACAGAGGAGCAGGGGCACGGCAGCCCACCGCATCCTCATTTGCTGTTTGCCAGCGCCCACTTGATCAGGCGCACCTCGGGCATGGCGCGGAAAAAGTCGAGTGAGATCCGCGCTCGCACCAGCCAGCCATAGAACCTGGCAGCCAGGCGCAGCGGCCAGGAGCTGGTCGACTCGGGCACGGTCTTGCCGTCGAGAAAGAAAGTGAAATAGGCCGCCTTTTGCAGAAAGGCCTCTTCTTCCGACGACAACCACGAATAGTCAATGTGCTCCCAGCCCGACTCGGCCCAGCCCTCCAGGTCCTGGGGAACAGACATGCCCTGCTCGACGCAATAGTCGTACAGGTCTGTGCCCGGGTAGGGGCTGTAGAGCTGCACCGGCGTGGTATAGGCATGCGGATTGTCGCGCACCAGCCGGGCCATGAGCCGGATCGTGTCCCTGACCTCGTGCACCGTCTCAGTAGGAAACCCGCCCATGAAACTGAACTTGGGCGCGATGCCGACGACCTTGAGCTTTTGGTTGACGTGCACGATCTGCTCGCGCGTGATGTCCTTCTGGATGAACTTGAGCACGCGGTCGCTGCCCGACTCGGCGCCCAGGTACAGGTGCCTGAACCCGGCCTTGCGAAAAAGCTGCAGATCCTCCAGCGACATGCGATCCACGTAATCGATGCGGCAGTTGGTGCGCAGCGTGACCTCGATCCCGCGATCGAGGAGCAGCTCACACACCCGGCGCGCGCGGTCGCGCCGGGTAAAGAACTCGTCATCGATGATGTGGATCGCGTTGAGGTTGAACTCGCGCTGCAGGCGCTCGATCCGGTCGACCGTGCGCTCGGGCTTTTCGGCGCGGTAGCGGCGCCCATCGGGCACCACGGTCAGGTAGCAGTAGCCGCAGTGAAAAGGACAGCCGCGGCTGGTCGTGATCTGCAGCGATCGCTCGCCAGGTACCTCGGACAGGATGTAGCTTTCGACGTCGACCAGGCGATAGTCGAGCAGGGGCCACTCGTCCATCGGCGTGTAATAGCGCGGTGCGTTGCGAATGACCCGCCCTTCGTGCTCCCAAACCAGGCCGGCAATGGCCCCGATCACGGTGGGCGTCAGGTTCTTGTCCCGGCCCGCCTCCCGCGTGCCGCGTTCCCGCAGCGCCTCGCTCAGCTCGAGCGCGGTCATCTCGCCCTCGCCCACGGCGACGACGTCGACCAGTAGATGGGCAAGGGTCTGCTCGGGCAGGATGGTCGGATGCACACCGCCCCACACGATCGGCACGCTCTCGTCGGCGTCGCGCACGAGGCGCGCTGCCTCCAGTCCCCAGTGGATCTGCCGGCCCGTCATCGCGCTGATCCCGACCCACAACGGGCGCTCGTGCAGCGCCTCACGCAGCGTCTCTGCCCAATCCGAATCGACGCGCTGGTCGATCACCTGCACCGAGTAACCGTGCTCCTGCAGCACGGTGCCGATGTAGAGCGCCGCCAGCGGGAGGCGCGTGGTCACGTTCCGTATGTCCCACAGCGTACGGGGATAGACTAGGATGACGTCAGGCATACCTACTCCTCACCGTGGATTAGGCTCCCGATCATACTTGAAAGAGATGGTTTTGGCAAGGCACGGTGCGCCCCTG